>NZ_JBFDAE010000002.1:0-429160 GCF_040720935.1 Algibacter sp. 2305UL17-15
GAAACCCACCACAAGATGAGATTTCTTTAAAGGGTCCCCGTAGACTACGGGGTCGATAGGCTATAGGTGTAAGGGCAGTAATGTCGTAGCCGAGTAGTACTAATAACCCATAGGCTTATTGTACGCCTGTTTTTTTATAAGTTCAATATTTATTACAGACCATGTTTCTTATTTTCAATATGTTAAGATATTTATCTTTCGAAAATGCTTTAGAGCTAAAAACGGAAGAGATCCCGCACCGAGTGCGGGACTAAAGCTTAAGGTGGTTATAGCGATGGGGCTCACCTCTTACCATTCCGAACAGAGAAGTTAAGCCCGTTTGCGCCGATGGTACTGCATTTGTGGGAGAGTAGGTCGTTGCCTTTTTTAATCCCGATTCTAACGAGTCGGGATTTTTTTTTGCGATAAACTCAAGGATATTAGTCCAAGTTCAATACTTTTGTGTAAAAACTACACATAATGAGTAAGCAATCAATTAAACTTTCCGTAGATGCAGTAGTATTTGGATACGAAGCAGGAAATATATCTGTGTTATTAATAAAAAGAAAGTATGATCCATTTAAAGGTCAATGGGCAATTCCTGGTGGTTTCGTTTTAAACGATGAATCATTAGAAGACGCCGTTGAAAGAGAGTTGTTCGAAGAAACTGGAATTAAGATAAATTACCTTGAACAACTATACACTTTCGGAAAACCAGATAGAGATCCAAGAGGTAGAGTTGTGTCAATAGCTTATTTTGGGTTAGTCCGACCAAATGCATTTAAAATACATGCTTCAACAGATGCTGAACAAGTACAATGGTTTCATATTAATGAGTTACCCAAATTATCTTTTGACCATAAGGAAATTTTAAAAACTGCTATAGAAAGGTTACAAGGTAAAATAACTTATGAGCCTATTGGTTTTGAACTACTGGATAAAAAATTCCCGTTTTCTGATTTAGAAAAATTATATACAACACTTCTAGGGAGAGACATTGATAGACGAAACTTCCGAAAAAAAATTATAGGTTTAAATGTACTAGATGAGCTTGATGAAAAAGTATCAAAAGGCTCTGGAAGACCTGCTAATTTATTCCAATTTAATCAAAAACGATACTTCCAACTCAAAAAGGAAGGTATAATTTTCGAGATATAAACAACTGTATTTCAACGACAGAGTGTATTTGTGTAAAAATAACACAAAATATATTTGGTAGATGTTTTATTCTATTTTATATTTGTGTCATAATTACGCAAATTAATAATTAAAACTCAATGTTATGTTAGGAATAAATTATATCAAATTCGACTCAATGAATTATGTAATTCATTACAAAAATGGAAAGATAAAGAAGGAGGGAAGAGGATTATCATTCTTTTACTTCTCTCCAAACTCATCAATTGTATCTATTCCAGTACCAAGTAATGATTTTCAATTCGTATTTAATGAAACGACAAAAGATTATCAAGAGGTTACATTGCAAGGACAAATAACCTATAAAATTGAAAATCCAAAGCAAATTGCTGAAACATTGGATTTTACAGTTAATAAGAAAAAGCAGTATTTAAAAAATGATTATGAGAAGATTCAGCAGCGCATCATTAATGAAGCTCAAACAGCAAGTGCTTCAATTATTCAACGATTACATCTAAAGGAAGCTTTAAGACAACTAGATGAGATTGAAAAGGAAATTTTTACTAGTGTTCAAAAGTCAAAAACTGTTGAAATGTTAGGTTTAGAAGTGTTAAGTGTTAATATACTTGGTGTGTCTCCAAATCCTGAAATGGCTAGAGCTTTAGAAGCTCAAACAAGAGAATCTTTACAAAAAGAAGCTGATCAGGCGGTGTATGAACGTCGGAATTTTGCTGTAGAGCAAGAACGCATCATAAAGGAAAGTGAGTTAAATACTGAAATTGCTGTCGAAGAAAAGCAAAAGCAAATTGTAGAGAAAAAAATGGAAACAGATGTTGTGAAGCAAGAAAATGAGCAAAAACTCAAAGAAATGAAAATGACATCAAGTATTTCTCTGGAAGAACAAAAGAAAGCACTTATCGATATTCAAGTAACCAATGAAAAGAAAGAAGCTGACGTGAAAGAATATGTGTTAAATGCTAATTTAAAACCCTATAAAGAGCTAGACTGGAAAACATTGATGGCTATTAGTAACAATGGTAATGACCCAAGTAATAATATTGCT
The DNA here is from genome assembly GCF_040720935.1 of Algibacter sp. 2305UL17-15. NCBI lineage: Bacteria > Pseudomonadati > Bacteroidota > Flavobacteriia > Flavobacteriales > Flavobacteriaceae > Algibacter > Algibacter sp. 2305UL17-15. The sequence goes on from NZ_JBFDAE010000002.1 coordinate 2,180, forward strand.
TTAGCTTTTAGGGAATTAGCTGAAAATGCCGATAAAATTGGAAACTTGAATATATCTCCAGAACTGTTAGATGCCATTGTTAGAAGTAAATCATAAGAAAAATGAAATTTGAAAGCGCAATCATAATTAGAGATAAAACCAGGCTTGAGCAATTAATAGAAAGATTTAATTCCAAAGCTCAAGCCAAGTTTTATATTGAGAGTTCAGGTGGAGACTTTGAGTATTTTGAACTTGAACATAACACGTTTTACGAATCACTTTCAAAAATTAAGGAATCTATTACTGGAAACCTTAAACACAAAGTTATAAATCGTTCGTTTTTGCCAACCTATATTTTTACAGAAAAAGATTTAGTATTGGTTATTGGGCAAGATGGATTGGTTGCAAATACAGCTAAATACGTCAATGGATTGCCAATAATAGGCATTAATCCAGATATAGAACGTTATGACGGGATTCTGTTAAAACATGCTCCTAGCGACCTAAACGGTATCCTTAAAAATGTAATGAAAGGTAATTATGAAACAAAAGAGGTTACTATGGCAAAGGCTACCTTAAACGACGGTCAAATACTTTTAGCCTTTAATGATTTTTATATAGGTGCTGATTCTCATGTTTCTTCAAGATACAGCATAGCGTTTAATGGTATAAAAGAGCAACAATCTTCTAACAGCATTATAATTTCGACTGGAGCTGGTTCAACAGGTTGGTTAAGTTCCATTTTTAATATGACAAATAATGTAAGTGGCTATTACAATAGTGCTAAAAATGATTGTGGAACTACTTTAGATTGGAATGATAACAAACTTGTATTTGTGGTAAGAGAACCTTTTTTGAGTAAAATGACAGAAACCAATATCGGTTATGGAATAATCACAAAAAATAAGACCTTAAAAATTGAATCTAATATGCCGACTAATGGCGTTATTTTTAGTGATGGTATTGAATCTGATTTTTTGAATTTTAACTCTGGTAGTATTGTGGAAATTGGGATTGCGGATGAGAGGGCTAATTTGGTTGTTTGAAGTTTGATGTTTACGGTTTTCCCTCAAAGTAATTCCTACAAGATTTTGTAGATTTATGGTCTTCTTATTATTTATTTGAAGAATTAAAAAATAACGTTTTTTGAATTATCTATTTTTTTTGATTTTTTTTAAAATGTTTAATCAATGATTGAATTTAACAAATTATGACAACAGTAAATACGCAAAGAGAATTGATTGACTATTTATGGGAATGGGCTGAGTCTAAAGGTCTTTGGGCTAAACTCTTAGTTCAAAAAGTCACAACATCACAGGCTCCATTGTCCCAAATTGAAAAGCAAGAGATTTTCAATTATTATCTACAAGGAATTACATTTCTATTTGAACCACCACTTCCTCCAATAAACATAAGTAAACCTACTTTTACGCCACCAACCAAGGAAATTTCTCTTACAAAGTTATCTGAAGTTAAAGGTGTAAATCGATTGGCTGAAGACCAAGTCATGGAATTTAGTCCAAACATAACAGTAGTGTATGGAAATAATGGAGTAGGAAAAACAGGTTATAGTCGTGTTCTTAAAGCTCAAGGATATAGTTTTGATAGCAATAATGACATTCTTTCAAATGTTAATGAAGAACAAGTTGGACAAAGTGCCAAAATAGAGTTTACTTCAGATGGAAATCCATTCTTTATCAATTGGGAAGGTGGAGTTCTTCCATCAGATTTAAATGCAGTTTCTGTTTTTAATAGTGATTGTGTAAATATATCGTTGTCTAGCAATCGTGAATTACTTGTTACACCAAAAGGTTTTTATCTTTTTTCTTTAATAACAAATGAATTAACGGCGTTGAGTGTAATGCATACTCAACAATACATGTTGTATCCTATTAATATGCTTTGGAGTGAACAGCTTAATGAAGGTACTCCACAAAAGTTATATATTGATTCGTTAGCTCATAATTCTGATAAGCAAAAACTTGAAGAACTTTCTTTATATACACAAGTGAATCAAGATGAATTAACCAAGAAAGAAGATGAACTAAAAAAACTTAATAAAGCTACTCTTGAAGTTAATTTGAAAAACATTGATTTTATTCTTAATGAACTAGCCACAATTATTTCAACGGTTAGACACATACGATTAAATCTCACAAAAAATGATTGGGATAACATTATAAAATATAATGCTGCATTAAAAATTTTAAAAGCTAAAACGCAAAAAGGCATTGCAGGATTAGCTGAAACACATGGTTTAGAACAGTTTGATACTGTTGAGTTTAACACTTTCCTGAAGTCTGCTGATTCATATATTAAATTAATTGCGAAAGAAAATTATCCTAATAATACAGATGATACCTGTGTGTATTGCAAACAAGATTTGCAAAATGAATATGCGCGAAACTTGATTGAAAGCTATAGCAAAATATTAAATGATACTACTCAAGAAGAAATTACAAAATATGAAAAACTAAAAACTGATATTGCTGAACGGGTTAATATATTGAATGATGCTATTGTGTTTCATTATCCAGCTTTTGGTTTATTAGAAAATAGTTCAATTGTACAACCAAAAGAAATTATCGATTTTAACTCAAAAGTTAAATTATATAAAAGTCATATTGTTAATGATAGTGTGAGTCCAAATATTAAGTTCGATATAAATTATATACTAACAATTCAGTTTCTTGAAAAAAAACAAAAAGAACTTACTACTTCAAGAGGTTTGCTAATCAAAGCATTAGCAAATTTAGAAACAGCTGAAATAAAATTAAAAAAGGAAATAGCGGAACTAAAGGATAGAAAACTCTTGTCGGAGCACAAACAAGAAGTGCTTACCTGTATTTCAAATCTTTCAGCAAGAAAATTACTTCATGATAATAAGGTTCAATTTAATACAGCGTCTTTAAGTGCAAAAACAACTCAAGCACGTGAAGAACTTGTCGCACAAGATTTTCAAGACAAGTTTACAGCTGAATTGACAGGGTTTAGGAAACAGCATCTCGGTGTTAATGTTGGTTTTTTTTCGCAACAAGGTAGCTCAAGAATAAGACAAAACATTCGTCAATTTGACATAAATAAAGTTTTAAGTGAAGGAGAGCAAAAAACTATTGCTCTCTGTGAATTTTTAACAGAACTGCAACTTGACACAACTGTTGCTCCAGTTGTCTTTGACGACCCAGTAAATTCGCTTGACCACAACATAATGCAGGATGTTGCCAAAAGATTAGTTGATTTATCAAAAGAGCGACAAGTAATTGTATTTACACATAATGTCCTATTTTATAATTCTTTTTTCGCCTTACAAGGACATGTTTTGTATAAAGCTAATACTGATTTTAGTTTTTATAAAGTTAATACTGATGGCATTAACACAGGTCTTTTATCTGATGGTACACCTATCAATAAATTGAAAACATATACAAGCAAGCTAAATGCAATCTGTAATAATGGATTAGGAGGTAAAAATGAAAATGAAGTTGCTGCTGAAGGTTATGCCTATCTGCGCACAGGTTTAGAATTATTAGTGTCTAATTCAATTTTTCAGGAAATAGTCGGGAGATACAGAAATAACATTATGATGACTAAATTTCCTGCTGTAAAAGGAGATATGATTGAAAAGCATAAAGCTGAAATAGATGGAATGTTTGGACGTGCTAGTGGATTTATAAGAGCACATAGTCATCCAGAAGAACAACATGCACCACCTACAATGAATGATTTAAAAGCAGATTATGAACGCTTTAAAGCAATAGAAAGTGATTTTAAATAACAGAAACTGATTACAAGCTAAATTAAAAATGAAAAACCAAACACAAATAAAATGCCCAAACTGTGGAACATCAATAGATGTTCAAGATATTTTGTCGCATCAATTAGAAGAAGAAATAAAGCAAAAATATCAATCTCAGATTGCTTTGGAAAAGAAGAAGTACGAGAATGAGCAAGAAAAGCTAAAGCAAGAAAAGCTTGATTTTGAACAGAAGAAAAAGAAAGAAAATGAACTCTTTCAAGAGCGTCTCGAAAATCAATTAAAAGCGGATAAAAAAGAAATTGAGTCCAAACTTAAACAGAAATTAAAAGAAGAACAGTCAGAACAATTTGATGCTTTACAAAAAGAATTAAATGAAAAATCTGAACAGGTTAAGGAACTGAACCGCTCTAAAGCAGAGATTGAAAAATTGAAGCGTGAGAAATCAGAATTAAAAGAAGCTGCCGAAGCCGAAGCACAGAAAAAGCTGAATGAAATTCTTATTGCTGAAAAAGAGAAAATAAAAAAATCCGAAGAAGATAAAAATGAATTGCGTTTTAAAGAAATGCAAAAGCAACTAGAAGACCAAAAAAAGCTTACTGAAGAAATGAAACGTAAGCAGGAGCAAGGTTCTATGCAGCTTCAAGGAGAAGTTCAAGAATTAGCAATAGAAGAATGGTTGGCAGCTAAATTTCCGTTAGATACCATTGAAGAAATAAAAAAAGGAACTAGAGGCGGAGATTGCATTCAGATTGTACATTCTAGAACGGAACAAAACTGCGGAACTATATATTATGAAAGTAAGAGAACTAAAGATTTTCAACCCAGTTGGATTGAAAAATTTAAAGCTGATATAAGAGATAGAGGTGCAAATATTGGAGTTTTGGTTACAGAAGTTATGCCATCTGATATGGACAGAATGGGATTAAAAGATGGCATTTGGATTTGTAATTATGAGGAATTCAAAAGTCTATGCGCCGTTTTAAGAGAAGGCATTTTACAAGTAAGTAATGCAATTATCACGCAAGAAAATAAAGGCGATAAAATGGACTTGCTTTATGATTATTTAACGAGTAGTACTTTCAGAATGCAAATAGAAGCTATTGTTGAAGGGTTTACACAAATGAAATCGGATTTGGATAGCGAAAAACGTTCCATGCAAAGAATTTGGAAACAACGAGAAAAGCAAATTGAAAAGGTTGTAACCAATACAATAGACATGTATGGTTCAGTTAAAGGAATAGCTGGAAATGCGATACAATCTGTAAAAGCATTAGAATTGCCAGGTGCTGATAATGAATTAGACCTTTAAAGATAAATCACCAGCACAGCTTTTATTTTTCTCAAAAACCCGCCATAAAAACCCTCATAAATTAGTATCTTAAACCTCTAAATTTTAAGGCAATTAATGACTGAAAATAAAGAACTAGAATTAGCATGGGCATTTGTAAATAATACAAATCGCTCTATCTTTTTAACGGGTAAAGCGGGAACTGGTAAAACAACGTTTTTGCACCGCTTGAAAATGAACAGTTTAAAACGCTTGGTGGTAGTCGCGCCCACAGGTGTTGCGGCTATTAATGCAAAAGGCGTAACCATCCATTCTTTTTTTCAGATGCCTTTTGGGCCTATTTTACCGGATACGGATTTAAATGCTTCGAAGGGTTTTAATAGAAAATTCAGCAAGACAAAAATCAATATTATCAAGTCGATGGACTTGTTGGTGATTGACGAGATTAGTATGGTGCGCGCCGATTTGCTGGACGGTATTGATAAAACATTACGTCGTTTTAGAGATAGAACTAAGGTGTTTGGTGGTGTACAGGTTTTGATGATTGGCGATTTACAACAACTATCGCCCGTTATTAAAGAACAGGAATGGGCCTTGTTAAAGCACGTTTATAAAAACGGTTTCTTTTTTAGTAGTCAAGCATACCAGCAATGTGATGCGATTAGTATTGAGTTGAAACATATTTACCGACAGGATAACCCGAAATTTATCGAAATACTTAATCAGATTCGGAATAATGTGTTATCCATAGCTGCGGCTACGGAATTAAACAAACGTTATATCCCAGATTTTACGCCCGAGCCGGATGCGGGTTATATTTCATTAACGACACATAATAATAAGGCGGAAGCAACAAATAGAACTGAATTAAACAAACTAAAAACCAAAACACTTACCTATAATGCTGAAGTTGACGGCAAGTTTCCTGAGCATGCATACCCTAACATGGAAAAGTTAGAGTTGAAAGTAGGCGCACAGGTCATGTTTGTCAAAAATGATAGTAGCCCTGAGAAACGCTATTTTAATGGAAAAATAGGAAAGGTGATCCATTTGGATAAAGATGAAGTTGTAGTACATTGCCCCGATGATGATTTTAATATTAATGTAACGCCCGAAATTTGGGAGAATATCAACTATTCGGTAGATCCTGAAACAAAGGCTATTACAGAAAAAAAAATTGGGAGTTATACCCAAATGCCGTTGCGTTTGGCTTGGTCTATCACAATACATAAAAGTCAGGGTTTAACGTTTGAAAAGGCCATTATTGATGCGGAAGGTGCTTTTGCCCACGGACAAACTTATGTGGCGTTGAGTAGGTGTAAGTCTTTGGAAGGATTGATATTGAAGAGTAAAATTCATTCAAACCAGATTATCAGCGATGCCAATGTCATTTCATTTAATAGGAATGCAGAGGACAATGCCCCAGATGAAAACGTTTTGAAAAATTCGCAAAAAAGATTCCAATTGGATTTAATTGCCGAAGTGTTTGAATTTTATCCATTGCTATATCCTGCAAACAGGGTTTTGGATATTTATTACAAAAATAGAACTGTGGTTGAAGGGCCAATTGAAAGTACCTTTGTAACGATTAAAGACACCATAACTAATTTTTTAAAAGTGGCCAATAACTTTAATACACAGTTAAAACAACTTTCGGAAAGTGAGGGTTTAGCAGAAGAAAGTGCAGTTATCCAAGAGCGATTTAAGAAGGCAATAGCCTATTTTAAAACTGAAACTGAAACTAAGATTTTAGAGCCTTTAAAGACTTTTGGATTTACTACCGATAATAATGCCGTTGGAACAGATATTACCAAAAATCTCGATAATTTTGAAGAATTACTTGATACTAAAAAATTATATTTTAATAATTTGACAGGTGGTTTTAATGCGAAAGAATTTTTAGAACTACGGGCTAAATCTGTCTTTAATGGAAAGGAAAAACCTAAAAAACTTAGAAAGGCAGTTGTTGAAGGGACTAGTAATGTGGTCTTGTTTGAACAACTACGTATGTTAAGAAATGATATTGCTCAGGAGAAAGATTTAATTCATTATCAGATTTTTGCACAAAAAACATTATATGAAATGTGTGAAACCTTGCCGATTACTAAACAAGAATTGTTGAAAGTGAATGGTATGGGTAAAACCCGTGTTGAAAAATATGGAACTGCTATTTTAAAAGTGATTAAAGCCTATTGCGAGGAGCATGATATTGATACATCAAATAGGGCGGAAATATTTGAGGAGAAGCCCAGAAGAAAAAAGGTTACGGACTCCAAGAAATTATCTTTAGAGTTATTTAAAGCAGGAAAAACTATTTTTGAAATCGCCAAAGAACGAGAATTTGTTCCAAGTACTATTGTTGGACATCTAGCTACTTTTTTAGATTCAGGAGAAGTAAAAGTTAATGATTTGATGCCTGTTGATCATTATGAGGCGTTAAAAGAAATTATACCAAAAAAGACTTTTGAAAACCTATCTGATTTAAAATCACAATTGGACGATAAATATGATTATAGTGAAATTAGATTGGTTTTAAAAGAACTGCAAAAGGAAAAAACAGAAACTTCGGGATAATATTAAAGTTTCTATTTTGTTCCTATTATTTTTTAACTACCAATTTTTTTGTAACACTTCCCGTTTCCGAGAATATCTTCAAAAGATAAATACCATCTGATAAGTTGGACACATTTAATGTGTTTTCATTTGATAATTCGCCAAACATTTTTTTACCAGTTACATCATAGAGTTCTACGGAATTTACCCGTTGATTGTTATTTGAATAAATTGTAGCGCTATGTGTTGCTGGATTTGGAAGTACCGAAACGTTATTTGCACCAAACTCATCAATATTTAAAATGGAAGCATCTGCAAAAGTCCAGATTGAAAAGGCATCAATATTGGATACGGAATGAAAAAAGGTTTCTGGAGTACCACCTTCTTTAGTAAAGGAGTCACCATTGTTAGTACTTCTAAAGGCCGCAAGACTTGAGCGTTCCAATCCGTTTAAATCAACATCTGAAAGATAGAAATGTGCCTCAATATCTAAACCTGAATTAACGGTGGGGTTAATTTCGTAATACCGTTTTACGGTTGGGTTTCCGTTAATGTCAAAAGTGCCATAGCGTCTATAAATTTCGGTACTTCCCATGGAAGTGCTACCATTATATGTAATCACGCCAATTATGCCAAAATCATTGGTGACGCCAGATGTATGGTTCCTTGTGGTCTTAAAATAAGTACCATCGGCTCCCGTTATGGTATTTGTTATTGATTCGCCCACAATTTCTGCTGTTGGACCAAGAGTAACATAACTCCCAGTGTTCATAATAAAACTAGAGGTATCATTCATAAAAATTTCATTATTCAGAACCAATTGTCCATCGAGTTCAATAGGAGAGATACCGTAAAGTTCCAAATAATCCATAGTGTTTTCATTATCTAGCGAGATGCTATGTGCGTTACCATCCAAACCTTTTATTTGGAGCGTGCCACCATTCAAAACGGTAGTGCTTGCGTTTACAAAGTCGCCATCAACAACGGTAATGATACTGTTTTCATTATGGAGGAATCCCCCCGAGGAAATGTAAAGTCCTTGTTGTGCAAATGAAAATTGGCAGACCGTAAAGATTAAAAATAGAATTTTATTTTTCATGGCTCTTGGTTTAAAAGTCCAGTTTATCTACCAGAAAGCCGTGGATAAGGACGTTGAGGGTCGTCTGTGAGGACAGGTTGTTATTATAAATAGCGATCCGGTCTCCTGGTCGCAGAATCAAGAGCGGGTTCGATTGATCTCCCGTTAAGGCGACCAATTCCCGGTTAGAGCCTACCATGCGGACAAGCGTACTGCCTCTGACGGAGTTGGGTGCGCCCTGAGCGTAGACCCCACAGTCCATACGTTCAAACGTTGAGGTCAGGTTGTTGTCTTGCGCCTGTATGCGGGTAACTAGAAAGAATTGGCCGGCGGGAACGGTGCTGAAGGTGTCAGCACTATTCTCCCAGGATTCGAGTGTTACTAGGCCGGGGTTACCTAGTGCGTTGCCAACGGCTACTGCATTTGAGCGCCCAAAGTAAGGCACCGGGTCACTAGGCGTGCCGCTGCTTTTTTGTTCAGTCAGGGATTTCCACTCCGTCCCGTCGTAGCCCTCGAAGTCATCAGAGACGGTGGTGTAACGAATGGTACCTGCGGTTGGCGTTCGGCCATCGTTGGAAATTTTTACTTTCCCTTTAACGTCGAGTGCCTGCGTAGGGTTAGGGTTGTTTACGCCTACTTGGGCGTTTGTGGACAGTATTATTAGAAGTCCAACGATTGAAGTGAATAGTGTTTTCATAATGTTACGTTTTAATATTAGATTTATTTTTTAACAATCAACTTTTTTGAAACACTTCCATTTTCAGAGAAAATATTCAAAAGATAAATACCATCTGATAAGTTGGACACATTTAATGTGTTTTCATTTGATAATTTGATTAAGACCTTCTTGCCCGAAACATCATAGAGTTCTACGGAAGTAATACTCACACCATCCTTAGGTTTTATGTTTACGATATGGCTTGCTGGGTTTGGGTATAATAAAACATCCAATTTGATAAGTTCTTCTATAAGGTCTAATGTTAATGAAGATGATACTATTTCAGAAGCATAACCATCACCGTTCCCACCATTAAACAATTCAGCCATTAAGCCATTGAGGAAGTTTTCTGAACTAATAAGGCTTGCAAAACCATCGCCGGTACCACCTTTGTAAAGTTCTGTCATAAAACCTTGCAACAGAACATCTGTTAGAAAATTCATGGCAAATCCATCACCAGTATTCCCATTGTATAAAGCGGTTAGATTTGTGCCTTTTAAAACTGTAGTATTGGAAATTTGATTGCTGAATCCGTCTCCGCTACTCCCAGAAAAAATAGTGCTTAGGCTTTCTCCTGTAAGCAAATCTGTAGTAACATACTTTGCGAATCCATCGCCCATACCTCCATTATAAAAACTTAACGTATTATCGGTTAACATGCCGTTTTTATAATTCAGGTCATAGCCATCACCATTTCCTGCGCGGTACATAATGGTATAAGATACGATGCTTCCGTTCAATTGTGTGCCAAAAATTGAAGCATAAGAATCTCCGTCATTTGTGCCGCCCAAAAATTGTGCATGGCTGCAAAAAGAGCTGAAAAAACATAGTATAATAAGTATCTGTTTCATTTTTTGAATATTAAAAACTTCGACATCCACGTAAACCTACATCAGAAAATGCTACTGTATAACTGAAGTTCGCCAATCGTCTTGAGGAAATTCTCAAATCTATGGAAGGATTTGAATAACCAGCACCTCTTAAGCCTATTCCCAAACCTGTGCCTGAAGACGGCCAATTGGCAACATTTGCGCTGCCATTTGCAGTAATACTGCCATTACCATGTAAACCTGTATAATTTCTACCAGCAGGATTGCCAATGCTTATAATAGATTCCCAAATATTTCCAGAAAGTTCCATAATGCCGTAATAACTTCCACCAGTCTCTTCTCTATTTTTATTGATAGCGCTAGCTGCAAAAATGCCATTCCTTAGGGTTTGGCCTTGGCCTCCAGGACGAGTAGAGAAATATAATGCATTTCCTGTGCCTACTTGACTATTGGTTATTAATTCTGTAGGTTGGTCAGCGTTAATTATTGTATATGGTGTGGCGTTTATATTGGCATTTCCCCAAGCAAACTCTCCAGGTTTTGGCGGTAAAGGTCCCCTGCATGCTTTTTCATATTCAAGCTCCGTCATAAATCTTAAACCAGACCAATCTAAATAAGCCATGGCAGTTGCAAGATTAATATAATTTGCACTTCGGTCTGGCGCAGTAGTAGTAGCACTTGAAGAACCACCTGACCATGTAATTAAATTTCCATTACCTATAGGAGCAGGAACATCTATGGCTGTTTTTTGTGTTTCTGTTAGTGTATTGAAAAACCCAACAAATTGTGCTTGAGACATTTCATATTTCATAAGATAAAACGCATTGAACCCTTTAGGGAAATCTAAAGGAATTGGCCCTAATTGGTCTCCAGGGGTGTTGCCTTCATTATTATAATATAGGCTTCCTGGTGAAACGGTTATGGCGTTTTCTGAGGTTATTTCATAAGATATATTCTCAGTTCCATTGAAGAATTTACTGTTTTCATCTCCAGAAGTACCACCAACACTAAATGCGCCTTCAGGCACATACACCATTTCTATAGCAAATACTTGGATGTCCAATACGTCGTTGGTATTAACCGATCCGTAATCCCAGCGCAGGCGCATATCTTGTAGGTTTAAATCGCCACTTCCATCGCTATCTCTATAAATATAAGCGCCAACACCATCACTAGAAATATCAATGGTACTTCCAGAGGCAGCAACGAAATCTGTTTGTGCTAATTGCGCATGTTGCCAATTACCGCTATTAACTCTGTATTTAACAAACACCCATGCGGCATCCCAATTGGAAGGGCCTGCACTTAATCGCCAAGAATTTTCCCAGCTCAGATCGAATTCTATTTGCACCCAATCAGGCTCATTTAAGTTTTCCAACGAAATATTACTTACCGTAATATTATTGGCATTGGTCAAAAAGCAAAATAATAGTGCTAATGTTAACGTAATTTTTGTTTTCATTTTTGATAGATTTTATGATTAATTATTTGTTGCTCATTAAATCATGGACTAGGGAGAATAGTGGGGCAAAAAAAGAATCTCGTAGCTATTTTTTAAAAAGGGAATAAATTCAATGAGCCATCTTCATTATTCCCCTTTCTCTCACTGATTAATAGCATCTTTATTTCTTCAACTTTATAGACTTTACTATTTTGTTTTTTAGAGTGATGTTCAATAAGTAATTTCCTTTTTTTAAATGGTCTATACTTAAATAAATGTTTTGATTTTCCTCTGCTTTTATGTTATCGGTTTTATGCATCAATTTTAATACTTTGGAGGAGAGTTGCTTTTAACAACGATAGTATAATCGTGCTAGCTTGATTGTAAAATTATATGGAAAGCATTTTTATGGATATCAAATATGTAACAAAGTATGCAACATATGTAACATGATGTGTGAAACGTAGCGTATTACTGGTTTGAGACGTATTCTGAAGGTGTGCTTTTGTACGTTTCCTTAAAGCATTTAATAAAATAGGATGGTGTATTAAACCCAATTTGATAGGCGATTTCTGAAATAGAGAGGTCGGAAGTTTGCAAAAGCTTTACGCCTAATTTTAAGCGTTCGCTTCTTATAAATTCGGTGGTGGATAACCCTGTAAGGGCTTTAAGTTTTCTGTGCAATTGCATCCGGCTCATCAACATTGTTTTACTAAACATATCTGAATTGAATGACGTGTCTGTGATATTTTCATTTAAAACAGCTTTTAATTTATTTAAAAATTGTTGTTCTACCGATGTAGTTGCAATGTCTTTTAATTCTAAAGTAGTGCTATATCGCTGTTGTAATTGTAATCTTAACTCAATAAGATTTTTAACTTTAATTTTAAGTTTTTCACTATTAAACGGTTTTACAACATAATCGTCCGCACCAGTTTTTAAGCCTTTAATTTCATTGTCGTTACCACTTTTTGCTGTAAGGAGTATAATAGGGATATGGCTTGTGCGTTCGTCATGTTTTAAGGTATTGCACAATACTATGCCATCGGTTTTTGGCATCATAATATCGCTGATTATGATATCGGGGATTATTTTTATGGCTTTTTTTATGCCTTGTTCACCGTTAATAGCTTCTTCAATAGCGTGGGTGTCCCTAAAAATGGATTTCAGGAATATGCGTATGTCTTCATCATCTTCAACAATTAATAGTAACGGATTGGTTTTCGTTTTTGCCGTTTGCTGTAAATTATAATTATCATCTGTGTCAGATATATCAGGAAGCGTTTCTTCTGCAATTTCAGATGCATTGAAAAACGAACGTTCTATGGGTAAGGTTACTGTAAATTGTATGTCATCTTTATTCAAAGCATGGGCAACAATATTTCCATGAGATAAAACGGTTAACTCTTTTACCAAGGATAGCCCGATGCCAACACCATCGGCAGATTTACTATCTTGATAGTAACGCCGAAATAATTTTCCAATTTTTTCAGTACTTATGGTGTTTCCATTGTTTATGATTGTTAATATGATTTGACCTTGCTGTTTGCTGGCATCAAAATGAATTTTCCCATGGCTTGGTGTATATTTTATGGCGTTTGCTAGTAGATTGGTGACAATTTTTTCTATAACATCTTTATCGAACCAAGCATTTTCTGTGTGTTGTATATGATATGAAAAAGTGATTTCTTTGTCTTCTGCTTTAAATTTGAATGCCGTAACAAGTTGATTTAAGAATAGGCTAAGATTTCCTTGGCTTACAGATAGATTTAAATGGCCAGTTTCCAGTTTTGATAAATCGAGCAATTGGTTGACTAAATTTAAAAGGCGTTTGGAATTTCGTTGTACGAGCATTAATTCATTTCTATCGGTTTCTGATAGTTTTGGGTTGTTTAATTGTTTTTCTACTGGGCCCGTTATTAGTGTAAGCGGTGTTCTGAATTCATGGGAAATATTGGTGTAAAGCTTTTTTTTGAAGGCGTCCAATTGTTTTAAACGCTCGGTTTCCTTATGTTCGAATTTCAGTTGTGCCTTAATGTGCCAACGCCATTTTAAATACCTAAAGATACCATAGCCGATAAGGATTAGTAATACGATATAGTCAATAATTGCCATAGTACTAAAATACCAAGGTTGGTTAATGGTAAAGGTGAATGTGGCAGGGGAGTTGTTCCAAATGCCATCATAATTACTTGAAATAACTTGAAACGTATAAGTGTGAGGAGGTAAGTTGGTATAATGAGCCAGATTAGTGTTCCCAGATTCAATCCAATTTGCATCATGATTTACCAATTGGTATTTGTAAAAATTTCGTTCGGGCTGCGAAAAATGAAGACTGGAAAATGTAAATGTAACGGTGTTATCATCGTAATTCAAAGAAGTGTTTGGGGTTAATTTTTTTTCTTTTGAAAAAACCTCGAACTTAGTAATAATGGTTTTTGGGGCGATGGTGTTGAACGTTAACTGCTCTGGATGAAACCAATTAATACCTTCTAAACCACCAAAATACAAAGTGCCTTTATTGTCTTTGAAATAAGCACCGGTATTAAACTCTTTTGCTTGTAAACCGTCATATATACTAAAATTCTCAAAGTGTTTTTCGGTGTTATTTAAGATAAATTGACTAATTCCGTTGTTGGTACTTAACCATAGATTATCATTTATATCCGGTAGAATGCCGTAAATAACATCATTGGGCAAGCCTTCTTTTTTTGTGTAAACTACAACAGTATCTTCTATAATATTATACTTCTTTAAACCATTTCCATTGGTGCCTATCCAAAGTACATGGTCCTTGTAAAATAAGGATTTTATTTTATCACTTATAAGGTCTATTTTTTCAATGGTGTTAGTTTCTTTGTTAAGTTTGAATAAGCCGTTGTCATCTGTTCCCAACCAAATATGATTGTTTTTACCTATGGTTAACGCTCTAACATTGTTTGATGTTAGCAAAGAGTTCTCTGTGTTATACTGGGTTATTATTCCTTTGTTTTTATCAAATAGAAGAATACCGTTGCGTTCTGTGCATAACCAAGCTTGGTTTTTAGATGCTTTAACAATACGCCAAATGGTAAAGTTGGCTATTTCAGGAAAAAATCTATACTTGCCTGATGGTTCAATAATATTTAAACCATAACCCTGATGACCAACCCATAAATTGTTTTCTATAAAATTTAGGCTTATAATTCTATTACTGGCCAGAGGTGTATTGTCTGTAGTGTATGTTTTATAAGTATCTGTTTTTAGGTCAACAAAGGTTAATCCTTTTCCGGAGGTTCCAATCCAAATATTGTTAAGGCTATCCGTAACAATACTCCTAACCATATCTACATTCACGGATTTTGGCACTTGATTGTTTGTTAGGATATTGAATTTTATTAAATGTGCGTCATAATAACTGGCACCTGTTCCGTCAGAACCAAACCAAATAACACCGGTAGTGTCCTCATAAAGACACAACATATCGTTGTAATGGATAGCAAACGGATTATTTTTATTGGCTTTGAAATTTTTTACAACGCTCGTGCTTAGGTCCATTACATAAACACCATTGCCATAAGTAGCAATCCACAAACGGTTTTTGCTATCAAATAGTAAATCTTCAATATTTAGGTTTTCAGGAAGATTTGAGTTTTTATATTTAGTAAATGACTCGCCGTTTTTAGATTTAAAGAATAAACCATTTCCGAAGGATCCTAGCCAAACATCACCTTTGCTATTTTTTTCTAACACACTAAAATTGGTAAGGCTTGAAGTTCTAACAGGTATTTCCCTATAAGTATTGTTTTTTGTTATATTGAAAATAGAGCCAGATGTGGCTACCAATAAACTACCATCAATCTCTATACTATGATATACCGTTTTTTTGACATCTTCATTTTTTAAAACCTGTAGCGTATCTTTGGTTTTAGCATCAATTTTAAAAAGCCCATTGTTATAAGAGCCTATATAAAGGTTTAGGTTTTTATCTTGAAAAACACAACTTGCGTCAAAATTGAGATCAATAGGTTTAAAATCGTCAGTATTTTGGTCGTAAAGTTCCAATTTTCCAGAATGTGTAATTATCCAGAGCCTGTTTTGCTTATCGATATAGATTTTGCCCAGTTTGCTAAAAGTACTTCTTGTAATATCTTCAAATTGCTTATCGTAATGTTTAAACTCTCTACCGTTATATTTATTTAATCCATCTTGTGTTGCCAACCATAAATAACCTATACTATCTTGAGCGATGCTGATAACACTATTTTGAGATAAGCCATCGTTAATAGTTAAGGTTTTAAAAGCATATTGCTTTTTAGGAAATAGGGTATCTATGTTGGTGGTTTTTTGTGCATTTGTTAAAAGGCAACAAAAAGCAGCAAAGTAAAAGGATATGGTTTTTAATGTAGATTTGTTGTAGTTCAATATCAAATTTGTTTAGGATTTGAGAGTATCTAAGATAATGAATTTTTAATCTAATTGAAATTGAGTATTTTATGGAAGTATGTAAGGATAGTATGAAAGATAGACTAATAGAAAATAATTTTCAATTCAAATTATTTAGCTAATTTAGTATCTATGAATATTATTATCCAATCTACTATTAAAACACTTCAAAAATCTCAATTGTTATTAGATAATTTGTCCAATTTGCAATTGTGCGACGCATCTGTGCCACCTTATTATTCTAGTATTGGTACGCACATTAGGCATATTTTGGATTTTTATGAGTGTATTTTTAATACAGATTCTGAGAATAGAGTTGACTTGACCGCTAGAAGTAGAAATAAAGATGTAGAGTCGGATTGTGGATGTGCTCAAGATTATTTAGTGGCGATAGTTGAAAAGTTAAATTCAGCATCTTTTGAAGTGAATGATACTGTTTTAGTGATAGACGATTTAGGTTTAGGAAAAACAGAAATCCCTTATACTTATGGTTCTTTATTGGCACAAGCAAACAGCCATACGATTCATCATTACGCAATAATCAATTATATTTTTGATAGTTTAGGAATTGTTATTAATGATGTCGAATTTGGATATAATCCTACCACGCCTAAGCAAGTTTCTATGGAATAATATTTTGTTAATTGAAGGTTCTCGATATGGTTTTTTATAAAACATTACTCGAACTGATATTTCGATTGATTGTAAAAGATTTCACTTCTTTTTAAACATGCTATCCAAGATAGTATTTATGCCTTTAAAAGCTAAAAAAATAGCTGTAACACATATTATGATTGCCAGTATTAGCACAATGCTGTCTATTGGGCTTTTTAATTTTGTTTGCGAAATATAAGCAAGCGTTGGCCCAGAAAACATACAGGCTAAAGCACCACCCATATATTGAAGTCCTTTTACAAGCATTTCCTTATCTGTTCTTTTGGTTTTCTCCATTGTTGAAATTGTTAACGGCTTCACGGACGCTTTTGTACTTGTTTAGTAATTCTAAGGCTTCAGTTTCAGAAACATTTATTTCTTTCATAATCATTTTAACTCCTCTATCAACAAGCTTATTATTGCTCAATTGCATGTCAACCATTTTGTTGCCTTTTACATGTCCCAGTTGAATCATGGTAGAGGTGGTAATCATATTCAACACTAATTTTTGAGCAGTTCCTGCTTTCATTCTGGAGCTTCCTGTTACAAATTCAGGGCCTACTACAACTTCAATAGGGTATTTGGAAACTTGACTTAAAGGGCTGTTTTTATTACAAGCAATACATCCCGTAATAATGTTGTTAGCGTTACATGCTTCCAGGGCCGAAATCACATAAGGTGTTGTTCCAGAGGCAGCAATACCTATAACAACATCGTTTTGGCTAATGTTATATTCTTGTAGATCTTTCCAACCTTGAGTTGTAGAATCTTCAGCAAATTCAACCGCTTTTCTTATGGCATGGTCTCCACCAGCTATGAGTCCGATAACCAAATCGTGTGATACTCCAAAAGTAGGAGGGCACTCAGATGCATCTAAAATCCCTAACCTGCCACTTGTACCAGCCCCCATATAGAATAATCGTCCACCTTGTTTTAGCTTTTCAACTATTTGAAGTACTAAAGTCTCAATTTGAGGTAAAACTTTTTCAACGGCATTTGGTACAGTTTTGTCTTCTTTATTGATGTTTTTGAGCAACTCTAAAACAGACATCTTTTCAAGATGGTCATGATTGGAATCTTGCTCTGTGGTTTTGATAAAAGTCATGCCTCAAAAGTACATAAAATTTAATGTATATGGAACTCAAAGCACTTTGGGAATAGGGAATTTATTCGAAGACATGAATAAAAACAGAGACTTCAGAGGCCCTGAAATAGCCTAAAGCAAAATTGTCGGGATTTGTTGTATTAATACAATTTCCCCTTACTATAGCAGGTTGGGTTTGAAAGGGGTCTCCATCATCAATATTGATTTGTTGCAGCAATACATTTACATACTCATGGAACTGTTTTGAAATACCTTCATTGGCAATGATTAGGGAATCGCCAGTTTTAAAATCGTCGTCAAAATAAATTCCAAAGGTTCTGTTTCCATCTGTAAATTCATCATCATATAATTCATTATTCCTAACTCCAGTAACTGGGTTTATAAACTCAAATAAATAATAATTTTTAACACCTTTAGGATCTGTGTAAAAGGCTCTTATTTCTGTTTCATCACCTGCAAAACCTACATTGGGTCTTTCTTCAACAGATTCAATGGGGACTACTGGTATTAAAGTTTCAGTTGCAATATATGCTTCATTATTATAGTTAATGTTGAGCGTGTAAGTGCCGTTGAGAGTAGGCCTGAAAGATTGGTTTCTATATTTCCCGGTACTATCTTTTTCAGTAAAGTTAAACACATTATTATCCTCATCTGTAACGGTAACGGTTGCGCCGGTAGCGGGAGGGATTATAGTATCAAAAAACGGTGCCGTTAAAGTGAGTCTTATTTCTTGGAGATTTCCTGAAGTACCTTTTATCCAAGCAAGAGTACCATCTACCACTAATCTAGGTTCTGCGGTATCCAATTCAACTTGAATAATATCTTCACAGTTAAAGAAAGATAGTATTCCTAAAAAACATATAAATAGTACTTTTTTCATAACCTTAAAACTTAAAATTATAAGATATAGATGGCACTATGCCAAATATGGATAAGCGTTTAGCTTCATTACGTCCTGTGCCCCTATTTCGGTTAAAATCGATTGAAGAGGCATTTCTGCGATTATAGACATTGTAAATTCCAAAATCCCATGAACTACGAAAGCTTTGGTTTTTATGGGTTTTTGGCGTATAATTAATTGCTAAATCTAATCTGTGATAGGACGGAAGCCTATCTTCATTTCTTCCACTATAATTTGGAATCACTATTCCGTTAAATAGATATTGACTATTCGGAAATGTTACTGGTTGTCCTGTTTGGAACAAAAAATTAGTGTTTATCTTCCAGGAATTACTTAGCTTAAAACTTGTGGTAACGGACACATCATGAGTTTTGTCATAGGGTGTGTAATACCAGCTACCGTTGTTTATTCCGAATTCATCAGGGGTTCTTCCTTCTGTTTGCTGCTCAGATTTTGATAGGGTATAAGCAATCCACCCTTTAAATCGTCCTTTGTTTTTTCGAAACAAAAACTCTAAACCATAAGCTCTTGCCCTACCATTAAGAATTGCGCGTTCAATGTAGTTATTTGCAATTAAATCTGCGCCATCAACATAATCAATTCTGTTTTTAATGGTTTTGTAAAAACTTTCCAATTCTATGGAGTATGTATCAGCACTAAAGTTTATAAAATAGCCCGCAGCATACTGATCTAATAATTGCGGTTTTATATATTTGCCACTAGGTGCCCAAATATCCAGTGGTGTAGGTGAGCTAGTATTTGACAATAAATGCAAATATTGACTCATTCGGTTATAGCTTAATTTTATAGAATTATTTTCATTAAATCGATATGAAAGAGCTGCTCTTGGCTCTAGGTTGAAAAATTTTTCAAGAATATCAGTTCTTTCGGATGATTTGTTGTCAATTGGTTCGGCCTTTTCATAAACCTTAAAAGTGTTGTTCCAGATTACGGGTTGGTCGTTTTCATAAATATTAAATTCGTCTTGGCCTAAACGAAAAAAGGAACTGACTCTTAACCCATAAGATAACGCTAATTTTTCGGTTACTTTGTGTTCTGTATCTATATATATGGCATTTTCTAACGCATATTTATTGGTTAAAAGCATTTCGTTAATACCTGAAGTCTCTGTGTTGGGTTTAATATCTCCAGGCGTAAATTTATAGTAATAGCTATTAAGGCCATACTGTAATTTTATTTTGTCTGATGTATAGTGTTTGAAATCGTACTTTATATTTAAACTTTGAATACCCGATGTCCATTCAAACTCAATAAAATCCAAGTTTAATCCGAATGTATAATCAGAATAAATCATCGAAAGATTTGAGAATAATTTATCTGAAAACAAATGATTCCATCTAAAGTTTAGAACTGAGTTTCCGTAAATATTTTCAAAGGTATTGTTAACGCTGAAAACATCCCTTCCAAAATAACCCGATAAATAGATGTTGTTTTCATCATTGATCCTATAGCTTAATTTGGTGTTTATATCGTAGAAATAAGCTTTGTTACTCACATCAAAAAGAGGCAAAAACAAATGTGCATAACTAGACCTGCCACTTATAAGAAAAGAACTTACGTTTTTTTTGAGCGGCCCTTCAAACAAAAGCCTACTAGTTACAAGGCCAATACCGCCACTACCGTGAAATTTTTTACTATTGCCTTCCTTTTGATAAATATCTAAAACCGATGCTACCCTGCCGCCATAACGCGCAGGAATACCGCCCTTATATAATTTTATATCTTTTATGGCATCGGTATTGAAAATTGAAAACAGACCGAATAAATGAGATGAATTATAAAGCGTGGCTTCATCCAAAAGAATTAAATTTTGGTCAACGGCGCCTCCTCGAACATTAAATCCTGAAGATGCTTCTCCTGCATTACTTACTCCGGGAAGAAGGGTTATAGCTTTAATAATATCAGGTTCGCCAAGCAAAATGGGTATTTCTTTAATTGCTGCAGATGAAAGCTTGTTGATACTCATCTGAGTTGAACGAATATTTGCTTTTTCAGAACTTTTTGTAATGATAATTTCATCAAGACTTTCTAAGGAATCTTTCAAACTGAAATTTTTTGAAATATTTTGCGAAAGTGTTATGGTTTCTGTTATTGTAGAAAACCCTAGGTAACTTATTTCTATTTTATAAACCCCTTTAGGGAGTGTGATAGAGTAGAAGCCGTATTCATTGGTAGTTGTGCCTGTTTTGATTTCAGGGAATACTATAGAAACACCAATTAGGGTTTCGTTACTGCTTTCTTCGATTATAGTACCACTTAATGTAAAACGTTGTTGTGCGTTTACAACAGAAAGGCTGACACATAAAAAAAAGAGAGAGAATTTTAAAATATTAACCATTATATAGCATGAGAGCGAACAAATTTAAAAAAGCATCCCAATGAGCAACTTTTTATTAGTTGAAGTGTGCTACATTTTAGTTTAAATAGGGTTAAACGTTTTGCATTTACTCTATTTGTAAGGCAAAAAGGTGTTTTATATTACTGATTTCGTAAAATCGTAGGGCTTATATTATAGATTCATCAGCATTTAATCATAAAGAATATCTTCTACCTCTATTTTTTTATCATTAATAAAATCATAAAGTGTCAATTGTCTCAAAATATAATAATCTTGCCAGAAATTTTGAAGGGAGTTTAAATACTGAAGTATGGCTTTATCTTTTTCCTGAAGTGCAATATTTAAATCGGTAATTGTAATTTTTCCAAGGATATATCTCTTTTTGGAAATATCATATCTTTTTTGTGCCACTATTTTAGCTTTTTCGGCTGTATATAAAAAGTCCCTTTGGTTAGACCAGTTTAGTACATGCAAATAGATTTCTTGTTCAAACTCCTGCTGGTCTTGATTGATGCTATTATTGGTTAAGTCTAAATTGGCTTCTGCCATTTTTCGTCTAGATTTAGAAACACCCCAATCGAATATTGGGAAGCCCAGCGAAACCGATACACTTTGTTGTTTGTTAAAATTATTAAAGAGATTATTGAAATCATCTCCGTTATTTGAAATTCCAAAATTGGCGACGACACCTACGTTCAACCTATTATTTCCTTTTTGAAAAGCCACTTCTTTTTCTGCTTCCAGACGCCTTCTTCTAAACTCTACAACTGCTTTTCTGTTCGCTTGTGCTTCTACCAACGCTTTTTCAGGTTCAACTTCAAAAAGTGGTAAATTAGCTGGAACGTCTAACTCTAAATTTTCACTACTTAATTCTAAATAACGCGCTAAATTTTGGGAGGTTCTTTTTAATTCTAGCGTATTTGAAGTCACATCATTTTTGGAATTTAAAAGTGTTAGTTCCATTTGTAATAAATCGTTTTCGGCAATTTTACCCATTTTAAAACGCCCTTGTGCTATTTGATACAATGTGTCTTGGTTGGATAAATTGGTTTTTGCAATTTCTAATTGCATTTGAGCTTTTAGTAATTGAAAATAGCGTCGAGAGGTGCTCACCGAAATTTGCTCCATATTCTCCACAAATTCTCTTTTGGATTCTTCATACACTAGAGGTTCAATTTTTTTATCCCATTTAAATGGATTGAACAATAATGAATTTTGAAAATATCGGATAGAGAAGGGAATGACAGCATACCCAATATTGTCATCCAATCCAAAAAGTTCTATGCGCTCTAAATTGGTGTTTATTGAAAGTGTTCCACCTGTATAGGGCACACTTTGTTTTATGGATAATCCGCCTTCAACCAACAATTGATTTTGGTTCACAAAAATATCTTGACCGGCATCATTTGTAATTCTTCTTACTGCATTTCTATATTCTGGCAAGGTTGCATCTAGCCTCAACTCAGGCAAAAAACTAGCCCTATACCGTCTATACCTCCAATAGTTACTTTCGTTTCTATTCAAATTAATTTTATAATCAGGGGATTTTTTTTTCGCAATTTCGATGGCCTCACTTAACGTGATTTTTTTTGATTGCGAAAAATTAATCAATGGGAAAATGATAAGGATAATTAGAATTAGTTGTTTCACATTTTTAGTTTTTTTTGATTGGTGATGTTTTAATTTTTTGGGTTTAAGTCCTCCAGGTTTGCCCCGTTTTTCTTTTTTTGGAATTTAGTTTTTGTCTTTTTGGAATTTACATACCTCGTGGGCTTACCCGAGGTAGTTTATTCCGCTCTTAATGCTTCAATGGGTCTTTTATTTGCTGCCGATTTTGCAGGGAGAATTCCAAAAACCAATCCGATAATTACGGCAATAACAAAAGAAATAAGTATGGAGTTTAAAGACAGTATCGTTTCTATTCCCGAAGCCATTTCAATGACATAAGCTCCAATAATGCCTACTATAATTCCTATAATTCCGCCACCAACACTAATAAGCACAGATTCTGATAAAAATTGTAAAATCACATCTTCTTTAGTTGCTCCAATGGCGCGCATGATTCCTATTTCCTTGGTGCGTTCTAAAACTGAAGCCAACATAATATTCATAATACCGATACCACCGATAAGCAACGAAATACCGGCAATAATACTTAGCACGATATTAAAAATCTGTTTGGTTTTTTGCTGTTGTTTTAAAAGTTGAATGGGAATTGTGATTTCAAAATCCAGCACATCATTATGTCTTCTTTTTAACATTCTACTTAAAACTTCAGCAGTAGCCTTTAACTCATTTGAATTTGAAACCTTTACGGTCAGTTTGTCTATTTGATGATAATTTCCTCTGGGAATCCGTTTTTTAGGCCCGTTTTGATTACGCCCCCTGTTGCTTACGGAAAGATCATCACTAATTACTTTTCGGTCTTTGTAGCGCACGAGAAAAGTTTTAATAGGAATATAAACATCTTGATTTAGATCTCTAATCCCTAGATTTTCTTGAGCTTTATCTGATATTAATTTTTCTTCAATGATTCCTATAACTTGCAACCAAACGTCTTTTACCTTTATGTGTTTTCCTAAAGCACTTTCGCCTGTAAATAATTTTTTTTCAACTTTTCTGCCGATAACACAAACGGGAAGTGCATTTTTCGATTGATACTCTGAAAAAAACTTACCCTTTTCAATATTAATATTTGAAGATTCTAAAAATGAAGAGGTTACACCAACGAGCTTGACGGAGTTTTGTTTTCCATTATTTATAACGTAGGTGTTTAATATAATTTCTGGACTCACAATTTTAACACTTGGAATGTTTTTTTCTAAACTTAAAGCATCTTGAAGATCTAACCCTTTTGAGAACTTTTTAGGTTCACTATCGTTGTTTTCTTCCTCATCAGAGTTTTCGTCAGGATCTTCATTGTCGGGAATTGGTGTTATTACGATATTATTTACACCAACAAGCTCCAACTGTGATAGTATTTCTTTTTCGGCGCCATTACCTATTGCCAACATTGTAATTACAGCAGCAACACCAAATATAATCCCCAATGCGGTTAGGAACGTTCTAAACTTATTCGTGTTAATAGACCGAAACGCTTCAGAGAAGTTAGATTTTAGTTTTTCTAAAAGTATTTTGTCTATCATTAGTTGTCCAATAGCGTTATACTTTTTTCCTCCAAACCTTCTGGTTTACTTAAATATACAGTCTCATTTTCTTTTAAGCCTTTTTCTATAATGACAGCTTCGTTATTAGATAATCCCAATTTCACTTCTTTCTTTTGAATGGAATATCCAGATTTCACATAGGTATAACTAATGGAATCTTTCGTAAAAATGGCTTCTAAAGGCACCATTAGAACATCTTCAACTTCTTCGGTCAAAATCCTGTTGGAAGTTGTCATTCCCGGTCTTATATTATCATTTGTTTCATTTAATTTAATAAGCACTTGAAACAGTTTAATATCAGATCCTCTTTTGTTTTCTCCAACGTTGGCTACATCTGTGACTTCTCCAGTCAATTCAATTTCGGGAAAAGCATCAAAACCAATTTTTACGGGTAGCCCTTTTTTTATTTTCCTGATATCGACTTCATTGCTATAGGTTTTAGATTCCATTTTGGTTAAATCTGGCAAACTTGCAATCGCTGGTTCCCATGGTGAAATTGTAGAACCTACTTTCTTTTTTACACCATTCCAGTCTTTTACATAAGTTACCATGCCCGCATCTTCAGAATAAATTGTAAATTCTTTTTGCAGCGCAGTTAGCTCATCTATTTGCTTTTTTATTTTAGAAACTTCGGTGCCCACTTGTACCATTTTAGCAACGGCTTTCCTTTTTTTTATGGAGTAGTCCTCTTTTTTTTCTTTTAAATCCCTTTCGTTTTTTTCAATATTGATTTCTAATTTTTTAATAATTGTTGGTGCTTCGTAAATAGAACTCTTTAATTCAAGTCTATCATCTTCTATGTTAAACAAAAGGTCTTTTATCGCATTTCGTTCTTGCTTCAAAGTTAATGTAGTATCTAGCTGTTCTTGGGTGTATTTAGATTGCGCACTTTCTAAGCTTAACATGGCATCGTTAATTTTCCCATTGACCTCAGACGCATCAAGTTTTCCTATATAGCCTCCCTTTTTTACAACAGTACCTTCTGCAACTAAATCTTGAATTTTGAGTTGGTAGATATTGAAGCGTCTTGCATTAATAGGTCCATTAATTTTTTTTGAACTGGTAGATTGTGCTTCTCCAGAAATAATGACTTCATTGATAAATTTGCCTTTTATAACCTCAGTTGTAATGGGAGAGTCTTCATCACTATTACTTCCAAAAAGTGAATAGGATATGATAAGAACCACAACTGCAGTACCAATTATGATAAGGTTTTTTTTGGACATGATTTATTTTGTTGGTTGATGATGTTCAAATTTAAATAAAAAAAAGACTAGAATATTTACGCAAAAGTTAATATGCTCTTAAATATTAAGACTTTAAATACTTTAGATTCATCAAAAATTATGCCCAAAAAAAGCTCCCGAGAAGGGAGCTTTGGATAACTATTTATGTGTTTGAGACTATTCTATAATAGCGTTAAACGTTTTACTAGGTCGCATGACTTGATTTATCAAATTTTCATCAGGTTCGTAATAGCCACCAATGTCTGCTGGCTTACCTTGAATTTCGTTCAATTCGTTAACAATTGCTGCTTCGTTTTCTTCCAGTTGTTTAGCTATTGGAGCAAATTCAGTTTTTAAAGCTGCATCTTTATTTTGAGCTGCCAATTCTTGTGCCCAATACATTGCCAGGTAGAAATGACTCCCTCTGTTATCCAATTCTCCTGCAACTCTAGAAGGTCCTTTACTGTTCTCCAATAATGTGTCTGTTGCGTCATCTAAAGTTTCCCCTAGAATTTTTGCTTTTGGATTTTTATTAACGTTGCTAAAGTGTTCGAAAGAAACGGCCAAGGCTAAAAACTCGCCTAGAGAATCCCAACGTAAATGGTTTTCTTCAAGTAATTGTTCTACATGTTTAGGCGCAGAACCTCCTGCACCAGTTTCAAACAGTCCGCCACCATTCATTAATGGCACAATAGACAACATTTTGGCACTAGTACCAACTTCTAATATTGGGAATAAATCGGTTAAATAATCACGTAATACATTTCCAGAGACAGAAATAGTATCTTGACCTTTTACAAGTCGTTCACAAGTAAAAAGTGTGGCTTCAATAGGGGATAAGATTCTTAAATCTAAACCAGAAGTATCATGATCTTTTAAATAGGTGTTTACTTTTTTGATGATCTCTGCATCATGGGCCCTGTTTTCATCCAACCAAAATACAGCAGGAGTTTCGGATGCTCTTGCGCGAGTAACGGCTAGTTTTACCCAATCTTGAATTGGTGCGTCCTTAGTTTGGCACATGCGCCAAATATCGCCTTCTTCAACTGTATGTTGCAACAGCACATTTCCAGAAGCATCAATAACTTTAACAGTTCCGTTTGAGGAAATTTCAAAAGTTTTATCGTGAGAACCATATTCTTCAGCTTTTTGAGCCATTAGTCCAACGTTAGGAACTGTTCCCATGGTTGTAGGATCAAAAGCACCATTCTTTTTACAGAAATCTATAGTTGCCGAATAAATGCCAGCATAACTACTATCTGGAATTACAGCTTTTGTGTCTTGAAGTTTGCCCTGAGCGTTCCACATTTTACCGGAAGTTCGGATCATTGCAGGCATAGATGCATCAATAATCACATCACTTGGTACGTGTAAATTTGTAATACCTTTATCAGAATTTACCATAGCCACACTTGGACCATTTAGGTACGTTGCCTCAATATCGGCCTCAATCTCTTTGCGTTTTGCCTCAGGTAGTTCTTGTATGCGTTCTAATAAATTCCCTAAACCGGAATTCACATTAACACCTAATTTTTCAATGGTTTCATTATGTTTAGCAAAAACATCTTTAAAAAATATTTTAACGGCATGACCAAAAATAATGGGGTCGCTCACTTTCATCATGGTGCCTTTCATATGTAGAGAAAACAAAATACCTTTTTCTCTAGCATCCACAACTTGTTTATCTAAAAAGCTAACTAATGCTTTTTTGCTCATTATAGTGGCATCAATAATTTCTCCTTTAAGCAAAGCAAAACTATTTTTTAAAACAGTAGTATTTCCATTAGTATCCGTATGCTCAATAGATATGCTGGTTGCATCTTTTAAGGTAACAGATTTCTCATTGTGGGCAAAATCACCTTCGCTCATAGTTGCCACATGAGTTTTTGAATCGCTAGACCAGGCCCCCATGGAATGTGGGTTCCTTTTAGCATAATTCTTAACAGCCTTAGGCGCACGTCTATCACTATTGCCTTCACGTAAAACAGGGTTTACAGCACTACCTTTTATTTTGTCATAACGTGCTTTGATATCTTTTTCAGCATCATTTTTTGCCTCGTTAGGATAAACAGGAATATTAAAACCTTTAGATTGCAATTCCTTGATTGCAGCTTTTAACTGAGGAATTGAAGCACTAATATTTGGTAATTTTACAATATTGGTATCTGGTTTTTTTGCCATTTCGCCGAGTATTGCCAAATCATCTGAAACACGTTGGTCTTCATTCAGAAATTCTGGGAAAACAGCTAATATTCTTGCTGCTAATGAAATATCTTTAGTTTCAATATTAATACCTGATGACTTCACAAAAGCTTTAACAATTGGTAATAAAGAGCGTGTTGCTAGTGCTGGAGCCTCGTCCGTTTTCGTGTAAATAATTTTAGACATTCGCGTCGTGTTTTTTTGAATTATTGCAATACTAAAAACAGGAGTAAAAAGATGATTCGTTTTTAGCGACTGCGAATATACAAAAATCGACACTTAAAAAGGAATAATATATATAGTAAAAGTACCGAAACAGTACATATTTAGTATTATTTTAATAATGTTTCTGGTTGATAAGAATTTGGCAAGAATAACGATATGAAAGTATTAAAAAAACAAAAGCCATATCACTATAGAATTTAATCTATATTCTGACATGGCTTTTTTGAGATAACTTCGCGTGATCTAATTTAGTGTTTCAACTAAAATCAATTTAAACATTATATTTAAATCTTTTCAATTCAAGTCCAGTTAAATCAATGAAACATAATTTGTGATTTTCAAAATGTATTGACCTATCACTTCATGTTTCAGTAGATTGTTTTTCTTTATGATTGGCATTTATGACTCACTAATGCGAGCTTAATCAAATACTCCAAACATTTCTTAATAAATTACAGGTATTGACCTTATATTTAAAAAGCTTTCTGTTACTCGTTTATTCAAGCAATTAAAACTACTTGAACATTTTATAACGTCATGGTTTTATTTTATCATGCAAGCATAATAAAATCAAAACCTCGAAAAACAACAATATATAAAGAACGTTTCTTTATTAGAATTTCAATAAAAACATTTTAAGCCTTATTTCTGATTCTGTTACTAAAGTACAACATAAGTTCCAAAAAACCAAATTTTGCAACAAATTAGATATCAACTGGTTATCAACCATAGTTGTTAACTTTTGTTAGTAATACTAATAATTACTTGAACCTATCAAAATAAAACGTTGCTTTTTTTCCTCTCTACTTCACAATAAAAAGAAACCGTAACTAAGGCTATGCTTTATTTTTCTAGTTCGTATAAAGCAAAAATGATTCATTTTCTTTGTATGATACGTTCAAGCAATAATTAGTACAAAAAAAAGCCCTGGACAAGATCCAAAGCTTTTCAATAGTATTTTACTAGTGTTATTTCTAGCGTCTTTTTTCGGTAATTCTTGCTTTTTTACCAGTAAGTCCTCTAAAGTAGAAGATTCTAGCGCGACGTACTTTACCACGTTTATTAACTTCAATTTTTTGTAATGCTGGTAAATTAACAGGGAAGATACGCTCAACACCTATAGTGCCAGACATTTTTCTAATTGTAAAAGTTTCTGATGCTCCAGAACCTCTTCTTTGAATTACTACACCTCTAAAAAACTGAGTACGCACTTTTTCGCCTTCTCTAATTTCATAATACACGGTAATTGTGTCTCCAGCTCCAAATTCTGGTAAGTCTTTTTTTGTTACAAATTCGTCTTGAACAAATTTTACTAAATCCATTTCTTAATATTTACATAATTAATTCAGAACAACATTCACGATTCTCGCCAGAGGTTAACCCGAAATTGGGTGCAAATATAATTAATAATTAAGAATGCGCAATTTTAAATTTATTTTTTATGGTGTTACCCTAAAGGGTCGGGCTTTCACTACTCAATCCCTCCTGCGTCGGGGATTTCAAACATGCCGTTCAATCCCTAACACGGACGTGTTTGCCAGCTTATCGTTTTAGATTGAAAGTTGTTTTGTTTTTGAGAGGTTCGTTTAATGTTTTTTACGGATATAAAATCGTTTTAATGTTTTACATCCGAACGTTAAACGAAGTTAGTTATTTTTTTCTGACAAAGTCAAGTGATGTGTTAATTTGGAGTATAATAAATATTTTAACAGACAATTATACTTTAACACGGTTTTACTATGTTATGAATAAATATCAAAACCCTTCAAAAACACCAAGACCAAAAAGCGCAAAATCATATTTCACAGGGTCGTTTGGGTCTAGTTTCCGTAATGCAGTATCTAACTCTAAAAGGGCTTTTGCATCATTTTGTTTGCGTTTTAAGAGGCCTAATTTTCTAGCAACATTTCCAGAGTGTACGTCTAGCGGACAAGATAATTGGCTAGGGTATAAGCTTTCCCAAATTCCAAAGTCCACACCAGTTTTATCGTTTCGGATCATCCAACGTAAAAACATGTTAATTCGTTTTGCTGCCGAATTTTTTAAAGGATCGCTAATGTGTTTTTTTGTTCTTGGGAGATGGTCGATTTCAAAGAAAACAGATTTAAAATTCGAAATAGATTTTTGAAGAGAATTCGTTTCAGCATGTTTAGCAAAAACAGCTTCTAAACCATCATGATTGTTATAAATATGTTGTAGCGATTTTATAAACTGTGTGCAATCATTACCATTAAATGTTCTGTGTACAAAAGGGAGTAGCTTTTCTAAATCGGTTTCTTGATGATTTATAATAAAGTCATGTGGGGAATTATTCAATAATTCCATTAACCTATTCGCATTATTGATGATACTTTTTCTATTTCCCCAGGCAATCGTAGCGGTTAAGAAACCAGAAATTTCAATATCCTCTTTTTTTGTGAATTTATGAGGAACTTGAATCGGGTCGCTTTCAATAAATTTCGGATTATTGTATTGAATAACTTTTGTGTCTAGGAATTCTTTGAGTTCTTCTTTGGTCAATAATAGTATGTTTTAATTTACGATTTTTCCATCCACCATTACCAGTTTTCTATCGGCCATATCTGCCAATTCTTCGTTGTGTGTTACAATCACAAAGGTTTGTCCAAATTCATCGCGCAATTTAAAAAAAAGGTTGTGTAGATTTTCAGCAGATTCACTATCCAGATTTCCCGAAGGTTCATCTGCAAAAATCAAATCTGGATTATTTACCAATGCTCTGGCAACTGCCACACGCTGTTGCTCGCCACCGGAAAGTTCATTGGGTTTGTGGTTGTAGCGATGTGATAATCCCAAAAAATCTAAGAGTTCCTTGGCGCGTTTTTCGGCGTCAACCTTTTTTGTGCCTTTTATAAATGCCGGTAAGCAAACGTTTTCCAATGCAGAAAACTCAGGTAATAATTGATGAAACTGAAAGATAAACCCAATATGCTCGTTTCTAAATTTGGCAAGTGCTTTATCGTTTAAGGACTTTACTTCAGAATTATTTATAATTAAACTGAAATCTTCAGCTTTTGAAGCTTTATCCAGCGTGCCCAATATTTGTAACAATGTTGTTTTTCCGGCGCCAGATGCGCCAACAATAGAAACTACTTCACCTTTTTTTACTTCAATATCGACACCTTTTAAAACGTGTAAATCGTCGTAATATTTATGTATGTTTTTTGCTTTTATCATTTGAAATAAATAGTAGCCGTGAAATTACTACTTTAGAATGTGATGCGCAATATTAAGATATTTATCCTTTTCTTTTAATGTAATTTTAAACAAGAGATGGTAATACAAATGGTCTTTATTTTAAAATACATTTTTTAAATCATTATAATCAATGAAATAAACCAACCTTAATGAAAATGTGTTTCTCTGTTCTTGATTGAATAAATTATCTAAACTTTGAAAATAGCCGTCCCGAGATGTATCAGATAAATTAAAAATCTGATTTCTGTAAAGCGCCGTTAATTGACTTCCTGGGGCAAACTGCCATGTGTAACTGAAATCTAAATTCCAAGTATTGAAATTTATGTCCGGACTAAAATCTGGATCACTTCCAACGGTGTTTTTTGTATGAACATTGGAAACCGCAAGCGTGCCATCATCCTGTAGATTATAAACTTGATTATCATAGGTTACACGGCTTAAATAATTCCTAAAACTTAAGGTTAAGGCATGAAACGGATTAAAGTTATAGCTTCCTGAAATACTAGCTTCAACATCAGTTCTATCACGCTCGCCAAAAATAATTTCGCCATCTACATCTTGGTCGTTGATATAGCCTCGCTCTGCTACATAGTCATCATATTCAAAATCAAAAACGAGCAGAAAATTTTCGTTGAATTTAAAACGTGGACTTAAACGAAACCTCCAGTTGTTGAAATCTTTTAGTGATTCATCAAAAAAACGACCATGTTTAAGACTGGAGTCTATAGAGAAAAAAGTATTGTAGTTTGAGGAGATATAAATATCGGATTGCACATAATTCTTCACTAAAAAGAAACTATCAAAACCATTTCTAGGCTCAAAATAATCGTGCTGTTTACCAATGTTCCAATTGCCGGTAATACCAAACGAATGTAGTTTTTTAGTTGTGCCGCGATATCTAAACCCTACGTTAGACCAAGTATATACACTTGGGTCGGCAAGCCTTCTATAATTAAACCATGAATTGAATTTATAGCTATTCAGTTTTTCAGTAGGCTCAAAAATTTGGTAACTAAAATCTGCACTAAAATTACTGTAGTTGTTTCTAAACAGTATGCCTAAGTCATTGATATCATAGTTTTTATCGGCATAGTTGTATTCTGCACTATAACGTGTTTTACCGCTGGTTTTTCCGAGAGCAAATTTAGCACTATATCCGTTTTGTTTATCTGTTACATCATTAAACGTGCTCATTTTGATCTCAGCAACAGCACCAAACGTATTTTTTTTATCAGCTAGATTTAAAAGAAAACCTGTAACATTTGCATCCCTAAAGTCGCCATTTCTTGTAACGTTGGTGTTAATTAGGGTTACGGAAGAATTCTTGTTAAACTGTTGGTCTAAAACCATAATGTTATAATTGGCAAGAGATTCAAATACAGCTTCTCGCTCTGAAGTTATGGTTTCTTCAAACGCTGTCCCTTCATTTCTTAGAGCTGTTTTTTCAATGTTAACCGAGGTCTTTTTAGTGATCGCATTAAAAAAACCAATCCCCAAACCCTTTTTCGTTCTTCCGGAGATTTTTACTGCGTTAAGCAATTGCACTTTTTCTGGAGTGTTCAGTATTTCTTCATCATCACCTAATTCTGGAGTTTCAGAAGGATTATCCCCAATGCGCCTTGAATAGAATAAATCGCCTTTATTGAATAAATCTACGCCTTCGGTAAAAAACTGACGTTGTTCTGCAAATTGCTGCTCAAAAGGCCCAAGATTTAATTCTACATTATCAAAACCAGCCTGACTAAAATCAGGAATCAAAGTGGCATCTAAAGTGATGTTTTCGGTAATGCCATATTTTAAATCCAATCCGGCAGCAAAATCGGTTTCAGTTTTACCTTCAAAAGAACTTACCAAACTAGAGGCGTAAGGATAGAAACTTAGTCTTGTAGGAGGTTTTATGTTTTTCAAGCCCTTTAATTCAGCATTAAAAAGCCCCATGTTGTTTATAGTAACATCTACGGGATTCCAAGTATATTGTGCGCGTGTTTTTCTGAAATGTCTGTGGAATTGAATCCCCCAAGTAGGGTTTTCTTGTTGCGTAAATCGTAAAGCCCGATACGGTATTTTTACTTCGAGAGTCCAACCGTTAGCGGTATGTTTTACGGCACTTTCCCAAACGGTATTCCATCCAAAATCCTCTCCATTGTTTGGGCTTTCAACCGCATCGGCCTGTGTTCCCGAACTAAACACAAAAAACTCTGTATTGTTTTGTGCATCATTGTTCGGGTTAAAAAAAATCCCAAAAAAATCTGATTGTCCAAAATTATCGCGTTGGGTAAATTGGCGCATGATATCGTTGGGGTCATCATATAAATAGGCAGAGATGTAAATAGCCTTATTGTCGTAAGCCATTTTTACTTCGGTGCGTTTATGTTTTGGTGCTTTCTTGCCAACATTTGGTTTAAACTGAATAAAATCAGTCGCTATTTGGGCATTTTTCCAAGTATCATCATTTAACTCCCCATCGATGTTGGGTGCTTTTTCTGTTCTGGTAATATGATACGCTTTTTTGTTTTGAGCTTCAACATTAGTCAAAAACCATAGAGAAAAAAATAAGAGAAAAGAAAATTTCATTCCATATTTTTGGTTGAAAGCTTGGGAGAAATCAACAAATTTTTCAAACTAAAAAACCTGATATACGAATTATTATTTAAAATGAACCATAACTAATTTGAATTATATTTTGTTCAGATGAGATAGAAAATTAAAGCATAACCTTAGATACGGTTTCATTTTATATTGAAATATGAGCGAAATAGAAACAAATTATATGGAATATTTTAAGTACTAATTGGTATTAGTTACAAAAGTAAATTTGTAATGGGGTTTTAATTGCCAATAAAAAGTTAAAATACCATGGTTGCTGATGGGTTTGACATTTGCAACAATTAAAATTTGATTAACTTTATCATTTTTAGAATAGAAAACTACTATGCCATATAAAAATTTTGAAGAGTACAACATAAAAGTTACTGGGGATGTTAAGGACAATTACAAAAATATTATTGAAGATTTAGGTGAAGATACCAAGCGTGAAGGTTTGTTAAAAACTCCCGAACGTGCTGCCAAAGCAATGCAGTTTTTAACTCAGGGATACAGTCAAGATCCTGTTGAAATCTTGAAAGGTGCCATGTTCAAAGAATCTTATAACGAAATGGTTATTGTAAAAGATATAGAATTGTATTCGCTTTGCGAACATCATATTTTACCATTTTTCGGGAAAGTGCATATTGCTTATATTCCAAATGGATATATAGTAGGGCTTAGTAAGTTGCCTAGAATTGTTGATGTTTTTGCGAGACGTTTGCAAGTGCAGGAACGATTGACAGAACAAATTTTAGATTGCATAAACGACACGCTAAAACCTCAAGGCGTAGCCGTGGTTATTGAAGCTTCGCATATGTGTATGATGATGAGAGGCGTGCAAAAACAAAACTCGACCACTACAACATCTGGGTTTAGGGGACAGTTTGAAAAGATAGAAACGCGTAACGAGTTTTTGAAGTTAATTGGGAAATAATTTTGGAACAATTATTGCAATGTTTATTGTAAAAATAAACAACTATGAACCTAGAAAATTTAAGCAAATATAAAAAGTTGGCATTGAGCATTTTGTTTGATGCTATTGGTATGGTAACTTTTATAGATATTATATGGGCACCAGCCTCGGCATATTTAATGACAAAGATGTACAAAGGCACAAAAGGTAAAATTGCTGGTGTAATTTCTTTTATTGAAGAAGCGATACCAGGTTTTGATATTATCCCAACGTTTACAATAATGTGGTTTTTGACCTATGTTTTTCAGAAGGAAGAAGACCCAATTGTGGTTGAAGTTGAAGCTGAAGAGGTTTAAAGATAATTCACTTTTAAAATACAAAAATCCCTTTCCGAATTGGAAAGGGATTTTTGTTTAAATATAAATGCGTTTATTTTACAACTACATTAAACGTTTCTGATATATCTTCCTCACCTCCGGCATTCGCAATATTACCGTCGCTAACACCGCTTGCGTCTTTATTTGGCTCATGAATTAAAGTAACAGTAACGGTACCAGTACCTGTAGCTGCTGTAGTAAGCGTGAAACTTAAGCCAATTGGGTTGTTATCGCCGTCCATATCGGAATATGCAAATGTTGCTATGGAGTTTGTAGCTTGGAAAAAGAATTGGTGTTCGTCATCTTTTTCTTCAACTTCTTCGGTTATATCTTCAGCAGGAGACTCTAGTTCATTTAACAATTCAATACTTCCGCTGTAAGTTGTGTTGGCAGCTAAATTTACAGGATCTGTAACTACGGGTGCATTTGGACCATCTCCATCTGTATCTCTAGTCTGCATAACTATTGGGGTTCCACCTCCATTTGGGGTTAAGGTAATCGTCATAGTTGTAATAACTTCTTCTTCAATAATCTGAGTAGGTGTGTCATCATCGTTTGAACATGAAGTTCCTAAAATTAATGATATTGCTAAAATTGATAATCTTTTTAAATGTTTCATTTTGAAATTTTTAATAGTTTAACTTTAATTGTAACATAAAATTCCTTCCTAAATCATCGGCAAAATATCTTAATCTATTTAAGTATTCTCTATAGGAAGTGTTAAATACATT
Source organism: Algibacter sp. 2305UL17-15 (assembly GCF_040720935.1). Taxonomy (NCBI): domain Bacteria; kingdom Pseudomonadati; phylum Bacteroidota; class Flavobacteriia; order Flavobacteriales; family Flavobacteriaceae; genus Algibacter; species Algibacter sp. 2305UL17-15. Next base: position 37,911 of record NZ_JBFDAE010000002.1, read on the forward strand.
AGACACATTAAGTCCAATGTTTAATTTTGTTTTTTTTGATAACGCTGTTGTAATCTCACTTCTAAAATGCATAACATGATACGCTGGTGGTGGTGTACTTATATCTACCAATACCATTTCTTGCGTAGTTGGGTTTAACGTTTCAAAATTAAAATTTGGGTAGTCGTTTTGTCTGAATACACACTCGCTTTCTAGATTAGCATTGAAATCTAGCCATTTTTTATTGGTATATCCTAATACATTAACTGTTCTAAATGCGGGCATATCAATTAGTGCAGTTTTTGCTTCAACATCTCTTCCTTTTAAAAAAGACGATTTGTGATTAATATTCCATTGTTCCGTAAGGTCATAATTTGCAGTAATATCAACACCAAATAAAAGAGCATTGGTTTGTGTGTAGTTCCAAACGGGAAACGCACCTCGAATAGTTTGCTCTGTTCCAAAAGGAATTATTTGAATAAAATCTTTGATATGATTTGCAAAACCTTCCACTTGCAATGATAAATTTGATGGTTGTATTTGGTATGTACCTCCAAATCGATTTGAAATTTCTTGTTTAATTCTTAAATCTCCCAATTCTATTCTAGCTGCTGAATGGTGAAGACCATCGCTAAACAATTCTGACGGGTTTGGAGAACGTTGAGACAATCCATAATTAAATAAAACAGAGTGCCGTTTACTAATTTTATGTGATATTCCGGCTGATACCGAAACATTATGAAAGTTATAAACTGGATTTGCTAAAACTTGAGCATTCTCGGTTTTTATAACAATATCACTAAAATCATTGTTGTAATTACGTTCTTCCCATCTGCTTTCCAAGAACCATTTTTTTGCATCAATTCGATTAAAATCATAGCGCAATCCAAAATCTAAAATAGTATTCTCTTTCAATTTTAAGTTTGAAATAGCAAATACTCCAACATCATATTTATCATAATCAGGAATTAATCGCTTGATTCCTGTTTCAGGATTTGCAAAGTTATTTTGGAACCTTGTATGAATCCCAAAATGGTAAACAGCTTTGGTGTTAGCATCCAACTTTAAATTGGCCTTAATTGCATGTGTTTTTAAATTTAAATCTATCGCAGCTCTGTTGTTGTCATCTCTTCGAATGTCATACTCCAAACGTTGATTATTCTGAAAATCATACTGTATTTGAATCCTACCAAATTGCTTAAAACGTTTATAAAACTCTGTTTTTAAGATTTGATGGGTTACATCCTGTCTTGGAGAGTTGATGTCATAACTAAAGTCTTTAACCAGAATAGGTTCTCTATTATTAATTGCTCTCACTAAATCGTTAATACTGCCAATGTGTGCAGCACTTAAAATTCCAATTTCGCTATTTAAATAACTATAATTGATTATGAAACCTTTTTCAAAAGTTTTAAAACCAGTACTTAAGTTTAATCCTTTCGCATTAACTCCAGTATTTGTTAAATTATAGTCAGGTGCTTTAAAATCTCCAAAACGTTTTAATGAAACTTGACCATTAACAAACCAACCTTTTTTCCAAGATTTGGTTAGGGTAGATGCTATGTTGTAGCCTCTTCCATTGGTTTGCCCACTTAATATGGTTTTTCCGTAAATAGAATCTTTTAAACTAATATTTGCTGGTTTTAAAACTATAACACCTCCAATAGCGTCGCCACTATAAGCTAAAGCACTAGCACCTTTAATAACATTAATACTTCCTGCAGTATTTAAATCTACGTTTGGTGCATGTTCAATACCCCATTCTTGGTCTTGTAACAATACTCCATTTGTAATTAAAGATATTCTACTACTATGCAACCCATTAATAACAGGTTTAACAATAGAGTTTCCGGTATTAATAGATGAAACACCACTTATTTGTTTGATTGCATCACCAAGATTTAACGCGCTAAAACGTTCAATTATTTCAGTATTTAACTGAGATTCTTGAGCGGTTTTAGTTAGTTTTTTTGCGGAGTTTCCAGAAACCATTATTTCATGAAGCTCTTCTATATGATGCTCCATATTGATTTCTTTGTAAGTATCTCCATCTATTTCGATTTCCAAACGCTTGGGTTCGCAACCAACATGAGATATCCTCAAAACTAATGTGCCTTCGCACAGGTTTTTAATAGTGAATTTACCATTAATATCTGCGGTAGTATAAGAGTTTAAGGTTTCAATATAAATAGTAGCACCAGACATTGGTGTACCATCATGAAAGTCTTTTATCTCACCTAAAAAAGAATGTGTACAGTTTTGAGTATGGGCTAAGTTTAAAAAACAAAGCACCACAATCAACAAATAATATTTCATCGTATTGTGTTTTAGTTTAAAATTTAGATTTTAAACTAAAACAGGCGGCCCTCTTAAAGAGAAAGATAATTGCCGATGACTATTAAGGAATTTATATGTTAATGTGAATATTTGATATTGAAAAGAGGCGTCTGCCCAATTATCGTTTTCAAGAGGTAATAAAAAAGGATGGTTCAGTTGAAACTTCTGAAAATCACAATCTAAATCAACTTGATGAAAGTGTGTGGTTTCATCTCCAGAGCACACTTTATGCTCGTGATGCGAAAACACGTGAGCAAATTTGATAATAGTTGGAACAAACAACATTGTTGCCAACATAAAAGCAAACACTCTAAAAACGATATGTTTTTTAATTTTGTACATTAATCTACAAAACGTTTAAAACCTAACCTGCGCAACATTTTCTTTTCAAACTCCCAAAAGAATTTATACTGCCCAAATAGCCAGCCAATAGCTACCAATAAAATTTGATAGAAAATAAAGCCGATAAGGATATATAATATCCAATATACAAAGATGGGTAAATTTTCTTTATTAATTCCTGCTAATTTAATTAAAGGCCTACTCACAAATACAGAGGAAGACCCGGTAATTGCAAATACTAAAAAGATGGATATAAGTTCCCAGCGGTATGTTACGCCCCATTTTTTTTCCAATTTGGAAAAAAGAAATAGCGTAAACTTTAAAAGCACAAAAAAAATAATTGCACTTAATCCTAGATTAAATGCAATATGATATTCTTTTAAAAACAAATTAGACAACCTAAAAGAGGAGTAGCCTAAACCTAGGATCCCTAACAAAGGAAAAATAAGTTGCCAGTTGCTCTTTATGTCCCAATTCTCTTTTAGTTTTTTCACATCAATAATTTGGATGCAAAACTATTAAAATGAAATTAAATTCTAGGAACAAACGGCCCTAATCTTTGATTGTATTTTATTTGAAAGTAAATAAAGTAATTATAGAGTTTATAATTTACCTCGTAACCGTAGTCTATATTTTGCTCATAATCTATTCTGAGTTCATATAAATTAGGGTTAAAACGTTGGGGTTGCAGGACGCGTTGATTCCACTCAATAACATAAATTCTATTTCTGTTTTCCATGTATTGTTGAGAGTAGAAACCTTCTGGTTGCGCTCTTGATACTAACCAGGCGGCAAATCCTGGGTCTATGATGATGATTTCATATTCTAGTTCGTCATTGGCAATTCTAATGGTATCATTCTGTTTAACAGCTGCTAATTTTTCGTCTTTTTTTGAAGTGACTTTCTTTGAAGTATTACAATTAAAAAGAAATAAACTAATGAGAAGGATGTAGATACTATTTTTCATGATTACTAAGTTTTTGTTTATACCTCAAAAGTATATCTAAAGTCAAGCTTTAAAAAGTATGAATGAGTGAACAACTGTTTTCAGCTAGTAAATGCAACTTTAATAATAAATTTACAAAAACCATTCCGTAAGTCATTGTATTTAAGTGTTTTTAACAAAAAAATGTCAAACCGCTAGATTTGACATTTTAAAATTCATGTATGTTAAAAAGTTTATTTTCCTCCGAAAAGACCGCCTAATAAACCACCAAGGCCTCCTTTTTTACTTGCATTTCCAAGAACCATTCCAGCAACATCATCAACAATACTGCCATCGCCATCAGCATCAAGAATAGATTCTAAAAAGCTTTGTTCTTTCTGTGCAGAACTTCCGCCTAATAATCCGCCCAATAAATCTCCAATACCATTAGAGGAATTAACATTTTGTTGTTTCGCTTGATTTCCCAAAACACCCATTAAAATTGGCGCAGCAACTTTTAATATGTTCGCAACAGAACCTGCATCTAAACCAGATTTTTCTCCTATTATTTTTTCAACGCCTCGTTGCTTAGATCCTAAAACGTGACCTAATATTTTTTCGCCATCTTGCTTCACATTATCATCAACACCACCACCAAATAATCCACCAAGATTATCTAAAATACTACCATCATGTTTTCCTTTTATAGCGCCCATCAGTCCTTCTGCACCTTGTGGTGTTGCAGCATTACGTTGCATCGCTTTCATTAAAACAGGTAACGCCATTGTTAATACGCTACTTGTTTTGTTTGTGTCGTTTCCTGTTGAACCAGCTACTCCGTTAATAATAGTTTTTCCTAAGTCGCTGTCTAATAAATCTAAAATTCCTGCCATGATTTTTTGTGTATATGTTTTTAATTAATAAAGTTTATGAAAATGAAGGCTTAATGTACAAAAAAAGTCCCAACTTCTATAGTTAGGACTCATTAATTCTATTTAGGTCACATTTTAGTGAAACATGTTTTTTAAAATCCCGTTTTTTAGCGGGATCTGCTAATTATCTCTATCCTAAGATACTGATAATCTGTGATGCTAATTCTGTACCAATTCTATCTTGAGCTTCGTTAGTTGCAGCACCAGTATGTGGCGTTAATGACAATGCAGAATTCATTAACAACTGTATTTCTGGTTTTGGTTCTTTTTCAAAAACATCAAGAGCAGCTCTTGCAACTTTCCCATTTTCAATGGCCTTAACTAGTGCAACTTCATTAAGAACGCCTCCACGAGCAGCGTTAACTAAAATAACACCATCTTTCATCATGTTAAATTCAGCTTCATCAATAACGTAATCTTTTTGGGCAGGGACATGAAGTGTAATAAAATCAGATTGTTTTAAAACATCTTCTTTAGAAATGGTTTTGATATCAAAGTTTACCTTTTGACCATCAAAGAAGTCTAATTCTAAATTGGCATTTTCTAAAAACGGATCAAAAGCAACCACTTTCATTCCAGCACCAAGCGCCACTTTTGCAGTAGCTTGACCAATACGACCAAAACCTAATACACCTAAAGTTTTACCTTTAAGTTCGGTGCCCTTAGCATAAGCTTTCTTTAAACCTTTAAAGTTGCTATCGCCTTCAAGAGGCATGTCTCTGTTTGAGTTGTGTAAAAAACGAGAAAGACCGTATAAATGACCAAATACCAATTCGGCAACCGAATGTGAAGATGCTGCAGGCGTGTTGATTACTTTTAAACCTTTTTCACGAGCATAGGCAACATCAATATTATCCATGCCAACACCACCACGACCAATGATTTTTAATCCAGGACAGGCATCAATTAAATCTTTACGAACCGTTGTTGCACTACGCACTAATAAAACTGTAATGTCTTTTTCGTTGATGTAATTAATTAATTGTTCTTGCGCTACAGTAGTTGTTATGACTTCGTAACCTGCTTTTTCTAATGCATCAATACCACTTTGAGAGATACCGTCGTTTGCTAATACTTTCATTTTTTAAGTTTAGAAGTTTAAAAGTGTAACGTTTAGAAGTTACATCTGATAAATTTTAGTTTTTAAATTATTTTTATGTTATTCATCTAAGTAAGTGACTGAAAACTGAGACTGCCTACTGCAAACTGTTTCTAAGCCTTACTTTCCAATTCGCTCATCACTTCTACTAATGCTTTTACGCTATCCATGGGCAAAGCATTATACATTGAAGCTCTGTAGCCACCAACACTTCTATGACCATTTACACCGCTAATACCAGCTTCTTTAAGCATAGCTTCAAAAGTGTCTTTTAGATTTTCTCTTTCAAGTGTGAATGTAGCGTTCATGTTTGAGCGATCTTCTTTACTTGCAAATCCTTTAAATAATGGATTTAAATCTACCTCAGAATACATCAAACGCGCTTTCTTCTCATTTTCCTTTTCAATAGCTGCGATACCGCCAAGGTCTTTTAACCATTGCAATGTTAACATAGATGTATAAATAGGAAAAACAGGAGGCGTATTAAACATACTCCCTTTGCTAATGTGTATTTTATAATCCATCATAGATGGAATTTTACGAGATACTTTTCCTAGAATATCTTCTCTAACAACCACCAAAGTAGTTCCAGAAGGTCCCATATTTTTTTGAGCACCAGCATAAATTAAACCAAATTGCGTAAAATCTAGAGTACGTGAAAATATATCGCTACTCATATCGCAAACCATAGGAATATCGGTTTTTGGAAACGATTTCATTTGGGTTCCGTAAATGGTATTGTTTGATGTACAATGGAAATAATCATAATCTTCAGGAATAGCATAGCCTTTAGGAATGTAATTATAGTTGGCGTCTTTAGAAGAACCTACTTCATAAACATCATCGTAAATTTTTGCTTCTTTAATTGCTTTTGCAGCCCACGCTCCAGAGTTTAAATAACCAGCTCTTTTTTCCAATAAATTAAGAGCTACCATTAAAAACTGCGTACTTGCACCACCTTGTAAAAACAATGCTTTATAGCCTTTGCCCTCTAAACCCAATAACTCTAAAGCCAAAGCTCTAGCGTTTTCCATAATATCTACAAAAGCTTTACTTCTATGGGATATTTCTAATAAAGATAATCCGCTATCGTCTAAATCAACAACAGCTTGAGAAGCTTTTAGTATTACTTCTGGTGGTAAAATACTAGGTCCTGCACTAAAGTTATGTTTTTTCATCTGTAATTTGTTATTTCATGTTTTGGTCAGATGTAACCTTCGTTGATTCAATAATTTTATGTTTAAATTTTAAAAATTATTTTCATCAAGTCGGTTTCATTTTTTGTAGTAAATTTTAAAGATGCAAAGTTGCTAATTAATTCATTATTTATTGTTAAGAATTCAATAATTTTTTCGTCAAATCGATAATAAAAATTTAATAGAATCTACGCTATCTGCATAATCCCAAAGTTGCGGTTTTTGAGTATGCCCGAAAGGGATTTCATTTTCCATAAAACCATTAGAAACGATACATTGGATTTTATCCGCATCTGCTCCTAATTTCTTTTTCAATGCTTCAGGTGAATCGTAATACTCATAAAAGGCGGTGGCAATAGGGGAGGCGTAGCTTTCGTCTTCCTTAATCATAAAGAAACCGTTTTCTAACATATCAAATTCGCTCATCAAGTAAACGGCTTTATTATAGTCGTAATTATTGGCGTATTTTGCTTTATTGATGATAGGGTGCCAATGGTATATCCCTTCAAAAAAAGAAGTAAAGTCATAATCTTTCGGAACGAAAATTTTTGAAACATTTCTACACCCCAATCCGTAGTATCTAAAAATATCCTCGGATAGGTTTTTTAAATCCTCTTCAGATTCATTGCCTGTTAAAACAGCCACCGAATTTCTATTATTTCTAATTATTGAAGGTTTGCCTTTAAAATAATATTCAAAATAACGCGCTGTATTATCACTACCAGTAGCAATTACAGCATCAAAATTTTCTAATTTACTTTCAGAAAACGTAATTCTTCCTTTGAATTCGGGCGCAACAAATTCCAAATATTTTGCTAAAAATGGCAGTAAATGTTTATCGTTCGAAGATTGTTTTACCAATACAGAATGACCAGAAATAAGCACCGCTAAAAAGTCATGAAACCCAACCAAAGGGATGTTACCCGCCATAATTATGGCCACTTTTTTAGGTTCAGATTCTGAAATTTCATAAGGCTGTAACCATTTTGAAAGATTATCAAAAGTTAAAGCTTCAGACCATGAGTTTAGCGCAAATGTTATATTTTTAGTTGTAAACCACCCGTTGTGTTCTTCGGCCAATTTAAGCTGATGTTTAAAGCCATCAAAGAAAAGGGCATTATGTTCAACTTTATCATCTTTTTGGACGACTTCATTAGAAAATTGCCTTATAAAATCTCCTAATTTTACAAAAGCGTTAATTCTTTCTTGTAATTGCATCCTTAATTTGGTTATGAATGGTTTTGGCTTTATTTTTGCAATTGCAAATTTAAGGATTCTGTATAGAGTTCTTGAATTTTAAAAGATAAAATATATTATGGCAATTATAATAACAGACGAATGTATAAATTGTGGTGCTTGTGAACCTGAGTGCCCAAATACAGCAATATATGAAGGTGCCGACGATTGGCGCTATAAAGATGGTACAAGTTTAGAAGGTAAGGTTGTGCTTACAGATGGTAGAGAAGTTGATGCAGATGAAGCACAAGAACCAGTAAGTGATGAACTCTATTACATTGTTCCAGATAAATGTACAGAGTGCAAAGGCTTTCATGACGAGCCACAATGTGCCGCAGTTTGTCCTGTAGATTGTTGTGTGCCAGATGAAGATGTTGTTGAAACGGAAGAAGAATTGTTGGCAAAACAACGTTTTATGCATCCTGAAGGATAATTAAATCGATAATCACTATTTAAATTATAAAATGAATCCTGAGCTTTGGCTTGGGATTTTTTTTGTTTTAATAGTTCCTTTGGATGAATTTTTATAAACTATTAATTCTTTTCACTAAAAAGCAATTGAAAATAATTTTTTAGATGTCGTAATTGGTTTGCTGTAAGCTCGGGTTCATTTAAAGCTTTTGATAGTACAAACCCGCCTTCAAAAACCACGGTAAATGCATCAGCCAAAGATTTGATATCTTCATCTATAACCATTTTATGCGTTTCCAAAACATTCTGTAAAAGTAATTCCATAGTGCTTCTCCAAACTAAAATGGTATCGGAAATGCATTTTTTTATTTCTGGATCAAATTGAGTTGATTCGTTGGTATATGAGGCATATAAGCATCCAGAATGAGGTGTTTTTAAGCCCGTCATCATATCAATAAATAACTGAACAAATTGTAACAATCTTTTTAAGGGTTCTGCCTTCAAATGCTCTGTTTCCTGCAATGCCCATTCCAGATGAGACATGTCATCGCGCGCAAATTCCTCTATCAACGCTTTTGCGAGAGCGTTTTTTGTTTTGAAGTGATAAAAAAATGAACCTTTTGTTATGCCTGTTTTTTCTAGTATTTGATCGATACTGGTACCCGCAAACCCATTTGAAAGCACTAGGTTTTTAGACGCCGCTAATATTTTATCCTTTGTAGGTTTTCCATCTCTTGCCATAGTGTAAATATAAAAAAATTAAACAGACTAGTTGGTATAATTAAAAATTATTTTATATTTGCACAGACTAGTTGGTATAAATAAAATGTCAATTAGTGTTTCTCAATTATAAAAAATAAAATCATGCAAAATTTAATTTCAGAATTACCAACACCTTTAGAGTTACTTCTAGATCCTTTGTCATTAGCTGTATTGGCTTCTTATGCGTTTTTAATATTATGGGAAGAAATTTTCCCAGCAAGAAAACTTCCTAAAGTAAAGTTCTGGAGGATAAAAGGGCTTCTTTTTTTCTTCTCCTTTTTTTACATAGCCTCTTATTTGCCAATACTAATCGACCCCTTTTTGGCTAAATTTCAATTGATGGATTTAACTCATTTAGGGCTTGTAACCAGTTCATTAATAGGGCTATTTGTATATGAATTGTTTGTCTATTTGTATCATGTATCTATGCATAAGTACGATTTTCTTTGGCGTACTTTTCATCAACTACACCATAGTGCAGAACGATTGGATGCCTATGGGTCATTATTTCACAGCCCGTTGGATATGATAGGTTTTACACTTATGGGCAGTATTAGTTTTGCACTACTTATTGGTTTACCGGCACAAACCATTACGGCATTGCTTTTTATAATAAATTTCATGGCGTTTTTTCAACATGCCAATATAAAAACACCGCGTTGGGTTGGGTTTATTGTTCAGCGTCCAGAAAGTCATTCCATTCATCATGGAAGGGGCATTCATAAAAATAATTATGCTGATTTGCCGCTTATAGATATGATTTTCGGCACATTTCAGAACCCAAAAAACTACGAAAAAGAAACTGGGTTTTATGATGGTGCTTCTAGTAAATTAAAAGACATGCTCTTGTTTAGGGATATTTCAAAACAGAGTAAATAATATAGCATTCAAAAAAAAATATAAAATGAAGAGAATATTTTTAAAATTAAATGTCATCATTTGCACTTTCGGGTTTGTGTTAATAGCATGCAACACTAATGATGATAATGGTACCACAGAACCATCAAAGCGCTATTTTAGATTTAAAAGCTGTCCTGAAAACAGCCATGGCAATTGGCAAGACACATCGTTTGTGGCGGCAACGGTTAACCCCATGGTTATAAAGCGATGTTTAGAGGAATTAAAATTGCCTTTGGAATCTCGGAAACTTTTTCCTTTAGGTAAAATAGAGACGGGGAGTTCAGGGTATAATAAAAACGGCACACATTTTTTTAACTGGCATTTTGTTGAAGATTCTTGGGAACTCGTTGAATTGGGCATTGAAATTTATGATGGCTGTGCCTATAGCGATGTAGAACTTACTAATTATATTGAAAACGTTGGAAGTTACGGCGGTTGGAGTAATATAATTTTAGAAGAGATTGAAAACCATAATTGATTAATAGCAACTAATTGATTAAAATTGAATCCTGAGCTTTGGTTTGGGATTTTTTTTGTTTTTATGTAGGAAAAATTAATTATATTTGCGAGGTAATAGTAGCAAAAAGGTTAAATATATTCTATTTATTTATAGAATATGAGTGATAAAAGGTTGCTATATAAAGAGTTGGCAAACATTTAAAAAAAACATAATGAAGACATTTTTGAAATTTATTTTATTTGGAGGAATTGGAATTGTTGCTCTGATTTTATTAATTGGAGTTTTCGCTTCGAACAATGACGAAAAATTAAAAACCACCACATATGACATTCAAGAAAACCCAATATTTTCAGAAAGTTTAGACTCTAAAAAAGATTATGAAGACGGTTCATATACTGTTAGATATGAAACTCTTGCAGAAAATTTAAAATCGACACACGGAATTCGGACTAAAGAATATGAATTCCAATTTAGAAAAGGATTTAAAGAACTTCACGTAATTCCAATTTTGGAAAACGGAAAAACAAATAGCGAAAACAGAATTGTTTACGAAACGAAATTTGGTGGTGTAATCCCGAGGCATTTGGCATTCGGACTGACCAATAAAGAAAATGAAAAAGGAATTTTTGATGTTCAATTTGACAGTGAAATAAACCCTGAAAAAGTCGTTGTGGTTAAATATTCAACGGACAAGATTAATTTTTGTAAGAGAGGAGTTGTTTACGACATAATGAATCATAAAGGAAAAGAATATTAAAAAAACGTTTGCCAACACCATATATACAAAAATCACTATTTTTAGCTTAACCAATGTTAGTTGCTTTGTTTGCTAGCTTCTGATTTTCCTTCGGAAAATCCTCGCACACAAACACGCAACTTTCCATATACATAAACGTTAGCGGTTATTTATCACCACCACATAAAAACTATGGAAAATAAAGTCTATTACGGTGAATATACTCTTCATCATTGGATTACTTTAATCTTAAAGAAAAATCTTATTCTACCTGAATATCAAAGACATTTTGTTTGGGATGAAAAAAAGGTAGCTGTTCTAATAGAATCATTAAAAGAAAAACAATTTGTACCACCAATTTTAATCGGTTCATTTAAGGATAATGAAAATATACAGAATTTAATTTTAGATGGACAACAAAGGCTCACAAGTATTTTACTTGCTTATTTAGGATTATTTCCAGATGAAAACACATTTAAGAATACTTTGAAAAAATTAGCTGATGAAAATGACGGTTTATTTGATGAAGAAGATGCTGATATTTATGATAACGTCATCGAATGGAGATTTGATTTACTAACCAAAAAAGGTAGAACGAAAAAAGAGATTCTTAAAAACTTAGTTGATGGCAACTACAAAAAAGTTGACCTAAATCTTAATGAATCTTTTTTTAAAAATACTTTTTTAGGGTTTTCTTATTTGGTTCCAGACAATCAAAACGAGGTTAATCAGCAGAAGTATTATTCATCTGTATTTAGAAACATAAATATTCAAGGACAAACACTTTTACCACAAGAAAGTAGAGCTTCTTTGTATTTTCTAGATAAGGACTTGTCAAAGTTTTTTGTACCAGATTTTATTAGTGAAATCTCTATGAAAAATACAAGTTATGATTCTAAAATTGATTTTGTTAGATACCTATCATTATTATCACAATATTATATAGACGAGAATCCCAATAATGTAGCAAAGAGATTTGGTCGTAAAACGGAAGAGTATTATGAAAAATATATTTATTCCGTAACTGGCGAAACTGACTCTAATATCTTTGAAAAATTTGAAAATATCTTTTCAGGTAAAAAATTTGAAACCTCTTTTGAAAAAGTTAAAAAAACTATTAATGACCTAAATTTAGAAAAAGAGTATTATTCAATTATTGATTTAGACTTGTATTTTTTTGGACTAATTTATTTAGTTGTATTCAAGAATAAAGTAATTGATGTCGATAAAAAAGATGAATTAAAAGAAAAGATTAATAATAAAATTGAAAGCCTAAAAAATACTGAAAATCATAAATCTACGCCTGGGGCATTAAAATATCTAAGAGAAAGAATTCGTTGGTCTATACTAATCTATAAAAGATATTTAAAAGATGAATAAGCATCAAAAATTTATCTTCACACCAATTGTTTCAATATTAAAAGAAGTTGTATTAGCAAATTCAGGAACAAATTTTGCAATTGAGACTTATCCTTTAAGTGAATACATTATGCAGTCTGTATTCCTTAAAATGACAGGTTTTCAAGAACAAAAACTAAAATGCATAACTTGGGAAATGGCAACTTATGATTTTGAGTATAGACGAACATTATTAGGTAATGAAGATAATCTTGGTGAATGCTCTTCATATAAATCTAAAAATAAGATATTTCAAAGGTTAATTGCCGTACTCGAAAAAGAAGATGTAAACTTCCAAATAAGTGAATTTTTAGATAAAACTATGATTCGAAATAGCTCAGTAGAAAAATTGAAAGATATTTTTAATGGAAGTTCTTTACTAATTTGGAATCAGAAGAACTATAATTATTTCAGCAGTAATATAAAAGAAATAATAAAGCCTATTCATTTTGCTAATAGTAAGAGAAATCTATTTGAAAGTAGCTTACAAGACTTATACAAAACTCTATATTCTTTCAGAAATCAATGTGCTCATAATACTTTGTCTTATCAACACAATTTACCAACATTAAGTACTTTGTCAAATCCAAAATATTTAAATCACAATTACTTTATTTGGTTTACACAGTTAATTATAATAGATGAAATTTTTATTAATTTATATAACCTTTTTTTAAAAACGACTAAGGACATTGAATATTAAAAAACAACCGCTAACATGCGGATATAACTAATAAATTAAAGATAAATTCTTACTAAATAAACAAGATTTTTCTACTAAGTATTTCTAAATCTATTCCTCACTCTCAAAAGCCTTCATCTCCAAACTAGGTTCCAAAACAGCCTCACTATCCCAAACCGATTTTTCATATTTAGTCAAAATTGTAATAGGTATTTTTTCTTTTTGGCGTTCTGCTTGAAAATCTAGAAACGTCAATTTATTATGAGCGGTTATCAATAATTCCTGTTTGTTTCTATTGTCTCCTTCAATCTTAAAGTCAAAACTCACTTTAGAACGGTTTTTGCTATTCTCAATAAATTTTAACGGACGGCTCACGTAAAAGTAACTTCCCGTGGTGCATTTTATATATTTAGGATGATAGGTGCTAGAACTGTCTTTCTGGAAAATGACAGTCCCTTCGCTAACGTTAGAAATGTATTTGACACCTAAAATAAATTTCAGATTTACTTTTTCGCCATGGCGGTTTTTATAGTAGTTATAATCTATTCTTGTAACCGCATAAGTGTCATCGGCTATATAAAGTTTTCCTGTATATTTTGCTTTGCCTTTTCTTGGAGTAAAGTTGATGATGTATGTGAGTTCTTCGTTGTTATAACCAATAGTTTCAAGGGTGTAGTCGTACCAATCGGTGTTTAATATTTTGTTTAGAAAAGAGTTTTCGTAAAACTGGGAGCGTTTTAATAACCCTTTTGTGTCATCATTTAAATAAGATAATTTGTGTTCATTTTTGTTCTCATCTTTAAATTCCTCATCATTTAAAGCCAAAGAATCTTCTATTTTAAACAAGCCAGTTTTCAGCTTATAGGTTTTAGTAGTATCGAGATAACTCAAAATGATCTTTTGCGATTTCTCCTGTATATTTTCAATTGAAAAGTCATTTTTAGTATCTAACAGTTCTGTAGCTTTTTCTACTTCAATTTTAATACTGTCTGTATTCAAACTATACAATTTGCCTTTAAAATCGGAGAACTGCACCATGTTGCTATTTTTTATTTGTTTGACAAGTGCATTTAAACTAAAGTTGGCTTTTTCGAGTTCTTTCTTTTTAACATGGGATGCTTTGTCAATTTCAAATTCTAATTTTTTGAAATCCACATGATTTGTAGTGCGTTTAAAAATACTATATGCGTTTAAATCATAATTGTAATTGTCCGCAAGTTTAGATATTACCTTTGCAATAATAGAATCGGCATTAGGAGCTTTCGTGCTAATAAAAACCTCGCTCAATTGATTAATCGCTTCCTTTAATTCTATGCTATAATTTAAAGATTTTATGTCTGCTACACGCAAAGTTTTACTTTCGTAGCCCATACAGGAAATGGTAATTGTTTTGGTGTCATCTTCAGCATAAATACTAAAAAAACCTTCATCATTAGATATCACACCAGAATAAGCTCCAGTCTTTATATTGGCATACGGAATTGGTTTTTTTGTGTTTTTATCAATAAGTTTAACTGTGATGTTTTGAGATAAAACAGGCAGGGCTATAAATAATAATAGCAAGGGAATGTTATAACGCATTTTTTGATGATGATGATTTATATCTATAAAACGAGACAAGTTAATTAATGTTACAGAAAGAGAAATCGGTATCATGTTATTTAACTTTTAATTATCATCTTTTTTTTAGCCACGTCCCGAAGCTTCGGGATCACTAATTATCATGAATAGATGAGGTAAACCCCAATTAAAACTCGTGAATTGATTACTCAGAATGATTACGCAAATAGAAAAATATATAGATTTTTCACCAAAATTAGTGCTCATTAGTGAAATTCGTGTCGTATCGTTTTTAATGAGTTCTCAACATTATTAAACTGCTAAAAATTCTATTATATTAACTACATTTGCACTCGCAAATAAAATAGATTCCCACCTTTACTGAAACGAGTTCAGAGCAGGCGCGGGAATGACAAAATACTGAATTGATGAAAGCAGGAATTGTAGGATTACCAAACGTAGGGAAATCAACGTTGTTTAATTGTTTGTCTAACGCAAAAGCACAAAGTGCAAACTTTCCGTTTTGTACCATAGAACCAAATATTGGTGTGGTAAACGTACCAGATCCACGTTTAGAAAAGTTGGAATCTTTGGTAAACCCAGAACGTGTGTTGCCAGCAACAGTTGAGATTGTTGACATTGCAGGTTTGGTAAAAGGCGCAAGTAAAGGCGAAGGTTTAGGCAATCAATTCCTAGCAAATATTCGTGAAACTGATGCTATTTTACATGTGTTGCGTTGTTTTGACAATGATAATATTGTGCATGTTGACGGTAATGTAGATCCTATTCGCGATAAGGAAACCATTGATATGGAATTGCAGTTGAAAGATTTAGAAACTACCGAAAAGAAACTGGATAAAGTAAAACGTGCTGCAAAAACGGGTAACAAAGAGGCTCAAAAAGAAGAAGCCGTTCTATTAAAAATCAAAGCAAGTTTAGAAGCAGGAATCTCTGTAAGAGCTTTAGAGTTTAGTGAAGAAGATTATGAGGATTTTGTAAAGCCATCTCAATTTATTACAGATAAACCTGTGATGTATGTTTGTAATGTAGATGAAGGTGCTGCGGTTTCAGGAAATGCATATGTTGAAAAAGTAAAAGAAGCTGTAAAAGATGAAAACGCTGAGGTTTTGGTTTTAGCAGTTGGAACGGAAGCAGATATTAATGAATTGGACGATTACGAAGAGCGTCAAATGTTTCTACAAGATATTGGATTGGATGAACCTGGTTCTGCAAAATTAATTCGTTCAGCCTATAAATTACTAAACCAGCAAACCTACTTTACCGCAGGTGTAAAAGAAGTTCGTGCTTGGACCGTAGATATTGGAGCAACTGGCCCACAAGCGGCAGGCGTAATTCATACCGATTTTGAAAAAGGCTTTATTCGAGCAGAAGTTATTGCTTATGATGACTATGTGTCTTACGGAAGTGAAGCTAAAGTTAAGGAGGCAGGAAAAATGCGTGTAGAAGGTAAAAATTACGTGGTTAAAGATGGCGATGTAATGCACTTCTTATTTAACGTATAGTCTCTTTTACTATTAGTTTTTAAAGATAAATATGGTTTCGAAATAATTACGATGTTCATTTTGAACATCGTAATTATTTCTTCTTCATGGGAATCATCCAGAAATACAATCCTACTTTCGTTTCATGCAAACAAAAAAACAGTTTTGGTATGGAATAGGAATCGGCATTTTAGGAGTCGTTATGTTTTCCTCAAAAGCAGTAATGGTAAAATTGGCGTATAATTATGATGTAGATGCCATTAGTATTTTACTATTACGTATGTTGTTTTCTTTTCCTTTTTATGTAGTGATTGCATACCTCTATCAAAATAAAAACAAAGCAACAAAACCCAATTCTAAAGACTATTTGTGGTTGGTGTTTTTTGGGTTTGTGGGTTATTATTTGGCCAGTTATTTCGATTTTGTTGGGCTTACCTATATCAAAGCAAGTTTAGAGCGCATCATATTATTTTTATACCCAACACTAGTATTGCTTTTAAACAAAGTTTTTTTTAAACAGAAGATTACAAAAATTCAAGCTGCGGCTATTGCCTTAACCTATTTAGGAATTGTAATTGCTTTTTGGGATGAGGTAAATATATCTGGTAAAGACACACTAATTGGAGGTGCATTTATTCTATTAAGTGCTTTAACCTATGCCTCTTATTTGGTAGGTAGCGGTTGGTTGATCCCCAAATTTGGTGTGATGAAGTTTACAGCAAATGCAATGCTTATTTCATGCTTCTGCGTGTTTATTCATTATAGCATTATTAGCGCAACAGATGTGTTTAGCTATTCTTGGGAAGTGTATGGTTTAGGGTTTTTAATTGCTGTTTTTGCAACCGTAATTCCTTCATTTTTAGTGTCGGCTTCTATTAAAATGATAAGTTCTTCAAACTTTGCAATTGTGGCTGGAGTAGGGCCAATTTCTACGATTGTTTTAGCCGCTATTTTCTTAGGGGAAAGACTTACTTTGTTGCAACTATTTGGTGCATTGGCAGTTATTATTGGTATTTTAGTGGTGTCTTTAAAAAAGTCAAATAACACCTAGGATAACGTTCTCAACAATAATGGATTTTCTTTGTTAATTACTTTGTAGGCTAGCTGTTTTATTTTTTGATTGGTTGTACTATATTAGCGTGCTATCTTATAAACCCACACCCTTTTTATGGCAGAAGAAACTAAATATACCGAAGATAATATACGTTCACTAGACTGGAAAGAGCATATTAGAATGCGTCCAGGAATGTATATTGGGAAGCTCGGTGATGGGTCTTCTCCAGATGATGGAATTTATATTCTGTTAAAAGAGGTGTTGGACAACTCCATTGACGAGTACGTCATGGGAGCCGGAAAAACCATTGAGATTTCCATTCAAGGGAGTAAAGTCATAGTTCGAGATTATGGACGTGGTATTCCGTTGGGGAAAGTGGTAGATGTAGTTTCTAAAATGAATACCGGTGGAAAATACGATTCTAAAGCCTTTAAAAAATCTGTTGGGTTAAATGGCGTTGGTACAAAAGCGGTAAATGCTTTATCGTCCTATTTTAGAGTAGAATCATCTCGTGATGGTAAAAGTGCATCAGCAGATTTCGAGCAAGGAAATCTTATAGATGAAGAGCTTTTGGACGAAACAAGCCGAAGAAAGGGCACAAAAGTATCATTCATTCCAGATGAAGTCATTTTCAAAAACTATAAATACAGACCGGAGTATGTCGTGAAAATGCTTAAAAACTATGTGTATTTAAATCCAGGTTTAACCATAGTTTTTAATGGCGAAAAATATTATAGCGAAAACGGACTAAAAGATTTACTAGCAGAAAAAATAGCCGAAACAGATTTATTGTATCCGATTATCCATTTAAAGGGAGACGATATCGAAGTGGCGCTAACGCACAGTAAAACGCAATATAGCGAAGAGTATAATAGTTTTGTAAACGGACAAAATACAACGCAAGGAGGGACGCATCTTAATGCCTTTAGAGAATCTTTGGTGAGGACTATACGTGAGTTTTACGGCAAGAATTATGATGCTTCAGATATTCGGAAATCTGTCGTGAGTGCCATTGCCATAAAAGTGATGGAACCTGTTTTTGAAAGTCAGACCAAAACCAAGTTGGGTTCTACAGATATGGGAGGGAACTTACCAACCGTTAGAACGTATATAAACGACTTTCTAAAAACGAATCTTGATAACTATTTGCATAAAAATCAAGATACTGCCGAAAAAATCCAACGTAAAATCCTGCAAGCAGAACGCGAGCGAAAAGAATTATCTGGCATTAGAAAACTGGCAAAGGATAGAGCGAAAAAAGCAAGCCTTCATAATAAAAAATTACGCGATTGCCGTGTACATTTTGGCGATACTAAAAACGAACGTAATTTAGAAACCACTTTGTTTATTACCGAGGGAGATTCTGCCTCGGGAAGTATTACAAAATCCCGTGATGTCAATACTCAAGCCGTTTTTAGCCTGAAAGGAAAACCTTTAAACTGTTACGGACTGACTAAAAAAATTGTTTACGAAAACGAAGAATTTAACCTGTTACAAGCAGCCTTAAATATCGAAGAATCTCTGGAAGATTTACGTTATAATAATGTGGTTATCGCAACAGATGCCGATGTAGATGGTATGCACATTCGGTTGTTATTGATTACCTTCTTTTTACAGTTTTTTCCAGAAGTGATTAAACAAGGGCATTTGTATATTTTGCAAACACCATTATTTAGAGTTCGAAATAAAAAAGAAACCATTTATTGTTATTCGGAAGAAGAACGACGAGATGCCATTGAAAAATTAAAGCCAAAACCAGAAATAACCCGATTTAAAGGTTTGGGTGAAATATCTCCCGATGAATTTCAACATTTTATTGGTGATGATATTCGTTTAGACCCTGTAATGTTGGATGATAATATGTCTATTGAAGATTTATTGTCATTTTATATGGGTAAAAATACGCCGACCAGACAGGAATTTATTATTGATAATTTGAAGGTGGAGTTGGATTTGATTGAAGAAGAGAAGTAATTTATTATGAGTAGCAATTCTATAACCATTCCAGATGAAATTATAACTGATAAGATTTATTTGATTAGAAATCAAAAAGTAATGATAGATAGGGATTTGGCAGATTTGTATAACGTAGAAACCAAGGTATTAAAGCAAGCCGTTAAAAGAAATATTGAACGTTTTCCGAATGATTTTATGTTCACTTTATCTAAAGAAGAGTTCGATAACTTGAGGTCACAATTTGTGACCTCAAGTTGGGGAGGTAGCAGATATTTACCCATGGTTTTTACTGAGTAAGGTGTAGCAATGTTATCAAGCGTATTAGGAAGTGAACGTGCAATTGCCGTAAACATCAAAATTATTAGGGTATTTGCTAAAATGCGAGAGTTACTCAATGATAATTTAAGTTTAAGATTAGAAATAGATGACATCAAAGAAGCTTACCGATCATGGCAAAAATATAGAACTTGTATTTAATTACTTGGACGAGTTGATTGACAAAAAAGAGAACGAAAAGCCAAGGACTAAAATAGGATATAAAAAATAGTTGTTGAATTAATTGTCATTTCGAATTGGATTCGAAATTTAGAATTAAGTAAAAATCAGACTAGAAACGCTCAAAAAAAACTGATAGGTCTCGACAAAAAAATATGATAGAAGAAGAAAACGACGATTTAACAAACGAACACAACGAAGCACCCCAAGAAACCATCACCCGTGTTACGGGCATGTACAAAGATTGGTTTTTAGATTATGCTTCATATGTTATTTTAGAACGTGCCGTACCAGCTATAGAAGATGGTTTCAAGCCCGTGCAACGTCGTATTATGCATTCCATGAAAGATTTGGATGATGGGCGTTACAACAAAGTGGCAAACATTGTGGGACACACCATGCAATACCATCCCCACGGAGATGCGAGTATTGCAGATGCCATGGTTCAAATTGGTCAAAAAGATTTATTAATTGATACTCAAGGAAACTGGGGGAATATATTAACGGGAGACAGGGCAGCGGCATCTCGATATATCGAAGCACGTATTTCTAAATTTGGATTGGATGTTGTTTTCAATCCTAAAATTACCGAATGGCAGGCTAGTTATGACGGACGAAGAAAAGAGCCCGTAAATTTACCAGTCATGTTTCCGCTCTTACTAGCACAAGGAGGAGAAGGCATTGCAGTAGGTTTATCAACTAAAATATTACCCCATAATTTTATAGAATTGATAGATGCTTCCATTAAGCATTTACAAGGCAAACGTTTCACGATTTTACCAGATTTTCCGACAGCGGGAATTGCCGATTTCTCAAATTATAACGATGGCAATAGAGGCGGTAAAGTGCGCGTGCGTGCTAAAATTTCGCAATTAGATAAAAACACCCTTGTTATAAATGAATTGCCTTTTGGTACTACAACATCGTCTTTAATAGATTCTATTTTAAAGGCAAATGATAAGGGTAAAATAAAGGTTAAAAAGATTGAAGATAATACAGCTGCTAATGTTGAAATTTTAATCCATTTACCTTCAGGATTATCGCCTGATAAAACCATAGATGCACTCTATGCCTTTACAAGTTGTGAATCATCAATTTCTCCTTTAGGTTGCGTTATTGAAGACAATAAACCATTATTCGTTGGTGTAACCGAAATGTTACGTCGCAGTACGGACAATACCGTTCAGCTTTTAAAACAAGAACTAGAAATAAAATTGGGGGAGTTTGAAGAGCAATGGCATTTCGCATCCTTAGAACGTATTTTTATTGAAAACAGAATTTACCGAGACATTGAAGAAGAAGAAACTTGGGAAGGTGTTATTTCTGCAATTGATAAAGGGTTACAACCTCATATAAAACATTTAAAGCGTGCTATAACAACAGACGATATTACACGTTTAACCGAAATTCGTATCAAGCGTATTTCAAAATTTGATATTGATAAAGCGCAACAAAAAATTGATGCATTAGAAGATCAAATTGCCGAAGTAAAACATCATTTAGAACATTTGATTGATTACGCCATTGCATACTTTACAAGACTTAAAAAGGAGTATGGCGAAGGGCGGGAACGCAAAACCGAAATCAGGACTTTTGATGACGTAGATGCTACTAAAGTGGTCATTAGAAACACCAAACTTTATGTGAATCGTGCAGAAGGCTTTGTGGGCACATCGCTTCGTAGAGATGAATATGTCTGCGATTGTAGTGATATTGATGATATTATAGTTTTTACCAAAGAAGGGAAGATGATGGTCACAAAAGTAGATTCCAAAACCTTTGTGGGGAAAGATATTATTCATGTAGCGGTTTTCAAAAAGAAAGACAAACGTACCATTTATAATATGATATATCGAGACGGTAAAAAAGGCCCATCATATATCAAACGGTTTGCAGTTACAAGTATGACTCGCGATAGGGAATACGATTTAACCAATGGCAATAAAGGGTCTAACGTATTATACTTTTCTGCAAACCCGAATGGTGAAGCTGAGGTTATTACCATTAATTTAAGACAAGCGGGAAGTATTAAAAAACTAAAATGGGATATTGATTTTGCTGATATCTTAATAAAAGGGCGTTCATCAAAAGGTAATTTGGTAACTAAATATCCTGTAAAACGTGTGGAGTTAAAAGAAAAAGGCGTGTCAACTTTAAAACCTCGTAAAATTTGGTTTGATGATACTGTTCAGCGTTTAAATGTAGATGGTAGAGGAGAGCTCATTGGAGAATTTAGAGGTGAAGATAAATTGCTGATTATAACTCAGTCTGGAATTGTAAAAACTGTAACGCCAGAAGTTACGATGCATTTTGATGATGACATGATTGTCATGGAAAAATGGATGCCTAAAAAACCTATTTCTGCGGTGTATTTTAATGGCGAAAAAGACATGTATTATGTGAAGCGCTTTTTGATTGAACAGGAAGGTCGAGAGGAATCTTTTATTTCTGAACACCCAAATTCACAATTAGAAATTGTCTCTACAGACTGGAAACCTATGGCTGAGGTTGTTTTTGCAAAAGAGCGTGGTAAGGATAGAAAAGAAAATCAAGAAATCAATCTCGAAGAGTTTATTGACATCAAAGGTGTTTCTGCACAAGGAAACCAACTTACAAAAGAAAAGGTAAATCAAATAAACTTATTAGAGCCATTGCCATATGAAGCACCAGAAGAAGTGCATGCTGATGAATTGGAAGTGGTAGATGAAAAGGAGGTAACTACCCAATCTTCAGAAAATGGAAATGATACCTCTAAAAATTCTAATCCTGATTCAAATGATGATGATTTAGAAATTGACGGTGAAGGACAGATTACATTATTTTAGATGCGATTAGGAATATTCAAAAGAGCTAGGTACCTTATATCTTTTCTACTTCCACTTTTGTTGGTATTTGGTATTGTGGCTATACTTTTGGGAGAAAGCCATACGTCATTTGTTTTTTCTATTGCATTACCAATCTTTGTCGTGCTCAATTTTATGCAATGTATGGTGCTTTTATTAAAGCGCAAGAGAAAAGTCATAGGTAACTTTGTGGCATTGCTGTTGTTTTTTTTCTGTTTTGATTCGTTTTATCAATTCAATTTTGATAAGGAAACTAAGGAGCCAACTATTTCAATTTTAACTTATAATGTGCAAGGGTTTACTTCAAGTTCTAATAATTCCACAAATAAGAAAGAAGAAATTGCAAATTTTGTAAAACGTATTGATGCAGATATCGTTTGTTTTCAAGAGTTCTCTGCCATAGAGTATAAAAAATATAGGGATGACTATCCATACTGGATAAAAAGTAATATGGATATGCCAAATAAGTCTGTTTTAGCCATATTTTCTAAGTTTCCTATTGTAAACAATGGGTATTTAGAATTTCCTAATAGCAACAATAATACAATGTTTGTTGATATAGATATTGACGGTAGAATTTATAGGCTTTATAATTTGCATTTAGAGTCTTATAAAGTAGATAGGAACTCCCAATTGAATCCTCCCAATAGTTATAATATAATATTGAAAGCTGATAAAAACAGGGGGATTCAGGCGCAATTAGTAAAACAGCATATGAAAGATTTTGACGGGGAGGTTATAATTGTAGGGGACTTTAACAGCACACAATATTCTCCCGTTTACAGGGTTTTAAAAGGCTCTAAAAAAGACACTTTTGTTGAAGCAGGTAGCGGTTTTGGAGGCACTTTGAAATTATTTAAATACCCATTTAAAGTGGATCATATTTTAGTTGATGACAAACTTGAAGTGATTGCTCATAAAAATTTTAATGTCAATTTATCTGACCATGAGCCCGTACTTGCTGAAATAAAATTATAACAATTAGAATTTAGTTGCAATTTTTTCAGAAGAAAATAATTCCACTAAATTTTCAAGAATTTCACAGTAGTTTTTTAATTCATCTTTACTCACAAATTCATTGGCTCTATGTGCTTGTTCTATAGACCCTGGCCCGCAAATGATACTTTCCAAACCAGCTTCGTTATATTGCCCCGCTTCTGATGCATAGGCTACGGTGTCAATATTGGTATTGGAGTTAATCTCCTTAAAAAGCCGTACAATTGAGGCGTTTGCTTTGGTTTCAAATGGCGTAACTGGAGGATGAATTTCTGTGGTTTCAATATTGAAGTCTGGAAAAATAACCTGAAGTTCTTGCATTCTATTTTCGCAATGTGCCTTGAATTCATTAATAATTTTAGATAGATCATCGTTGGGAATTACTCTTGCGTCCCATTTAAAATAGGTTTTGTCCGCTATAACATTTGGGGCAATGCCGCCACGTACTATTCCTGTATGTAATGAGGTGTGTGGTGGTCTAAAATTAGGATTTTTATTACCAGATGCTTCAATGGTTTTCATCTTATCTTCTAACCATAAAATAAGTCGTGCCGCTTCATGAATCGCACTTACTTCTTTAAGAATCCCGCTGCTATGTCCCGCCGATCCATTTACTTTTGTGGTGTATAAACAAATACCTTTATGCCCAATTATGGGTTGTCCTAATGAAGGTTCACCAATAATTGCATACTTGGGTGTTTCTGGGTAATGTTGTAATACATGTTGAATGAGTTCCGGAGCAGACAAACAGCCTATTTCTTCATCATAGGAAAATGCAAAATAGAGGGGTTTTTTTAAATCTGCTTTTACAAATTGAGGAAGAAGATTTAAACAACAGGCTATAAACCCTTTCATATCGCAAGCACCTCGACCGTAAAGATTCCCATCGCCTTTATCCGTTAAAGTAAATGGGTTTGTGTCCCAATCTTGTCCTTTTACAGGGACCACATCTGTATGTCCAGATAATATCATGCCGCCATCAATTGACGGCCCGATACGACAATGTAAAGATGCTTTGTCTCCCGATTTATTTGGAACTAAGGTACATGCAATACCAAAGGATTCCACATATTCTTTTATCCAATGAATTATGGATAAGTTACTTTCTCCTCCAAGTACTGGGAATGAAACAAGTTTTGATAAGATAGTTTCAACTGTCATTTAATCTGGTTTTCTATTTGGGCAATGATATGCTTTACGTCAGTTACATAATCAAACCAAAGAGTGTCTTCATTTTTTCTAAACCAAGTGAGCTGGCGTTTGGCAAAACGTCGTGTGTTCTTTTTAATTTCTGAAATTGCGAATTCTAAAGTCCATTCATCATTTAAATACTTAAATAGTTCTTTGTAGCCAACGGTGTTTAGTGCGTTTAAATCTTTATGTGATACCAATTGTTTAACTTCTTCTAGAAGTCCTTCTTCCAACATGATATCTACACGTTGATTGATGCGGGAGTAAATTGTTTCTCTTTCGGCAGTTAAACCAATATGTATGGTTTTAAAAGGGCGTTTCCCTTTTTCTTTATTCAAAAAGGATGCATAGGGTTTTCCAGATCCGATGCAAATTTCTAATGCTCTAATTACACGATGGGGATTATCTATTGCAATAGTATTGTAGCTTTTTGGGTCTAATTCTTTTAGTTTGTTTTGTAGATGTTCTAATCCTTTTTCTTTTAAATCTGAATTTAATTGGGTTCTGACGGAGGGATCTACGCTGGGAAAATTGTCTAAACCATTTGTAACCGCATCTACATATAAACCTGAACCACCAACAAGTATTACGACCTTATTTTTTTTGTGCAAGGTTGTTAAAAGTTGGATGGCATCCCTTTCGAAAGTACCAACGTTATAATTTTCAGTAATTGATTTATGATGGATGAAATGATGCTTTGCTCCAGCAAGTTCATCTTTATTTGGAGCTGCTGTACCAATTTGCATTTCCTTAAAAAACTGTCTGGAATCTGCTGAAATTATTTCGGTATTAAAATGTTGTGCCAATTTAATGCTTAATGCGGTTTTGCCTATAGCAGTTGGGCCAACAATTGAAATGAGGTATTTATTTGGAGTTTCTATCTTAATTTTTTTTGAAGTGTAAAGGTAGTGTGAAAAATGAACTAGAGCAAAGTATGATTTAACCTTTAAAAATGACTGGTATTTGCCGATTTACCGCGTTAAGGATTGCAGAGAAACATATATGTTCATGAATTCATTAATAAAAAATGGAAAGGCATGAATAAAAGCCCGACCCCTTGGGGTTATGCCCAAAATATTTTATTTATTTTTAGTAGTTGTGTAACAAAACAAATTATAGGTCGTCGTAATAGCAAATAGCCTAACCAAGCATTTATTTTCCCCTGAGCGGAAATGTCTGAAAGACAATGGGGGCTTAAACCAAACCAAAATGACTCAGAGTGAGTTTTTAAATATTGTAATGCCGTTTAAGGATAAAGTATTTCGTTTAGCAAAACGATTGCTGGTTTCGACGGAAGAAGCTGAGGATGCTACGCAGGAGGTGTTACTAAAATTGTGGAGAAACAAGGGGAAGATTGGCGAGTACAAGAACGTAGAGGCGTTTTCTATGACGATGACAAAGAATTTTTGTTTTGATAAGTTAAAATCGAAACAGTCACAAAATTTGAAAATTGTACATAGCAATTATGAAGAAAAAAATACGCCATTACAAAAACAAATGGAGCTAAATGATAGCGTAAGTTGGGTTGAAAAGATTATTGAAGAATTACCAGAACAACAACGCATGATTATTCAACTTAGAGATATAGAAGAGTATGATTTTGATGAGATTTGTAAAATGCTGGACATGAAAAATACCGCAGTAAGAGTAGCCTTATCGAGAGCTAGAAAAACAATAAGAGAACGATTAACTAATACACATAATTATGGTATTAAATAATATAGAAAAACTACTTGAAAAGTACGAAAACGGGGAAACAAGCCTAAAGGAAGAGCAAGCGTTAAAAAGCTATTTTTCTCAAGATAACGTGGCGCCACACTTAGAGCATTACAAACCAATGTTTACGTATTTTTTGGGAAACCAACAGGAACAATTTACTAAAGACCTTCCATTAAAAGCTAAGAAAAAATTCGATTTAAAATGGATTGCAGTCGCAGCGGTAGCGGTTATTATGTTGGGGGTTTACTTTACACCAATGATTGGAACCTCTTCTTGTGAAGAGAATATAGTTGGTACGTTTTGTGAACCGGAAGATGCGCTTAACGAAGTCACAAAATCGTTAGCCATGATTTCAAATCATTTTAATAAAGGGGTGTCAACCGTAAATTATCTCGACGAGGTAAACAAAGGTACAGCAACGCTTAATTATTTAAATGAAGTTGAAAATGCGACGCGTATAATTTTTAAAACAAATCCGTAAAAAAACGAACACCATGAAAACTTTAAATACACTAAAAACAAGTAAAATGAAAAATAGATTAATAGTAATAATAATGGCAATTATGATGTTGCCTTTAACAGGAATGGCTCAGAAAAGTATTTTTGACAAATACAGCGATAGCCCAGATGTAACGTATGTAAACATTAAACCGAAAATGTTTCAGATGATTGCTAAAATAGGCGTGAGTACAGATGATCCAGAAGCACAGGCTTATATGGATATGGTAAAAAGCATTACGAGTTTTAAAACGATTGTTACCGATAGTAAGGAAATTTCGGCAGAAATCTCTAAATGGGTAAAATCTCGTTCTGGTGGTCTGGAAGAATTAATGGAAGTGAAAGATGACGGTGCCGAAGTGAAGTTTTACGTAAAAGAAGGTAAAGATGCAGATCACGTTAAAGAGTTGCTCATTTTTGTAACTGGAATTGACAAAGTGATGGATGATAAAGTTGAAATTAACGGCAAGCAGCGTAAAATTGAAACCGTAGTGGTATCTATGACTGGTGATATTGATTTGAATGAAATATCAAAACTAACACAAAAAATGAATATCCCCGGAGGAGATCATTTGGAGAAAAAAAAGGCGTAAATACTATAAATCCATCAATTGACCATCATGAAACGAGCAGTTAAAATCATATTCCTTACAGCATTTTTGAGTGTCATACTTAATAGCTGTAATGGTGAGCCAAGTTTACAGCGTTATTTTGTAGATAACCAGGAGCAACCAAATTTTATATCGCAAGATTTACCTATTTCAATGGTAGAGATTGATAAATCTGATTTCTCTGAAGCCCAAACAGAGGCTTTTAATTCCGTAAGACGATTAAACTTTTTAGGATATAAGGTGAATGAAACAGATAGGGTTACTTATGAAGCAGAATTAACTAAGGTTACATCTATTTTAAGTCAAGAAAAGTACCAAGACTTAATGGAGTTTAACGATAAAGGAAAAAAAGTTTTGGTAAAGTATATAGGAGATGATGACGAAGCCGATGAGGTTGTGGTTTTTGGTAGTGCTAACGACATGGGTTTTGCCTTGGTTAGAATTTTGGGGGACGATATGAGCCCTGAAAAGATGGTAACTTTGGCAGAAGCTCTAAACAAGGCTAACGTTGATGAAAATCAAATGCAAAATATTTTGAATTTCTTTAAATAGTTGGTTAAAATGTTAATATTGAAAAGGTTTCCTTGCCGGGAAACCTTTTTTGTTTTTAAGAAGATTTAGCCTTTACCGTTTTTCCAATTCTTGCGTTTCTTGCTTAAATTTATAATTCGTATAAAACAAGTTTATAACAATCGCAAAAAAGATTAATGTCAAAATTGTAAGTACAATAAAATTATCCAGAACACCCAGCAATCCAAAGATGAAAATACCACCGGCCATTAAACCAGTAAGCGCTATAGATTGTTTATTACTTAACATATTCCTATTTTAAATTCCAGTATAATTAGCTGGAGTTATGTGTTTTAATTCTTCTTTAATTTCATTAGAAACCTCTAATGTATCAATAAAATTTGAAATTGAAGCTTGATTGATCTTTTCGTTGGTTCTCGTCAGGCCCTTTAAAGCTTCATAAGGGTTAGGATATCCTTCTCTTCTCAATATAGTTTGAATAGCTTCTGCAACTACTGCCCAGTTATTTTCTAAGTCCTCAGCAAACTTCTTTTCGTTTAATAATAATTTATTTAATCCTTTTAACGTTGATTTAAAGCCAATTAGCGTATGCGCAAAAGGAACACCTGCGTTTCGTAAAACAGTACTGTCGGTCAAATCACGCTGTAATCTGGAAATTGGCAGTTTTGCCGAAAGATGCTCAAAAATAGCATTAGCAATGCCTAAGTTGCCCTCGGAGTTTTCAAAATCAATAGGATTTACTTTGTGTGGCATTGCAGAACTTCCAACCTCGCCAGCTTTAATTCTTTGTTTAAAATAATCCATGGAAACATAAGTCCAAATATCTCTATCTAAATCAATTAAAATAGTATTGATGCGCTTTAAAGTATCAAACAAAGCCGCCATATGGTCGTAATGCTCAATTTGCGTTGTTGGAAAAGAGTGGTATAGTCCCAGTTTTTCTTGAACGAATAGCTTTCCAAAGGTTCTCCAGTTAATTTCTGGATATGCCACGAAATGCGCATTAAAATTACCGGTGGCACCACCAAATTTAGCGGCACTCGGAATGTCGTTCAATAAATTAAACTGCTCCTCTAAACGCACCACAAAAACTTCAATTTCTTTTCCCAATCGTGTTGGAGAAGCTGGTTGCCCATGTGTTCTTGCGAGCATAGGGATAGTAGCCCACTCTTTTACAAGGTCTTTTAATTTATTTAAAACTATAAAATATTCAGGCACATAAACGTCGTTCATGGCTTCCTTGATACTTAAGGGAATGGCTGTATTGTTGATGTCTTGAGACGTTAATCCAAAATGGATAAACTCTTTGAATTCTGATAAACCTAAAGCATCAAATTTTTCTTTAATGAAATATTCAACCGCTTTTACATCATGATTGGTAACACTTTCAATCTTTTTTATAGCTAGAGCATCTTCCGAGGAAAAGTCTTTATAAATAGCTTTAAGGCCATCAAAAACTGAAACGTCAACGCCTTTTAACTGCGGCAAAGGAATTTCGCAAAGCGCGATAAAATATTCTATTTCAACTAAAACACGATATTTAATTAGTGCTTCCTCAGAAAAATAAGGTGCTAATTCGTTTACTTTACTTCTGTAGCGACCATCAATTGGAGAGATGGCGTTTAGTGGCGATAATGACATTTTGGTTTGGTTTTAAGTCCCGAAATTAAGGATGTAAAGATAGGAAAGAAAGTTAGAAGATGGAAGGAACAAATGCGAAGTTATTAAAGCAAGTACATGCTTTTATTTTCTGCCACGAATTCACGAATTATCGGTTGCTAATTTTTAAATTATTTCACTGATTATGAAAAACCTTAGGTTCTTCGTTGGTGAAATTTGAATATATTTTTAGGTTTAAATAATTGGTAATCAGTTTTTAAAATACTAAAAGTAAATTGATTAGTGATGCTATCAGTAAAAATTAAAATTTAAAAAATTAGCGAATTCGTGGCTAAACCGGAAAGATATATACTCCTAACGAAGTTATTTTCGCTTAATTTTCTTTAAAATATGTCTCGCCCTTGCTTTAAAGGCGGCACTTTGCGCTTGGAAATCGCGTTCTAATATTAAAACCAATTCGGGGTGCACCCAATCGTATTCTTTTCCAAGTTTAAAAAGTGTTGTCATAGAATAGGCTTTTGGAGCCACCTTTTCATCGTTAATCATGTAATCAAAACAGGTTTCGATGATGCGTTCTTTGTGTACTTCCTTTAAAACGTTTTTTATATAAATATTGGTTTTGATAGCATATGCTTCCGTTAAAAGTTCACAGATTTTGGCAACAGGACGTACTGCGGAATCCAGATGAACCTTATGTATATTCTCAGTAAAATAGTCCAAGTGTGGTACTATATATTCAATTTTTCTGCTGCACATAAACTCTAAAACCCATGCTGCTCTTGGAGATATTTTGTCATCTACCATAAAAAGAATCTCCAGCAACTTGGGGATTAATTCTGGATTTTTAATGACCAAATTAGCATAATACAAACGCTTTTCACGGGAATGATTTACATAGTTTAATTCTTTGTAAAGTTCGGCGGTAGTCAAAAGGTTTTCTTATTTTTAAACTTTAAAATTACTTTGATGAAAATACTAAAAAAAATAATAGTGTTGCTTTTGATTGTACTTGTAATTGCACAATTTTTTGGACCAGAAAAAAATAGTGGTGATTTAGCCTCTATTGAATTTTTTGAGACTGAAACAAACCCGCCCGAAGATGTACAACTCATTTTGAAACAATCTTGTTACGATTGCCATAGTGCTATGACCAAATATCCGTGGTATAATAGTATTACACCAGTAAACTATTGGTTGGCTGGACACATTAAAGATGGTAAAAAGCATTTTAATGTTTCGAACTGGGAAGGGAATTCCGTTAAAAGAAAAGACCATAAGTTTGAAGAATTAATAGAAATGGTTGAAGATAAGAAGATGCCTTTAAACTCTTATACTTGGACACATGAAGAAGCAAAACTTACTGATGAAGAAAGGAAATCTGTTATTGATTGGGCAAAATTGGTGCGGGTGAAATATGGCTTGGAGAAAGAACCAGAATAAAGCCCCATCCTATCCTTCCCCATAGGGGAAGCGAAAGCACAACTTAAAAGCTCAATTTATAAAAACTTAATATATCTACTTGGAATTTTGTTCTTGATAATTTGAGATTTGGATAATTTTTATGAAGAAAAATTTATTAATTATTGGTTACGTTTGGCCAGAACCTAAAAGTTCTGCTGCTGGCAGTAGAATGTTACAATTGATTGAGTTTTTTCTAAATGAAAACTATGGGATTACTTTTGCTAGTCCGTGTGCTAAAAGTGACAATGCTATTAACCTTGAAACGATTGGTGTTTCTCAAATTTCGATTGCATTAAACAATTCCAGTTTCGATGGTTTTATAAAAGAACTAAATCCGAATATCGTGTTGTTCGACCGTTTTATGATGGAAGAACAATTCGGGTGGCGCGTTGCTGAACAATGCCCGAATGCTTTAAGAATTTTGGATACTGAAGATTTACATTGTTTGAGAAAAGGCAGACATCTAGCCTTAAAAGATCAAAAACCATTTGATAACACCTATTTATTTAATGATACCGCAAAACGAGAAATCGCCAGTATTTATAGAAACGATTTAAGTTTGATAATTTCAGAAGTTGAAATGGAGATTCTTAAAAACCATTTTAAAGTACCTGATGCTTTGTTGTTTTATTTGCCTTTTATTTTAGATGAAATTTCAGAAGAAAACACGAATAAACTTCCAAAGTTTGAAGAAAGACACCATTTTATAAGTATCGGTAACTTTTTACACGAACCTAACTATGACATGGTTTTGTACTTAAAAGAAACCATTTGGCGACCCATTAGAAAACAATTACCAAAAGCAGAACTTCATGTGTATGGTGCTTATGCCTCTCAAAAAGTAAATCAGTTACACAATGAAAAAGAAGGTTTTATTGTAAAAGGTTTTGCTGAAGATGTAAATGAAGTCATGCAACAGGCAAAAGTGTGTTTAGCACCAATTCGATTTGGAGCAGGTTTAAAAGGTAAATTATTTGATGCGATGCAAAATGGAACACCATCTGTTACTACTGAAGTTGGAGCAGAAGGTGTTTATGGAAACTTTGATGTAAATGGGTTTATTGAAAATAATCCAGAAATTTTAGCTGCAAAAGCAATTCAACTCTATCAGAATGAAACTATTTGGAAAGAAAAACAAGAGAACGGATTTTCAATTATCAATCTACGTTTTAATAAAAAAGAACATCAAAATAGGTTTATAGAAGTTGTTGAGCAATCTATAAAACAATTAAAAGAAAACCGTCTTAATAATTTCACGGGACAAATGTTGCACCATCATCTGCTTCAAAGTACAAAGTATATGAGTAAATGGATTGAGGAGAAAAACAGATAAATTCCGACGTTAATAAAAATATATGTTCGTTTAACTAACAATTACGGTATCATGGCTAAATCCTTCTTTTTATTAATATATTATTGATAAATTTATAAGTCGTAATCTTAACCCAATTCACTTTGAATTTCATATTGAAACAATTTTTATACCCGATTTTATGCATGAGTTCAATGATAGGTTGGACTCAAAACATACCACCAAATCTTATAGCTACTGGCAATCAGGATTATTGTCCAACAACTCAAATAAATATTACGACAAGTTTCAATATTATTGATCCTGATGATACACAGATTGATGCATTTTTCATCCAAATATCTACAGGTTATACTTCTGGTGAAGACGTTTTAATTTTAAACGGAACACATCCAAATATTTTAGCGAGTTGGAATACAGTTCAAGGTAAATTAAGCTTGACTGGACTTGGTGGTGCGCCGATGAATTATACCGATTTGATTGCCGCAGTAAACAATGTCGTTTATGAAGCTACAATTGATACAGACCCTGGGGATAAGTTATTTTCATTCACAATAGGAAGTGCCAATTTTTTACCTTCAACAGGACATTATTATGAATATGTTCCCGCTTTGGGCATTACATGGACTGCTGCCAAGGCTGCTGCAGATACACGGACTTACTTTGGGTTACAAGGTTATTTAGCAACGATAACTTCTGATGAAGAAGCGCAACTTTCTGGAGAACAGGCAGCAGGCGCAGGATGGATAGGAGGGAGCGATGCAGAAACTGAAGGCGTATGGAAATGGGTTACAGGACCAGAAGCGGGAACTGTATTTTGGAATGGTGGCATCAATGGTTCTACCCCAAATTATGCCAACTGGAACGCAAATGAACCCAACCAATCTGGAAATGAAGATTATGCACATGTTACCGCACCTGGCATAGGAATAGATGGTTCTTGGAATGATTTAACTAATGCAGGAGCTAATAGTGGGAATTACCAACCAAAAGGTTATATTATGGAATACGGAGGTACGCCCGGAGATCCACCTCTTGACATTTCTGCAAGTACAAAAATTAATATTGCATCTATAACCAATTCTGTAACACCAACCGCAATTTGTGGCTCTGGAAGTGTGAATTTAGAAGCAACAGCATCTTCTGGAGATGTGGTTTGGTTTGATAGTTTAACAGCAACAACACCAATATTTACGGGTTCTACGTTTACTACCCCAATAATAAATGCGACAACTAGTTATTATGCATTGGCATCTGTAAATGGATGCTTAGTAGGAAAAAGGACTGAAGTGGTAGCCACCGTTAATCCAATTCCAAGTATTGATACTATTTCCGAAGATACCGTTTGCGAAGGAGCATCTGGAACTTTAAGTGTTACCGTTTCTCAAGGCACAGTAAGTTGGTACAATGTCTCGGCTGGAGGTGCGTCAATTGCATCAGGAACTTCATTTTCTACACCAATACTTACTAATACAACCACTTATTATGTTGAAGTTATAAGTAATGGTTGTACTTCAATAACTAGAGAACCTGTTACAGCAACTGTTCAACAAACACCAGCACCAATAGGAAATACTATTCAGGAATTTTGTGATATAGAAAATGCAATATTGGCAGATTTGGTCGCTACAGGAACAGATATATTGTGGTATGATTCAAATGCTGGAGGAACACTTCTTAGTTTTTCTACACCAGTAGTTAATAATACAACTTATTATGCATCTCAAACAATAGGAGGTTGCGAAGGTGCTGCGAGATTACCAGTAGAAGTTCTTATATACGATACGGTAATCCCTTTGTTGCCTACTGAAATAGACCCCATGGAAGCCTGCGACAACAATGATGATGGTGATGCAACAAACGGATTAGCCCAATTTAATTTAAGAACCTATGAAACCATTTTATTAAACGGAGCTGCGGCCAGCGATTTTAGTTTTTTATACTTTATAGATGGCGCAAGAGCTACTCCAATAGCGACGCCACCTGAAACTTTTGAAAACACAATTGCCAACGAACAGTCCGTTTACCTTAGGATACAAAACAATGCAAATACAAATTGTTATACTGATGTTTCATTTAATGTGAAAGTGAATGCGATACCAGTTGTAGCACCTTCAGTCGTATTTAAAAACTGTGATGAAGATGGTATAGCAGATGGTTTTACCGATTTTAATTTAAATGAATTGGACCGCATTATTACCCAGGAAAATTTAAATAATTTCAAGATAACATACCATTCGTCTTTAGTAGATGTTAATTCTGGCGATAACCCGTTAATTCGTAGCCCATACAATAACCAAACCTCAAATCTCATATTCGGACGTGTAGAAAATAATACCACAGGTTGTTATAGTGTCTCCACAATAGATTTGGAAGTTTCTACGACTTCATTGGCTGCTAACTTTATTCAAGATATAGAGCATTGTGATGATGATAGTGATGGCTTTCATGAATTTGATTTAACAACTGTGTCAATGTCATTTATGGACGAATTTCCAAGCGGACAAAATTTAACGGTTCATTATTACAGGAATTTGACTGATGCACAATTAGAAGACAACGAAATTTCTGCACCAACCAATTATATCAACGAGACACCTTTTTCTCAAACTTTGTATGTTCGGGTTGAAAGTGAAGATAACGGGGCGTGTTTCGGAATAGGACCAAACCTAGTTTTAACAGTCCATCCAAGACCGGAATTTGAAGTAGATCAATCTGAAACCTTTTGTTTAGATGGGAATTCCATTACCTTAAATACATTCAATCCCAATGGAATATATAGTTATGAATGGAAGGATTCCGATGACAATATTATAAGTAATTCAGAAACTGCAATTGTGAATTCTGAAGATATTTATACAGTTGTTGCAATTTCAATTGAAGGTTGTAAATCGTTTCCAGTTCCTTTTGAGGTTAAAGCATCTGGGATTTCAAAAATAGATAAAGAAGATATTAAAGTTGAAGATTTATCAAACAACAATACCATCACCATTGATGATTCTGATATTGGCATTGGTGATTATGAATATGCCTTAGATAATGAATTCGGACCTTTTCAGGACACGCCATTTTTTAATAATGTATTGGCTGGTGCACATTCAGTTTATGTAAGAGATAAAAATAAATGTGGAACTGCTAATGTAGAAGTATTTGTAATGGGCTTCCCAAAGTTTTTTACACCTAATGGAGACAGAAACAATGATACTTGGAACATCAAAGGTTTAAGTAATGAATATTTGCAAAATACTACAGTAAAAATTTATGATAGGTACGGAAAGCTCATAAAACAATTAAGACCCTTAAATGGTGGTTGGAATGGCACTTTTAATGGACAACTTCTTAGAACTAACGATTATTGGTTTGTTATAAATTTAGTTGATGCTTCTGGAGATACTCAAATTTATAGAGGCCATTTTAGTTTGATACGGTAGTTTTATTGGGCTAGACTTTTTAAGAATAAACTGCTAACTTCGTTCCTGTCTGCGACAGTCAGGTAACCTAGGATATAAAACGCATTGCAGAACTGTTTCAGTATTTAAATGAGTTCATAACCTCAAAGTTGTAGGGCATTAAAGAGAACCAATAAAATGGACAAAGTTCTTGAATTGAAACAAAAATATGACATTGGAGAAATTACTGAATATGAGGAATCAATTGAGTATTTTGAAAAATCAGAACTGATAAAAGAATTACTGTCCGATTTTGATTTAACCACACTTAACTTACTGAATAGATTAGCTGAACTATCTGAAATCCCATTTACTGCAGAACTTGATAAAGTTAAATTTTGGATAAACAAACTTGCCGATTTATCATATTGTGGCGATGGTTTTTCACTTACTGGAAAAAGTGACGATATTTTGGCTTGCTACAATTCAATGATAACTACCATTCTGATAAAATTGAATTATGGTAACAGCAATCAAATCCAAAAGGGAATTGATTGGATTTTGAGATTTCAAAACTTTGAACGTGGTGTGCCAAACAATTGGAACGGTTCTGGGGTTTTAAAATATGGTGGTTGTATGAAGCTGACCCCTTGCTTTATTGGAGTAGTAAAAGCCTTAATCACTTTAACAGAGTGCAAAAAAAGTAAGAATTACAAATCAAACGCTTTACTCGAAAAAAAACTAAAAAAAGGACTTGAATATGTGCTCGAACATAATTTGTTTAAAAGAAAGACGAATGATAAACCAATCACAAAAGATATAACAAAATTAACGTATCCATTTTTTTATAAAACAAATTTGATTGAAATTCTTCGGCTAATAAAAGACAATAATTTATTATCAGATGTAAGATGTAATTCAGCAATAGAGTTTCTGGACAAAAAGAAAAATAAAGATGGATTTTGGAAAGTTAATAGTGTCTATTTACCAAAAAACTGGGTTGAATTTGATAAACCAAAGAAGAACGGATTATGGTTGACTTATGAAATAAACAAACTAATTGATTAAAAATCACACTATACAATAAAGTATGATCAATTGCTTAGTCTGTGAGTACTCGAAAAAAATCTACATAATTTACAGAATGAAAAAATACACCACAATTTTCTGCTTGCTACTGATTTTACTTTCCTCTTGTGCTGTTGGGAAACTAAAAGAAATTAAAGTTGAAAAACTGGCAGAAACCTCTAAAAGTTGGAACGGGGATGCACTTCCAAATTATCCAGAAGGCACTCCAAAGATTACTGTTTTAAAAATTACCATTCCGCCAAAAACGAAACTGCATAAGCACTACCATCCTGTTATAAATTCGGGAATCATTTTAAAAGGAAAATTAAAGGTTGTAGATATAGCTGATAACGTGTTGTATTTAAAAGAAGGCGATGTAATTGTTGAGCTGGTCAATAAGATGCACTACGGCATTAACCAGGGAAACAAACCCGTTGAAATTGTGGTGTTTTATGCTGGGACAGAAGATTTGCCGATTACGGTTGTGGAGAAGGATTAGAGGGTTAGTTGCGATTTGACTTTATAGAAAAAAATAATTGATGACATTTTAAATAGGTTTCGATGTAATGGTATAATTTAAAAACTTACTATTATGAGAACCAAATTTCAAAATGTATTACTAACTTCTTTATGTGCTATTATCTTATTTTCTTGCTCAAGTGATGATGAAGTATCAAATGCTTCATTAGTGGGGACATGGAAATTAACGTCGTTGGTCATTGAAAGCGCTTTCGATTTTAACGGAGACGGAACAGCCTCAAGAGATTTATTTCTGGAAACAGATTGCTACGATGGCGATTTTATTGAAAACATGGAAGACGGAAACGTGAGGATTGTGAGCGGACTTACCTTTATTTCCGTAGATGATAATTTTCAACCAACGCACAGATGTCTTAACGGATTTGACCGCACCACAACGTGGACACAAACCGGAAATACTGTTACCATTGAAAATGGATCCGCAGATATTGTAGGCACGATTTCTGGAAATACGGTAACCGCAACTATTGTAAAAGGCTTTGAAATGGAAAAATATAACGGTACAAGTGTTGTGGACGATAAAGAATCCATGACGCTTACTTATGAAAAACAATAACTTTTTTATGACCCTGAATGTCTAGTCTTAAATAACCATTACAAATTTTTATAAAGAAAATTTTAAATCTCCAAGAGTTTGATTCTTGGAGATTTTTGTATTATATATGACTTGATTTTGTCAGAAAAATTTTTAACTTCGTTAACGTCGGATATAAGTCACCTGTGCTGAACTTGTTTCAGTATTAAAATGATGTATATCCGTAAAAACATTAGTAGCCATATGAAAAAAACACTATCATTAATATTAATAATTCTAACAATTGGAATTACAAGAGCTGAAAGTATAATTACAGCTCAATATCCTGACAAAATCATTTATGAAGGAAAAGAGTTTAATTTAAACTCAAATCCATTAGAACCATATTTTGACAAGAATCCCGAAAATAGACCGGAAATGACGTCAACAGCTCTTTGGCGTGGATATGTAGGTCATTTTGAAATAATCGGAAATGAATTGTTTCTAACTGATATGAAAAAGCCTGTTAGTTATACCGATGATGATGGAAATTATAAGCGAAAATGGGTTTCAATCTACAAAATGTATTTTCCAAGACAAGGAAAAGTAAGAATTGACTGGTTTACTGGAATTCTAATTTTACCACACGGAAAAATGGTTGAATATGTTCATATGGGTTATGCATCGACTTACAGCAAATATTGGCTTCTCGAAATTGAAAACGGAATATTTAATGAGGCTCGAAAATATACCAATAAAGAATTTGTAAAGTTCAAAAAACGTCAATTTGAGGTATTCGAAAAAACAGAGGAATACAAAAAATTATATGCGGAATTAAAAGAAAACGATGAATACAACGATGATGAATTTATAAAATCTTTTATTTCCGATTTTGTAATAAACTATACAACAAAATTTCTGACTGAATAAAAAATACTGTGGGGCACAATGTGTATAATTCATTGCTAGTTAGAGCCTACTTATTAAAGTCCTCGCGGACTTTTCTATCTGTGATTTATTGCTAATTTTAATGCTTAAAGACTCAACGAAATCATGCACAAGACCGTTAAACAAACCTCCCTAAACCCCACCCTTAAACACCAAAATCCTCAATTGCCTTTCTAACCCCAACCGTAGCAACATCAGCAATTACAGTCAAATTTTGTTTGCTCTCAACATTCGGTTTTGGGTCAATAAAATAAGTTGGCGTGTTTTCAGGCACATAATGCATCAAACTGGCTGCGGGATATACTTGCATGGAAGTTCCAATAATCATTAAAATATCGGCGGTTTCACAAATGGTTACAGCTTTTTCAATCATCGGGACATCTTCTCCAAACCATACAATATGCGGACGTAGTTGATAGCCTTTTTCGCAAACATCACCTAAAACCAAATCCGTTTTCCATTCTTGAATATCGTTGACATCACGAGTACTTCTTACTTTCAATAATTCACCATGTAAATGAATAACGGTTGTGCTTCCTGCGCGTTCATGCAAATCATCTACATTTTGGGTAATGATGCTTACTTTAAAATTTTTCTCTAATTCGGCTAAATCAAAATGAGCGGCATTAGGTGTAACATCAAAAAGTTGCTGTCGTCTTTTATTGTAAAAGTCCAACACCAATTCAGGGTTTGCAGCAAAACCTTCAGGAGTGGCAACTTCCATAACATCATGTCCTTCCCATAAACCATCGGCATCCCTAAAGGTGTTAATACCACTTTCGGCACTCATGCCTGCTCCTGTAAGTACTACTATGTGTTTCATTTTAATAGTTTTTAACAAAATAATTAAAAATGGCTAATTGAAGATAAAGTAAGCCTAAAATTATTTGAATCAAGAATTAATTTAATTGAGCAAATTTACATAGAAGTGCTATTCTAATTTTGTATAAATCTCAAATTTATATATTATGAAAAAGACAATTTTAAGTATTTTAATGGTATTGCCTATTTTAGTTTTAACTAGTAGTTGTTGTGACGACGACGATGGCGTATTTGTTGGTGCAACTAAAACATATGATTTAAACTCTGTTACTGACCCAAATATTTCGGGTAAAGCAAAATTCATCGAAAACCAAAACGGCTCAACTACAGTAGAATTACAATTAACCGGCACTCCAGCAGGTGGGATGCACCCAGCACACATTCACTTTAATACTGCTGCCGAGGGTGGAGGTGTAGCTGTTACTCTTGGTGCCGTTGACGGAGACACGGGTTTTAGTACCATAACATTTTCTAAGCTAGACGATGATACGGATGTAACTTTTCAAGAAATTCTGGATTTTGACGGTTACATCAACGTACATTTAAGCACTACAGAGCTATCAACAATAGTTGCACAAGGCGATATTGGAGAAAATGAGCTAACCGGGACTTCTAAAGTTTATACTTTAAATGAAAAAGATGTTACTGGTATTAGTGGCACGGCAACTTTTCATGAGCGTGTTAATGGTGAGGCTCTAGCTATTTTAGATATCTTGAATACACCTGCAGGTGGTATGCATCCCGCACATATTCATACAGGAAGTATTGCTACTGCTCCTGGAAGCATCATGTTTACCTTCAATCCTGTAGATGGAGATACGGGAATGAGTATGACAAATGTTTCTGAATTAGATGATGAAACAGATTTTGATTATGATGATGTATTAACCGTTGATGGTTATATTAACATACATTTAAGTGCTGCACAGCCAGAAATCATTGTTGCTCAGGGCAATGTTGGTGCCAACGAATAATAATTAATCTGTTAGAAGAAGAATTAACTAAACCCGATAAATTTTATCGGGTTTATGTATTTTTATAGAATGGTAAACCTGCATCTTTTAGAACACCTAGAATCTTTTTTAACTGTATCTAGAAAAGAAAAATTCCAACGTGTATTATCCCAACGGACCAAGCATTTTACAATAGCTACTGAAGATGTATATCAGCTTCATAATACAAGCGCGGTAATACGATCTTGTGATGTTTTTGGCATTCAGGAAGTCAATATTGTAGAAGAGCAAAACTCAAAACAGATTGATAGGGAAATTGCCATGGGTGCTCAAAAATGGGTAGATTTAAATAGGTATGGTTCTGTGCAATCGTGTATTTCAGACTTAAAGCAAAAAGGCTATCAAATTGTGGCAACCACACCTCATAAAAATGATTGTAATTTAAGTGACTTTGATATTTCCAAGAAATCGTGTTTTTTCTTCGGAAGGGAAACAGAAGGACTCTCTGATGAAGTGCTTAATAATGCAGATTGTTTTCTGAAAATTCCAATGGTTGGATTTACCGAGAGTTTGAATATTTCGGTATCTGCGGCCATCATTCTACAACATGTCACAACTAAGTTGAAACAATCAAATATTGAATGGCAATTATCGGATAATGAAATGTTTGAAAAGCGATTGGATTGGTGTAAAAAAACAATAAAAAGCTATGATGAAATTGTGGAACGGTTTTATAAAGTGAAAAAATAATTATCTTTATACAAAACAACTAAAATTTTCTCATCATGATGATTCTCCTTTACATCGTTTTAGCAATTGTTGCGATATGTATTCTTTTAGTTCTTATAGCACCCAAAAAATATGATGTGAACAGAAATATCATCATCGATAAACCGTTACCAGAAGTTTTTCAATATTTAAAATTCATTAAAAATCAAGATGAATGGTCGCCTTGGAAAAAGAAAGACCCAGATATGAAACAAGAGTTTATAGGTACTGATGGAGAAATTGGTTTTTTATCGAAATGGGTAGGGAATAAAGATGTGGGTTCTGGCGAACAAGAGATTACGGGAATTATTAAAAATGAAATCATTATATCGAAATTACGTTTCTTAAAACCTTGGAAATCAGAATCGGATGCTTATTTAAAGGTTGAAGAAATCACCCCTAATAAAACTAAAGTTATTTGGGGTTTTTCTGGAGAAAGTAAACCACCAACAAATGTGTTTTTCTTATTTTTTAATATGGATAAGGCAGTTGGGAAAGATTTTGAAGAAGGATTGGCGAGTTTAAAATTAATTTTAGAAAAATAGAAATTATGAAAAAAAATATGGTGGGTTGGTTTGAAATCCCTGTATCTGATATGGATAGAGCCAAAGCGTTTTATGAAGCGGTGTTTCAGGTTAAAATTGATATGCACGATTTTGGAGGCATGTTAATGGGGTGGTTTCCTTTTACAGAAGGTAAGGAGGGCGCAGCAGGAACTTTAATTAAACAGGAGTCTTATATTCCAAGTCAAGAAGGTACACTCGTCTATTTTATGAGTGAGGATGTTCAAATTGAACTGGATAGAGTAGAAGCTGCTGGAGGTAAAATATACCAACCAAAAACCGAAATTTCTCCCGAGTACGGATGTATGGGCGTTTTTATTGACACAGAAGGAAATAGAGTTGCTTTACATTCGCAGAAATAAAGTCAGGGAATTTGTAAAGTAAAAAGGAATGTGTAGTATAAAAAGATTAACATACTTTACGAAAATGCCACGAACCTGCCGGCAAGGCAGGTACACTAATTTTTAAAAAAATCTATAGATTTTTTATTTGTGATAATTATTTAACTCCTATTTTTAGTTTTATTCGTGCATTAGTGGCTCAAATAACTTTAAAATAAAAAGTATGAATTTACCCTGAATTTTAAAAAAACTAAATCCTATTAGTTCTTCCGCGACTTAACAATTTGTATTCTTCATAACATTCACTAATGGCATCCAAAATTTGAAGATCGTTTGCAGTTTGTACAAAGCCTTTAGAGTAGTTACATTGGCTTACAATTTCATCTAAATCCACCCGATCTACATTAAGCAGAACGGTAAGCATTTCACGATCAAAACGAGAAGCCAATAGATTTCTGATTTCATCATCTTTTTTCATCTGCTTAAGCTTTTTTAGCTCATTTGGTTTTTTGCCAAACATGCGATGTAAGAAATCGGCGGGATTAAAGATAGAGCCTATCACTTTGGTCAAGCCAGATTTTTTACTAGCTTCATAACCAGTACTTGTTAATCCAGAAATCTGGTAACGGTAATTATCGTTTATAGAAGGTACTTGTTTAATGTCAACCTCTAAATAACCAGTAAGTGTCAATTGGTTTACAACCACTTCTTCAAGTGCCAGGGCTAATTCGGTCAATTCAATTTTAGAACTTCCAAATTTCAACCAGTCGTTCGTCACCCTTACTTTAATGGATTTAAATCCCAAGAATGAAAAATGAAGCGTATCATTCGCTTTCGCGGTAATTTCAAATTCCCCCTTTTCATTAGTAGAAGTACCCTTAACTTGATTTAAGTTAACAATATTTACACTTTCCAGAGGTTTATCGTTAGCCGAATTGATAACAGTACCCAAAACACTAGTTGCATCCTGTCCTAGGGCAATTCCTGTAACACATAGAAAAACAATAATGTTTAGATAATGTTTCATAAATCTATAAAGATTCTAAATTAGGATATAAAAGTACTAAACAAAACAATAGTATTTTGTTGTAGTGTTTTAATTTGACTTAAAATTAACAAAAACTATTCCTAAATTATGGGTTTTTGCGTCTTAATCGGTTTTAAAACCTATAATTAA
This sequence comes from Algibacter sp. 2305UL17-15, assembly GCF_040720935.1. NCBI lineage: Bacteria > Pseudomonadati > Bacteroidota > Flavobacteriia > Flavobacteriales > Flavobacteriaceae > Algibacter > Algibacter sp. 2305UL17-15. The sequence goes on from NZ_JBFDAE010000002.1 coordinate 81,738, forward strand.
TGAAGGTTTAGTTTTGTAAGGATTAACAACACCTCCCTTAATCCCTCCTTACTTAGGAGGGAAACTGTTGCGCATGAGTTTACCCAATAAAAAGAGGGGGTTAAGGGAGGTGTTAAATTATTACCTATTATCTTCTTGAGCGTCTTGGTCTAGAAGCTGCGAATTCTCCAGAATTTGAACGTCTTGGTTTAGATTTGCTATCGCTTCTGCGTCTATCTCCTCTGTTTCCGTCACCACCTTTTCTATGGTCTCGGCGCTTGCCACCTCTGTTTCTATCACGACGTCCGCCGCCTCCACGGTTTTCGGATACTTCAACGTTTACAAAACGCCCGTCGTGCTTAAAGTCGGTGAAAAAAGCCAAAACTTTTTCCTGTAGTTCCTTTTCAGTATTAAAAAACGAAAAACTATCCTTTACTTCAACTTTAAAAACATCATCCCTTCCCAATTCCAATTGTTCTTTTAAGAAGTCTTTCAACTTCATCCAATCAAAACCATCTTTACCACCTACGTTTATAAAGTAACGTGAAGAATTATCAGCTTTTCCTCCGAAACCACGACCGCCTTCTCTATCACTAGAGCCTTCAGAAACATTTAAGTTTTTAGATTTATTATAATAATTATAAAAACGCGTAAACTCCACAGAGAAGAATTTTTTAATCAATTCATCTTTATCGGTATCCGCAAACAATTCGTTAATACTGGTTAGGTGTTTATCAATTTCATGATTAATTTCCGTATTATGGATTTTATTAGCCAGGGACATTAACTGCACTTCGCATATATCAGCACCATCAGGAATTTCCTTTTTCTCGAATTTTTTATTGATAATGCGCTCAATACCTCTTATTTTACGCACTTCACTTTTAGACACAATAACCATCGAGATTCCTGTTTTACCTGCACGTCCTGTTCTTCCAGAACGGTGGGTGTAAACTTCGGGTTCGTCTGGCAATTGGTAATTTATAACGTGTGTAATATCGTCAACATCAATACCGCGCGCAGCAACATCAGTAGCTACAAGTGTTTGTATTTGTTTGTTTCTAAAGGATTTCATCACCAAATCACGTTGATTCTGACTTAAATCGCCGTGCAACGCACCAGCGCTATAACCATCCTCAATCAGTTGTTCGGCTACTTTTTGAGTATCACGTTTTGTACGACAAAACACAACTGAGAAAATATCAGGATTTGCATCAGATAAACGTTTCAAGGCTTGGTAACGGTCTCTCGCATTTACCAAATAATATTCATGCGACACATTACTTGTACTTTCATTCTTGGTTCCAACAGTAATTTCCTGCGGATGATCCATGAATTTTTTAGCAATCGTAGCCACTTCACGAGGCATGGTTGCAGAAAACAACCATGTGTTTTTATCATCGGGCGTATGCGATAAGATATCCGTAATGTCCTCCTTAAAGCCCATGTTTAACATCTCGTCGGCTTCATCTAAAACAGAATATTGAATTTTAGAAATATCGACCAAACGTCTTTTAATCATATCCTTCATACGTCCAGGAGTTGCCACAATAATCTGTGCGCCACGTTTTACCTCGCGCGCTTGGTCGGTAATGCTAGAGCCACCATAAATAGCCACAACATTTAAGCCTTTACAATACTTACCGTATTGTTTCATCTCGTTGGTGATCTGTAAACAAAGCTCGCGGGTAGGCGATAAAATCAACCCTTGCGTAGTTCTGCTATCGACATCGATTTTTTGTAACATCGGAAAACCAAAAGCAGCCGTTTTACCAGTTCCCGTTTGGGCTAGTGCCACTAAATCGGTTTCAGAATTTAATAAAATTGGGATTGCTTTCTCTTGTACTTCACTCGGTTTTTCAAAACCTAAATCGGTAATTGCTTGTAATAGGTCGTCATTAAGACCTAAATCTTGGAATGTGCTCATTCTAGTATAAGTATTCGATTGTATGATGTGGTGTTACAAAAGAAGCGAATCGACATACTTAACCTTAAACTCCTAGCAACACATCCTCACTCTGAGGAATTTAGTGAAACTCAAATTTGAAACCCTTGTAAAGCGCATTCAAATTTGTTAGTTGAACTAATCCCGAATTCATTCAGGGAACTCAACTTTTTTAATTTCAAGGTGCAAAGGTACGTTATTATTTTAGATTGGCGATTGATGAAAAATAATTAACGAATAACGATTGATGATTAACGAATAACGAACAAAAAAAGATTAACGATTTGAGATTTGGAATTTAGTTTTTGTCTTTTGGAATTTACTTTTTTTGGCGTTCCCCTCCTAAGGTCGGGTCGGGCTTTGCGTTCCAAGTCCTCGTCACGCTTTAAGGCGTGACTGTGGGCTTTCCTCTGCAATCCCTAACGCGCTTATCAGCTAACGTTATTGCGAGGAGGAACGACGTGGCAATCTGTTTAATTCTAGGTTCAACCGCTGCGCAAAGTCTCCCGACTTTGAGGACACGTATCCCGACTTTGAGCAGCGTGGTTCCATTCTCTAGGACTTTATAGAAAGTCAAAGTATTAGTTGTTTTTTTTCCGACAAACTCAAAATGAATCAAAATCTCTTTGCGCCTCTGCGTCTTTGCGAGAGAAAAACCTATTTCCTCAAATTCCCAATCCGTTCCTTCAACGTAGGATGCGAATAATGCATAAACACATACGCAGGATGCGGTGTTAAATTACTCAAACTGTTTTTAGAAAGCTTCTTAAGAGCCGAAATAAGCGGTTCGCCTTTATAAGTGTTTTTAGCATAATCATCCGCTTGGTATTCAAATTTTCTAGAAAACACGTTCATAATCAAGCCTGTAATTTCGGAAATAGGCGAGTAGAGCAATCCAAAAGCAATCAGTCCGATATGAAAACTCGGAATCTCAACACCCAAAGCCTGAGATAATAAAGGGTTCGATATAAACAACGATAAAATATAAAGCGTTAACCCAGTTAATAAAATAGAAGCAAACAAATTAAAGATGATGTGCTTCTTTTTGTAATGCCCAACCTCATGCGCCAAAACAGCAACAATTTCTTCATCATCTAAATCATTTATCAACGTATCATAAAGTGTAACACGTTTTTCACTTCCAAAACCTGAAAAGTAAGCATTGGCTTTTGTGCTTCGTTTAGAGCCATCAATCACAAAAATCTTGTCCAATTTAAAACCGACAGATTCCGCATATGCTGAAATTTTATCACGTAAAGCCCCTTCTTCCAAAGGCGTTTGTTTATTAAAAAGCGGTACAATTAATTTAGAATAAAACATATTCATAAACAAGGTAAAAATAGCTACTAACCCCCAAGCATACAACCAAAAATGTTTTCCTGTAGCTTGGTAAAAACAAATAATTAACGACAAAATTCCGCCGCCAACAATAGCCATCATCAACCAGCCTTTAATCTTATCTAAAAAGAAAGTTTTTACAGTTGTTTTATTAAACCCAAATTTTTCTTCAATAACAAAGGTGCTGTAATAGGAAAATGGTGTGGTTAAAATATCGCTCCCGATCATTATAATTCCAAAGAAAATGAGTGCTACAATAACTGGGTGGTCACTATAACCTCTGGCAATATTATCCACAAACTCAAAACCATCAAAAATTAAAAAAGCTAACGTGAGAATAATAGAAAAAGTTGACGTTAATAATCCAAATTTGTATCTCGTCGCTTTATAGCTTTGTGATTTTTTGTATTCTTCATCGTCGTAAACATCTTGTAATTCTTCAGGAAGTGCATCATTAAAATGTTTTGCGTTTAAAGCGTCTAAAACTTTATCAACTATAAAATTGATGACGATTATGGCGATGATGATGTAGAATAGGGTGGTTGAATTCATATTTATTTTTAACGTCATTGCGAGTCGCTTTTTGCGACGTGGCAATCTGTTTAATTTTAGTTCAATTTAGAGATTACTTCGGTCATCCTTTCCTCGTAATGACGCTTATTCAAGATCTCTCTGTCTTTTCGCCTCAAAAATAAGAATTCCAGCAGCAACCGAAACATTCATAGAATCAATTTCTCCTTGCATGGGTATAATAATATTTTGAGTGGAGTTTTCTAACCATGCGTCACTCAATCCAGTAGCTTCCGTGCCAACAACAATGGCGGTTGGTGTTGTATAATCCTGCGTATGATAATTAACTGATGCTTGCAATGCAGCACAATAGATGTTTATATTTTTTTCCTTTAAAAAACTTATAATTTCAGAAGAACTTCCAGTTGCAATTTGATCGGTAAATAAACACCCAACACTAGAGCGAATAATATTAGGATTGTATAAATCGGTTTTTGGGTTTGCGATAATTACTGCATCAACGTTTGCAGCATCGGCAGTTCTTAAAAGCGCACCAATATTGCCTGGTTTTTCGGGAGCTTCTGCTACTAAAATGAGTGGGTTTTTTGTCTTAAAATTTAAGTTTTCAATAGTATGATCTTTTGATTTTGCAACCGCTAAAACACCTTCGGTAGTTTCTCGGTAAGCTAGTTTTTGATAGACCTCTTTCGAGATTTCTATAATGTCAACTTCTCGATTTGTTAAAGTTTTTATCTGTTCCAAAGAAAACAGTTCAGGATAAAACAAAACAGTTTCAAACTCATAACCACCTTTTAGGGCCAAAGAAATTTCACGTTCGCCTTCAATTAAAAACGTGCCTGTTTTTTTGCGTTCGCGTGATTTGTCCTTCAATTGTGTAAGTTGTCGAATAAATGGGTTTTGTATGCTTTGTATTACCTTATTGAGCATTTTTTCTGTTAGTTTTGATGTCACAAATTTACTGTATTATGATACAACGATTACTATTTGGTTTGATGATTTTTAGTGCTTCACTTGCTTTTGCTCAGGTTCCTTTGCCACCGCCTCCTTGCGGCCTTACAGGAGCTTATGGCTGTGATTTTAATGATGATGGTTTTGCAACATTTAATTTAGTAGATTTATTTGATTTTCTCTCCTTTTGCCCTCAAGGAGAGGTAGAAGAAGACTATCATTCAATGGTTTTTTATGAATCACAAGAAGATTTGGAAAACCAAATTAATCCAATAGTTAATCCAGAGGCTTATGTAAATATCACGCCTAATTCTCAAAGTATTTACTACAGGGCAAATAAAATTAACCCAAGTGGAGGTGATGAGTATATAGCTAGAAACGATCAGTCAATTGAGGTAGTCACTTATCAAAAAGCTAACAAGCCGTCATCGTTTGTTTTGTGTGATACAAATAATAATGGGATTAACACTTTTGTTTTGTTTAATAAGGATAGTGAGATTTTGGCAGGCTTAGATTCAATTTTATATAGAGTCAAATATTACGCTACGCTTATTGACGCACAAAATAAAGTGAACGAATTGCCTAGAGATGGTTATACTAATGTAACAAATCCTCAAATGATTTATGCAAGGATGGATTATGGTAATTCTTCTGGTTGTGAGGATATAGTAGAAATGAATTTAGTAGTTCAAGAAAATTGTTCTGACATAACGGTTTATTTGACATCACAAGCACCACCAAGACCAGGATTTGATTACATAAACTATCTTGAAATAAGAAATCTTAGTTCTAGTTTAAATGTATCTGGAAGTGTTGAATTTATTCATGATGCTTCTACTAGTTTTATTAATGTATCTGGAGTAGACTCAGGAAATACGATAACAAATACTTCAACCGGATTTATATTAAATTTTAATAATTTAGAAAAAGGAGAAAAAGAAACGATAGCAGTTAGAATGAATCTTCCAGTTTCTACCGATTTAGGAACTCTAATAACAAATTCTGCTACGTATTCTACAAATGATTCAAATATTTATAACAATGTATCCGAATTATCTGAAGTTGTAATTGGATCTTATGACCCCAACGACATATTAGAATCCCACGGTCCAGAAATACTTCATAGTAGTTTTGGGTCTTCAGATTATCTATATTACACAATCAGATTTCAAAACGTTGGAACAGCCGACGCCATAAATGTGTCCATTGATAATACACTCGATAGTCGTTTAGATAAATCAACAATTCAAATGTTAAGTTCGAGTCATTCTAATGTATTCACAAGAACCGATAATCAACTAAACTGGCAATTTGATGACATCCATTTACCAAGTGAGGATATGGACGAACCCAACAGCCACGGTTATGTCTATTATAAAATAAAACCAATGGCTGGGTATAATGTTGGGGATATTATTCCAAATACTGCCGAAATTTATTTCGATTTTAACCCTGCTGTAATTACCAATACTTTTGAAACGGAATTTATAACAACGCTTTCAAATACGGATTTTAAGGACTTTGAATTTTCAATGTTCCCAAATCCAGCAAAGAATACGGTTGAATTAAAGTTTAATAAACTCAACAACAACAACAACAACATACATACAGCTATTTATGATATCCAAGGGAAGTTGATTTTAAATTCGGATAACCAATTGAAGAACAGCAACATCAAACTAGATGTATCTGCTTTAAAAAGTGGCATATATTTTCTTAAAGTGACTGATGGAATGTATAAATTGACTCAAAAGTTAATTATTGAATAAATAGATTGAAAATAATTATTTTAAAAGCTTCGGGTAATCTCTGAAGCTTTTTTACTGTAATTTTATCATCTGTAAACCGACAGAAGACATTATCACATTCAATCTTATTTAATATGAAAAACCTACTCTTCCTACTCCTGATTATTTCAATGGTTTCCTGCAAAGACGCTAAAAAAGAAACCACAGACTATTCAAAAGAAAATCTAGATGTTACGACAAGCATATATCCAGAAAACATCTCAAAAGTTTTTGATGCCCATGGCGGTATCGATAATTGGAATAAAATGCAATCGTTAGTTTTTACCATAAAAAAACCAAACGGTAACGAGGTAACTACTACCGATTTGAAAAACAGAAAATCTTTAATAGAAATGCCAAAACACACCATTGGCTATAACGGAAAAGATGTTTGGTTAAAAAATAAAGATACTGCTCAATATAAAGGTAAGCCAAAGTTTTACTATAACTTAATGTTCTATTTCTATGCAATGCCTTTTATTGTAGGCGATGATGGTATCAAATATGAAGCATCAAAACCTTTGGAATTCGAAGGGCAAACCTATCCAGGAATAAAAATCTCATATGAAAGTGGCGTAGGCGAATCTCCAGAAGACGAATATATAGTCTATTACAATAAAGACAGCCACAAAATGGAATGGCTAGCATACACCGTAACCTATTTTTCAAAAGAAAAAAGTAAGGAATGGCATTTTATAAAATACAGCAATTGGCAAAACGTAGATGGTTTAATAGTGCCTAAAACCTTGACTTGGTATAACGTAGAAAATAATTTACCAGTTTCTAAACGCAACGATTTAGAGTTCATAAACATAAGGTTAAGCAAAGAAAAACCAGAAGCCTCAATGTTTGAAGCCCCGGTGGGCGCAAAAATTATAGAGTAATTAATTGTCTGGATGTGCCTCTAAATAATTAACCAAAAGTGCCACCACGTAGCTGTAACTTTCCATGCCCTTACTTTGTCTGTTTGCTTTTAAGTAATTGCTGTAAAACAGTTTAAAAAGTGGCTTGAAGGGATTTTCGTGCGCATCCGAAAACAAACGGGATTCTTCATAATTTTTTATAATACCCGTATTTACATCTGCAACTAAATCTTCGTAGAGACATTCGTCACGTTGGTAAATTTCATTCAAACAATACCCCAAACCATAGGCGAAACCACAATATTTAATATACATATCATCATTATTTGAGGCAGCCAAAAAACCGATAAAATTAGCTTCGTTTTCAGCGGCATAACCTAATTGGTGTGCAATTTCATGGGAAGATGTGGTTGGAAATCGAAACATTGGAATTCTCCCGTTTACATGCGCTTCGTTGGTCAAAGGGTTTAAATATCCACTAAAACCCATATACGATAATGGATAACTAAATAAAGACTGCTTTATACTTTCTGGTTGGTATTCTAAATCTGGAAAAACAGCTTTTATATTATCATAACCCTTTGGAATTAGGCTAAAAACCTCGGTTTTATCATAGGGTATATCAACCTTAATCGAATCATTTTTAGTTATGTTAAACTGTAACAGGTTAGAAGCTTCTATAAGTTTTTCAGTTACGTTTACTAGCTGTTCAGTAGTGTAATCAGCATTCAAATTGAGGTTTTTATGCAATGGCAATCGGTAATAATTCAAGCCCCAAAACAAATGAAACGCAAAGTAAATTAAAGACACAGCCGCGAAAACATCAACACACCAATTTAGGGTGTCCTTTCTTAAGCGTTTTCTGTTTTTTAAAAACCACCAAATCATGTAAATACCACCAAGCCCATATACCAAATCCCCAAAAGAAAATGGCAACAAGCCCAATACATACCTAAAAATTTTAGAAAGCCATTGGTAAAGTCCTTCGCTATAATATTGCTCTACAAATCCAGGGTAGTTAGAGAGCAGTTTTACAAGCAAAAATTGCGGAATTAACAACAGCGCAATAATTGTTTTTTTCTTCTTCAGCATGTTTCAAAAATACTAAAATGTGTTTACAACTTAGACCTTTCAGGTTTTTAAAACCTGAAAGGTCTCACTACATTTGTATTTTATATTTGAAAAATTATGAGCGCAGAAATAAGACAGTTAGAACCTAAAGCACTTTGGAACAAATTTGCAGATTTAAACGCCGTTCCCAGACCATCAAAAAAAGAAGAACGTGTTATTGCGTTTATGAAAGATTTTGGTAAAAGCTTAGGATTGGAAACCATAGAAGACGAAGTTGGAAACGTTATCATAAAAAAGCCAGCCACCGCAGGAATGGAAAACAGAACTACCGTAGTGATGCAATCGCATTTAGATATGGTGCACCAAAAAAATAACGATACCGAATTCGATTTTGACATACAAGGTATCGATATGTATATAGATGGCGATTGGGTGCGTGCAAAAGGCACAACATTGGGTGCCGATAATGGACTGGGAGTTGCAACCATAATGGCGATTTTAGAAAGTACAGACATTCCACATCCGGCAATCGAAGCGTTATTCACCATAGATGAAGAAACAGGAATGACAGGAGCCATGGGTTTAAAAGGCGGACTCCTTTCTGGAGGCATCCTTCTAAATTTAGATACCGAAGAAGATGACGAAATAGGAGTAGGTTGTGCAGGAGGAATTGATGTTACAGCAACGAGAACTTACAATGAAGAAGAAACACCTGAGTTCAAGATTGGTTTTGAAATAACCGTAAAAGGTTTGCAAGGTGGACATTCAGGAATGCAAATTCATGAAGGTTTGGGGAATGCCAATAAAATAATGAACCGCTTGTTATTTGATGGTTTTGAAAATTTCGGATTACGTATTTCTGAAATTGACGGTGGTAGTCTGCGTAATGCCATTCCAAGAGAAAGTAAGGCAAAAGTGGTTATAGACGCCATTCATGAAGATGCTTTTTTATTGGAAATTAATTTAATATCCAATGCTATAAAAAAGGAATTAAAAACCATGGAGCCCGATTTAAATATCCAGGTTTCTAAGTGCGATACCCCTGAAAAAATTATGGATTTAGGAGTGCAAGAAGGATTTACAAGAGCCATGTATGCGGCCTTAAATGGCGTTTACCGCATGAGTGCCGATATTCCGGATTTGGTAGAAACCTCAAATAATATTGCCAGAGTTATTGTTAAAGACGGCACTATTAAAGTGGGTTGTTTAACGCGTTCATCAGTTGAAAGTTCTAAAATGGATTTGGCAAATACGCTTCGGGCTACTTTTGAACTTACAGGTTGCGAAGTAGAATTCTCAGGAGATTATCCAGGATGGACACCAAATATGGATTCAGCCATTTTAAAAATAATGACAAAAATTTATGAAGATTTAAATGGCGAAAAACCACATGTAGCAGCGTGTCATGCAGGTTTGGAATGTGGTATTTTGGGGCAAAATTACCCAGATATGGATATGATTAGTTTTGGCCCAAATATTAAAGGAGCGCACTCTCCTGATGAACGTGCACAAATTTCCTCAGTTCAAAAATATTGGAAGTTTGTTTTGGAGATTTTGAAGGCTATTCCTGAGAATTAGAATGGTTTGAGATTTGGTTGCTAAAGCCATGTGTAAGATTAGCTTTTTTTTTTATAAATCACGACACAATCCTATAAAAGCTTGAATCAATAAAAAGAAAAGCAGGTCGAAACCTGCTTTGATATATTAGTTTATAAAAAGAAAGGATTGGTTTATCCTGACCAAGAACCTCCCATTAATAACTCTTTAGACATAATTTTGAATTTTAAGGTTAAACAAATGTATTAAACTTTTTCTGATTTTTTGTATATAAAAATCTTAAATTTTTCTCCAGACAAGAAAATATCTCGATTGATATAGGCTAAATCTTCCTTATTAAATGCTCCATTATGGTACATTTTATTTTTATTTACGGTTGTAAAGAAAACGGATAACTTGTCACAATGTTTTATTTTAAGACTAAAATCATCAATTATTCTGTCACTTCCAAAAGAAAATTGTCTATCCACTCGTAAATCTTGTACTAGTTCAATTCTTCTTTCTATATGGTACTCTAATTGACCTGAGAGTTTTTTTGCAATATATTTATTTATTAAACCAGGTTTTTTTCTTGTTTTTATATCATTTTCTTCAAATATTATGCCATCTACGTTTTTTATTTCAAAAGTTAAGTCGTAAGTAATATTTTCATCAGGAGTGTCATCAAAAGTAACCCCGAAATCCCACTCAAATTCATTGATATTAGGTCTGACAATAGTTAAAGAGGCACTTTCAATAACTTTAATATAATTTATGTCTATTAGTTCGATATTATAATTTATTTGAAAATTTTTATAGTAGTATGAAATGTTGTCTGTTATAAAAAGTTCATTATCAATCTTCTTTTTTAACTTTGGATAAAGTTCAGGGAATTGCTGTCTGTATTTGCATAGGGTTACAGTTTCCCATAATTCTGGTAAATTTGATTGCTCAATTAAAAAACCTTCAGAAAAGGTTATTTGTTTTAATTGTTTTTCGAGTTTTTTATCGAAATCCTTCGAGGATATAACTTTTTTTAAATTCTGCTTCAAAAATCCCTAAAAATTGGAAATATTTCAAAGAAACTGAAAATATTCCTGCAGTAAAAAATAGTATAGAAACATTTGCAAAATAAGAAATAACTTTATCATACTTATTTAATGAACCATTAACTGCTTCATTTAAACTATAGACAGAATAAAATATCGCATACATGGTTGCTACCCCTAGAATATAAAAAAAGGAATATCTTTTTACACTATCAATGATTTTTTTCATAAATGTTAATTTTTAAAAATGTTTTCCGCTTATAATCTATCTTTCTATCATTAGTTTGATTTTTTAGATTGTAAGTAATACAAATATAGTAGAAAAAATCACAAGTCAAGTAAGTTAAATCATATTTCAAGGCACAGGGTCATGCCCAGAACCGCCCCAAGGATGGCAACTAAAAATACGTTTTAAAGCTAACCAACCCCCTTTAAATAAACCATGTTTTTTTAGGGCTTCTTTACTATAATGGGAACATGTTGGGTTATATCTGCAAGTTGCAGGGGTAAGAGGAGATATGAGTGTTTGATACACTTTTATCAAAAATAAAAAAGGGGCAATAAGTAGTTTTTTCATAAGAAACTAAAAACAGGCTTTTGGCTCGAATGTCATATTGAGCGCCCGACTGCCTGTCCGTCCGGCAGTCGGGTGCTCAGTTTGACAAGATTTTTTTAGCCTGCCATTTAAGAGAGGCTAAACGTAGTCCCATCTTTTCCATCCTTAAGATGAATACCAACTTCTGCCAGTTCATCCCTAATCTTATCAGACATAGCAAAGTCTTTATTGGCTCGGGCTTCTTGCCGTAACTTAATCAATAGCTCAACGGCCCCAGTAAGTTTATCGGTTCCAGATGTAGTTTCAACTTCGTTTAAAAGTCCTAAAACATCAAAAACAAAAGCATGCATAGTATCATTTAAAAGTTCTAAATCTTCAGCAGAAATAGTTGCTTTTTGGTCTTTAATCTGATTCAAATATTTTACGGCTTCAAATAAATGAGCGATTAGAATTGGCGAATTAAAATCATCATTCATAGCATCATAACATTTCTGTTTCCATGCGGTTACATCCATAGTAGAGCTAGTAGAAGATTTAATAACCTTCAATAAATTGATACCATCCATCAACCTATAAAACCCTTTTTCACTAGCCAATAAACCGTCGTCTGTTAAATCTAAAACACTTCTGTAAGACGATTGCGCCATAAAGAAACGAATAACGCTAGGGGAATAGGCTTTACTCATTTTATCATTGTTCCCAGATAATAGCTCATTGGGGTTAATGATATTTCCTGTAGTTTTAGACATGCGCTGTCCGTTTAGCTCCAACATGTTCGCATGCATCCAGTAATTTACAGGAGATTTCCCAATAGCAGCTTCATTTTGTGCAATTTCACATTCGTGATGTGGAAATTTTAAATCCATGCCGCCACCGTGAATATCAAACGTTTCGCCCAGATATTTGGTGCTCATTGCAGTACATTCCAGATGCCATCCGGGGAAACCATCGCCCCAAGGGGAAGGCCAGCGCATAATATGTTGTGGTTCTGCTTTTTTCCAAAGTGCAAAATCTTGCGGATTTTTTTTATCGCTCTGGCCGTCTAAAACTCGCGTGTTGTGAATTAAATCTTCAAGTTTACGTTTACTTAATTTTCCGTAGTCGTTGGTTTCATTAAACTTATGGACATCAAAATATACAGAACCATTTACTTCATAAGCAAAACCATTTTCAATAATTTTACCAATCAATTCAATCTGTTCAATAATATGTCCAGTTGCAGTAGGCTCAATACTAGGCGGTAAAAAGTTTAGGGTATTGAGAATATTATGAAAATCTACGGTGTAGCGTTGCACGACTTCCATAGGTTCAATTTGCTCTAAACGTGCTTTTTTTGTGATTTTATCTTCGCCAGCATCTGCATCGTTTTCCAAATGTCCAGCATCTGTAATGTTCCTCACATAGCGCACTTTATAACCTAAATGCTTTAGATACCGAAATACCATATCAAAAGACATAAAGGTGCGCACATTCCCCAAATGGACATTGCTGTAAACTGTGGGTCCGCAAACATACATGCCTACACATCCAGCTTCTATTGGTTTAAAAGCTTCTTTTTGACCCGTTAAGGAGTTATATATTTTGATTTGGTTTGATTGGTATAACTGCATTTGTTGTTAGACGTTAAGTCGTTTGTTGTTGAGTTGAGGATGACGTTAGAATTAAGTTACATTATGCTTTTAGAAAATAATTTCGTAATGCGCTAATCTTGTTTGTAATAGATTCCACTTCAAATCTAATATTTTTATAGTTTTCTTCGGAAATAAATTTGAGTTCTTTCAGAATAGATTTTCAAATTCTAGAATTGAATACTAAGTTTAGTATTGACCAATGAACATTAAAATTGAGTGTCTAATTTGATGTAATCCAAAAACTCACGGCGTGTCCCCATATCTTTAAATTTACCACCAAATTCTGAAGTTACTGTACTACTTTCGATATCTCTAATACCCCTGGAATTTACGCATAAATGTTTCGCATCAATAACACAAGCTACATCTTTAGTGTTTAAAACCTCTTGAAGTTCTTTTACAATTTGAATGGTTAAACGTTCCTGAACTTGCGGACGTTTCGCAAAATAATCTACAATACGATTCATTTTAGAAAGACCAACTACAGTACCATTTGAAATGTAGGCAACATGTGCTTTACCAACAATAGGCAATAAGTGATGCTCGCAAGTGGAATATACCGTAATATTTTTTTCAACAAGCATTTCGCCATACTTGTACTTGTTTTCAAAAGTGGATGCACTTGGTTTTTTTGAAGGATCTAAACCTCCAAAAATTTCATTAACAAACATTTTTGCTACACGGTTTGGTGTGCCATTTAAACTATCGTCTGTTAAGTCTAATCCAAGAGTTTCTAGGATACGGCGCACATCATCTTTAATAATATCTATTTTTTCTTCATTAGAAAGTTGGAAGGCATCGCTGCGCATCGGTGTGTTTTCCGAAGCACCGATATGTTCATCTCCTAAAGCATCAAAATCTCCTAAGTTGTTATCAAATTTCATGGGTTTTCAATCAAAATTTAATGTGCAAAGATAAGCATTTCTGTTTTTGCATGCTTTTTCTTAGCAAATAATTAATATCTCTATCTGTCTCCAAAATTCATTTCAAATTACACAAAAAAGAAAAGCTTGAACTCTTTTTAAGTCCAAGCTTTAAATATGTTTTCTGTTATTTGATTAAATATTGAAACCTAAACTAATAGTTATATTGGAATTTTGTCTATCTATCGTGGCGGTATCAATTAAACCAACGCTATATAAAGATGTTTCATCGGTTCTTTTCCATTGATCGTAAGTAAGGTCTAGTTTGGTATTTCCGAAGTTATACCCAAAACCTAATGAAAAACCACTTAAATCACCAACGGTAATACCATCAACATATGGACTTTCTTCAAAACGATAGCCACCTCTAAAACTGAATTGCTTGTGTTTGTATTCGGCACCAAGTTTGTAGGTAGAAGCTGTTGTTAACATATCGCTAATGTCTGCATTTAAATCTATATAATCCCCTTCCGGTTCCAATTTAGCAGCACCGTAATCTTTACGGGAATAATCAAAACTGATGAGCCCTTGGTTTTCGAATACGTAAGCGGCACTACCAGTTATTTTTGCAGGCGTTTGTAGTTTGTATGATGGGTAAATATTTGTTACCTGCGGATTTATATTCTGCGTAAAACCTGCACCATTATCAATACCGTCAACACCTAAAAATTGAGAAGTTTCTTCCTCTATGGTGTACCATATTGGAGAATCATAAGTTAAACCTAAACGAAATTCGTTAGTCAATTTTAAGATGCCACCCAATTGAAATGAAAACCCTGAACCCACAGTAGATAAATTATTTTCAAATTCAACAGTATCGAAATCAATTACGTCTGGAGCAGGATTGGGATTATTAGAATTGTTTTCAAATAAAAGCGTTGAACGCTGAAAATCTATAAAGTGAGAATTTAAATTTACTCCAATATATAAATTGTC
Organism: Algibacter sp. 2305UL17-15; assembly: GCF_040720935.1. Taxonomy (NCBI): domain Bacteria; kingdom Pseudomonadati; phylum Bacteroidota; class Flavobacteriia; order Flavobacteriales; family Flavobacteriaceae; genus Algibacter; species Algibacter sp. 2305UL17-15. The sequence goes on from NZ_JBFDAE010000002.1 coordinate 96,831, forward strand.
TTCATATTGTGCTGCTAAATTTACGGCAATCTTACCATTGTACCCAGTTGATACATAGGTGTAATTGTGCATAAAATTACCTTCAGTGGCATTTATAAAGTAATTTGTATTGTCGTCTGCGTTTGTTTCAGGATCCAGGATTAGAGATTCATATCCTAAAAAAGCCTGTTGGTGCGCAAATCCAAGATCGTTACCAATATTCGCATAAGCCTGATTTAGGGTTTCATTTTCAAAAGCAGAGATCTCATCTAAACGCAACCCGTTTGCATAATCAAAGAAATAGCTTGCAATTGTGTTATTGAAATTAGCACTATTGGTGTTTGTCCCAACGGCAAACCAGCTATCATCAAAATTATTAGTTCTATCGTAAGCCACGCCGATACTAAACTTTCTCCATGGCGAATTGCTCGTGTTTTTAAAAACGAAAGCAGCACCACCTTGTGTTAAGTCGAAATTTGAATCGTTGGTGCTTCCGGTTCCTCCAAAATAATTGGTGTCATTATTTAGTTCTGCATTTCCTAAGGTGAAAGAGGCGTGACTTTGACTGAATACAGCCGAACTTGCAGGGTTAATGTTTACCGCACTCATGTCGCCACCCAATGCGCCAAAGGCACCACTTAAGGCTCTAAAACGAGCAGTTCCTTGTACATTATCTTGCGAATATCTTAGAGCATCGCTTAAATCTTGACCGTAAATTGTTGACATAGATAATACACCTATGAACAAAAAATATATCTTTTTCATGTGTTTATTTTTCTTAGAGATTGTGAACTATTAACGTCTTCTTCCACCAGAGGATGAACTTCTTGAACTACCACCCGATGAAGATCTAGAACTACCTGAAGATGATCTTGAGTAAGAGCTATTGCTGCTACTACTTGAACGTCTGCTATAACTAGAATTGTTATTTGACGACGAAGATCTGCTTCTAGAAGTTGTTGCAGAAGAGCTTCTTCTAATAGGTGTTGAAGACCTAGTAGAAGACGACGACCTGCTTGTAGAGTAAGAAGGTTGTCTAGAACTACTTCTTCTTACCGTTGAGTTTCTATTGATTACCGTAGGTGATGAAGAGCGTCTTGCTGTTGTAGATCTACCATTAGTAACACTACTGCGTCTGGATGTGCTGTATCTTGAGGATGACGGATTATTACTTGAGACACTACTTCTTCGAGAAGTACTATATCTTGAAGCTGAAGTCCTTGTTCTATCTGCAGAACTACTTCTTCTTAATGCGGTATTTGAACCTCTTCCGTATAATGAGCTACTGCCTCTCCTGCTATTATTAAATGCAACGCCTCGGTTGTAAAATCTATTGTTTACACCTGCGTAAAAGTTATTTGCGTAAAATCCTGGTGGACACCATGCATTCCAGCCCCAGCCGTTCCATCCTCCCCAGCCAAAGCCAGCATTCCAGCCCCAACGATTCCATCGGTTCCAGCCCCAGTTGTTCCAGCCCCAGCCAAAACCTCCATATAGCCAAGGATCATTCCATCCCCAGCCCCAGTTGTTCCAACCATTATCAATATAGTTAATGGTTACATGGCTGTTGGCTTGTCCCCAACCTGCTTGACCTTGGTAATCATTATATATGGTATCATTTACTGCATAATTTTGCTCGCTACTATAACTGTCAATATCAGTAAAAATAGCACCGTTATCAGTAGCTATTTCATATTCCTGCGCTTTATTTTTAAAGTAATTTTGGTAATAATCGCTGCTATTAGCATTACCATCCTTTGTTACAACAACGGTTTCTCGATTCTGCGTATTCTCATTTGTGCCTCCATAAATGCCATCGCTATCAACACCAACATATTGGTAAGAACCACAAGATGCCAATCCGAATAACAACCCGAGGATTGCCACGAATTGCATTTTAGATTTTAAGTAGTTATTAATTTGCATATCTCTTGAATTTAATTGTTGAACATCACAAAAATAGTTAGTTTTGCGCTACTATTTTTATATTTAACATAGTCACAATATTTGTGCCAAAATACCGATATGAGCAAAAAACTAACAAGTAGGGCAGAAGATTATTCAAAATGGTACAACGAATTGGTCGTAAAGGCTGATTTAGCTGAGAATTCCGCAGTTAGAGGATGCATGGTCATTAAACCCTACGGCTATGCAATTTGGGAAAAAATGCAAGCAGAATTAGATAAAATGTTTAAAGAAACAGGACATCAAAACGCTTATTTTCCATTATTTGTACCCAAAAGTTTGTTTGAAGCTGAAGAGAAAAACGCTGAAGGTTTCGCAAAAGAGTGCGCCATAGTCACACATTATAGATTGCAAAATGATCCGGATAATCCTGGGAAATTGCGTGTAGATCCAGAAGCAAAATTAGAAGAAGAATTAGTAGTAAGACCTACTAGTGAAGCTATTATTTGGAATACTTATAAAGGGTGGATTCAATCTTATAGGGATTTACCATTGTTAATTAATCAATGGGCAAACGTGGTGCGATGGGAAATGCGTACGCGTTTATTTTTACGTACCGCGGAATTTTTATGGCAAGAAGGACATACGGCTCATGAAACAAAAGCAGAGGCGATTGAAGAAACAAAATTGATGAACGACATATACGCAAAGTTTGCTGAAAACTTTATGGCAATACCTGTAATCCAGGGCGTGAAATCTGAAAGCGAACGTTTTGCTGGGGCAGAAGACACCTATTGTATAGAAGCTTTAATGCAAGATGGAAAAGCATTACAAGCTGGAACATCTCACTTTTTAGGTCAGAATTTCGCAAAAGCTTTTGATGTGAAATTTGCAAATAAAGAAGGCAAGCAAGATTACGTTTGGGCTACGTCTTGGGGTGTTTCTACACGTTTGATGGGTGCATTAATAATGACACATAGTGATGATCATGGTTTAGTGCTCCCCCCAAGTTTAGCACCAAATCAGGTAGTGATTGTTCCTATTTATAAAAGTGATGAAGATTTTGATGCGATTTCTGAAGTTGCAGATACCATTATAAGCGATTTGAGAGCTAAAGGCATAACAGTAAAATTTGATAAACGAAAAACGCACAGGCCAGGCGCAAAATTTGCACAACATGAATTACAGGGTGTCCCATTGCGAATTGCCATGGGTGCGAGAGATTTAGCCAATGGAACGGTGGAATTGGCAAGACGAGATAAGTTAACAAAGGAAATAGTGCCTTTAGATGACCTTACAGAAACAATAGATGGTTTACTTAAAGATATTCAAGACGCTTTGTTTCATAAAGCATTAGAATATAGAAATACTCACACAACGGAAGTTGATACTTTTGAAGAATTTAAAGATGTATTAGAGACTAAGGGCGGTTTTATTTCTGCGCATTGGGATGGTACAATAGAAACTGAAGATAAAATAAAGGAAATAACAAAAGCAACAATCCGTTGTATTCCATTGGAAAACAAGGAGGAAAAAGGGGTTTGTGTCTATTCTGGAGCACCGTCTAGCAAGCGTGTTTTGTTCGCAAAAGCGTATTGATGAAAAAAAAAATAAAAAAGTTTAATCAAGAGTTGCAACATTTAAAAATAGTTGTATTTTTGCATCCGCAATGGAAACATTGTATGTTATTTGAAAGATTATTGCAAGTTTAAATATTATTTTTAAATTTGCGCACTCGAAAAACAAATGGCCCGTTCGTCTATCGGCTAGGACGCATGGTTTTCATCCATGTAAGAGGGGTTCGATTCCCCTACGGGCTACAATTAAAAAGTTAAGAAAAAAACAAAATGGCAAATCACAAGTCAGCATTAAAGAGAATTAGAAGTAACGAAGCTAAACGTTTAGTTAACAAATATCAGCATAAATCTACGCGTAGTGCTATTAAAAAATTACGTGAGTTAACAGATAAGAAAGAAGCTGAAGCGATGTTTCCTTCAGTAGTTTCTATGTTAGATAGATTAGCGAAGAAAAATATCATTCACGATAATAAGGCTGCTAACTTGAAGTCTGGGTTGTCTAAACATATTGCTTCACTTTAATAGTGTTGCACTATTTATAATATTTTGAAAAGCTTCTCAGAAATGAGGAGCTTTTTTTATTACTTTTTAAATATATTTACCTTTCAAAACCTATAAATATATCAGCCTAAGCTAATTCATAACATAAAAATAATCTCTTTTGGAAAATAAAAAAGCAATTAAATTAATCGATAAGATTCTTAAGGATATAGACAAAAATGGAGTTAATACAGAGGTATTGATCGATGATATTAAGGCACTAAGAGCGTATGCTCTAGAAGCACAAATCCCTTTGTTGGTAAAAGTGTTGAGACTAACTTATGAGCATATAGAAGCGACGGAATCATTTCTTATACCTATTTTAGACGATGAGCCTATAGAAGAAGGTGTAGCTGTTGAAGCTCATGATGCGTCTCCAGAAGAAAGCCTTAAATATTTAATGTCGCTTTTTAGAAATCTAAATAACAAATCTAATATTGACGATTTGAAAGAATATAGGGATCTTTTGAATAGTTATTAAATTTTAATTTAATCATTTTACTAAATAAATCTAAAGGGCGGCAGGTAGGTAAGAATTTTGGCTTTTTAATTGATCTTCGATACAATTTTTCGTTCCTCAAAACCACTCGAGATGACACGTTAGCCCTATTTAAATTCAAAATGCACAACGGGTTTTTTCCAGTATCTCTATTGTCAAACAGTTCTTGGTTATACTCTGTTTATTTGCTTTTGACTTGTTTAAATAAAGTCATTTGTAGCATTAATTGTGATTAAAAGTGACTGAAAACTATCATAATGTTTCTTGATTTTGAAATAAAAAGTTGTACGTTTTCCAAAGTATAGCAATCAAGTTTTCAGAAAAATTTGTTATTGATTTAAGTGGACACTAGTGATTAAGGTAATAAAAAAACCTCAACATTTCTGTCGAGGTTTAGCTTGAGTTAGTTAGTATTTCTTGTTATCCATTCATGGATATCAAAAACTCTTCGTTGTTTTTAGTTTGTTTAAATCTCTCGTTAATGAATTCCATAGCTTCAACAGGGTTCATATCTGCAAGATATTTACGCATTACCCACATACGTTGAATGGTTGATTCGTCTAAAAGAATATCATCACGACGCGTACTTGAAGACGTCAAATCAATAGCAGGGAAAATGCGACGGTTAGAGATTTTTCTATCCAACTGCAATTCCATATTACCTGTTCCTTTAAATTCTTCGAAGATAACTTCGTCCATTTTAGAACCTGTTTCTGTAAGTGCCGTAGCGATAATAGTCAGCGAACCTCCATTTTCTATGTTACGAGCTGCACCAAAGAAACGTTTTGGCTTGTGTAACGCATTAGCATCTACACCACCACTTAATATTTTACCAGAAGCTGGTTGCACACTATTATAGGCTCTTGCCAAACGTGTGATAGAGTCTAAAAGAATCACCACATCGTGTCCACATTCTACCAAGCGTTTTGCTTTTTCAAGCACGATGTTTGCAATTTTTACGTGCTCATGAGCCTCTTTGTCAAAAGTAGAAGCAATCACTTCTCCACGAACGTTACGTTGCATATCTGTTACCTCTTCAGGACGTTCATCAATTAATAAAATCATTTGATACACCTCAGGATGGTTTGCTGCAATTGCATTGGCAACATCCTTTAGTAACATGGTTTTACCAGTCTTTGGTTGCGATACAATCATACCACGTTGTCCTTTCCCAATAGGTGCGAACAAATCCATAATTCTTGTAGATATTGTACTTTGACGTTCTGCTAAATTAAATTTTTCCTGCGGAAATAATGGTGTTAAATGCTCAAAAGACACACGGTCTCTCACCACATCTGGACTCTGACCATTAATTTTACTCACTCTAATTAAGGGAAAATATTTTTCGCCTTCTTTTGGTGGGCGTACTTGTCCTAAAACAGTATCACCAACTTTTAAGCCAAACAATCTTATTTGCGATTGCGATACATAAATATCATCTGGAGATGATAAATAGTTATAATCCGATGAGCGTAAAAACCCGTAACCATCTTGCATAATATCTAAAACACCTTCACTTTGAATAATGGCGTCAAACTCAAAATCAGGCTCACGGTAACGGTTTCTGTTATCTTTATTACCTTTTTCAACATTACCATTTTTCTGGTTTTTATGCTGATTTTTGTTAGGTCTCGGATTTGGCTTCTTCTGGTTATCGTTCTGTGGTCTAGGGTTAGGCTTATGTACGGGCTTCCTTTCTTCTCTCTTTTGAGAAGCTGGAACCTCAGCTTTTTGCGTAGCTTCAGGTTTCTTTTCAGAGGCCTTGTCGCTATTTTGTTGTTGCTCGTTTCTAGCAGGTTTTTCAACGCGCTGTCTCGGTTTTCTAGCAGGCTTTGCAACAGGTGTTGCATCTGTTTTTGTTTCAGATGAAGCTTCTGGAGCTACAACAGCTTTAACCGCTTTTGGGTCTGCAGCCTGTTGATCTAGTATTTGATACACTAAATCTAATTTTTTTAATGAACGGTACTTAGGTACGTTCAGTTTTTTTGCAATCTCCTGTAAGTCAGTAAGTTTCTTTTCTTTTAATTGTGAAATTTCAAACATAAATGTTTTGTTGGATACTATTATATTAAGTATAAATTTGAGTTTTTCTGAAAAAAATGAATTTTATTCTGAAGAATTAACAATCTGTTATGGCGACTGTTGGGTATTATTACTGCAATTATACAACTTTATTTTAATTTAATCTGTCAATTTAATAAAGAAACTATTATTTTTGCTCTCTATTAATAAGTATTATAAATGTTACAACGCATACAAAGTGTTTATTTATTATTAGCGGCCATATGTTCGTTAGGGCTTATTTTTGTAGTTCATTTATGGATTACGAATGATGGTGTCGTAGTTTTTGCTAAAGATGAATTACCATATTTTGTGGCATTTGTGGTATCGGGCATATTATCATTGGTCGCCATATTTTTGTTTAAAAACAGGAAGCTTCAATTTGTTTTGGGGCGACTTAACATCATATTAAATTTTTTTTTACTAGGATTTTTCGTTTATCTGTCACTAAATGTATCTGGAGAAACGGTAGTTTCTGAGAAAGGTATTGGGATGTTTCTTCCTATTATTTCTATCGTGTTTTTGGCATTAGCCAATAAGGCCATTAAGAAGGATGAAGATCTCGTAAAATCTGTAGATCGATTACGTTAAACCTAACATCTTAGTAGTATTAGTGCGTAGCCCAAGGTGAAGATCTTGGGCTTTTTTTATTGAAGCAGTATTTTGCCTTAGCAAAATACGCAGCTGAACTAATCCCGCTGAAGAGCGGGATCTCATAGATGTAACTTTAGTTTTTTTGTGCCTGTCTGCGCGGCAGGTCTTTTGGGTTTTGCCATTCCTCTCGTCCCGAAAAGGTTTCTTCTATGGCTGTTTCAAAGGTGTTTTCGGTTGTAATGCTATTCATAGAATTTATCTTTCTTCCACTTCATGGGATTGTTGATAATATATTCGGAAATACGGTCGTACGATTTGCTATTTCGGATGATATGGTCGTAATACCGCGCCTGCCATTGAAAATCAGGGTTTATTATTCATGCATCCCTGGTAACCCCAGATTTGAACCCACGAACAATGGATGCCAAATTTTTGGATTGTGGGCCGAAAATAGTGGTGGTGGTAGAAACGCAATGCATTGCGTTTCTACCACCACCACGAGTATTATATCGATTTTTACTAATACCAATAACGGCATGAAAATGATTGGGCATTATCACATATTCTCCCATGGATAAATTCATATCTGGACGCATTTCAAATGTTTTTTTCCATTCATCATTTACGATTTTACCGATAGACGACAAATCCATTATTTGGTTATTTATTTCCCCAAAATAATGGTATCGGTTTTGTGTGCAAATGGTTATAAAATATAATGCTTCGCTACCATAATCCCAATTGGGCAGGCGGGCGGATCCTATGCGGTATTTTCCTTTATATTTTTCCATGGTTTGGTATGCATTGTTGATACGCAATGTTGATACGCAATGTTGATACGCAAGGCATTGCGTATTTACGTGGTTTGATACGCAAGGTATTGCGTATCTACCTGATAACCCTAACATTCATTTCCTCAACCTTTTTATCCGAAAGGGGAGAAGGGGAACCAAACAATAAATCTTCACTTGTGCCTGTTTTTGGGAATGCCATCACTTCTCTAATGGATGCTTTTTTCTCTAAAATCATCATTAATCTATCAACGCCCCATGCAATACCACCGTGTGGCGGTGCACCATAATGAAATGCTTTATACATGGTCCCAACGCTTTTCATCATTTCGTCTTTGTTGTAGCCCATGTTTTTGTATGTCGCTTCCAGAATTTCAGGTTTGTGGGCACGCACGGAACCACCACCAATTTCGAAACCATTCAATATCAAGTCATATTGTTGTGCAATGATCTTTCCAATTTCATCTTCTTTACCATTCATGTGTTTTTCAATGTCGTAAATGGCAGGCATAGAAAAAGGATTGTGCGTAAACGTCCAGCGGCCTTCATCTGTTTTTTCAAACATTGGAAAATCAACCACCCAAGCAGGCCTTAATTCCTTTGGGTTGATCAATTTCAACATGCTGCCTAATTCTTGGCGAACAGCATCCAAAGCTTTGTTTGCTGTATCATAATCGGCAGCGGAGAAAAATACAATGTCTCCAATTTGCGCATTAGTAGCTTTTATAATATTTGCAGCAATGTCTTCGCCTAAAAATTTGATAATTGGCGATTGTAAATCGTTTTCATTGACGATGATATAAGCCAAACCACCTAAACCATGGTCTTGTGCAATAGAAGTCAGTTTTTCAATTTGTCCTTTAGACAAACGTTTTTTTCCTTGTTCTTCGGCAGAAACTTTTATACATTTTACAATACCGCCTTCATCAATTGGTTTGCTAAATACTTGAAACGATGTTTCCTTAACTATAGCCGTAATATCTTGAAGTTTCAACCCAAAACGTAAATCTGGCCTGTCGCAACCGTAATAGTCCATCGCTTCTTTATATGTCAATACTTCAAACGGATGCAAAATCCATTTTTTACCATAGATTTTTGCAACAATCTCATTAAACATAGTCGTGTTTAAATCAATAATATCCTGCATACTGGCATATGCCATTTCAATATCCAACTGTGTAAATTCCGGTTGACGGTCGCCACGCGAATCTTCATCCCTAAAACAACGTGCAATTTGAAAATACTTTTCATACCCACTCACCATCAAAATCTGTTTGAATTGTTGGGGTGCTTGCGGTAAGGTATAGAAAGACCCTGCTTTTTTACGTGTAGGCACAATAAATTCCCGTGCACCTTCATCGGTTCCCGCAGTAAGAATTGGTGTTTCGACTTCTATAAATTCTTGATCGTCGAGAAGGTCACGCATCAATTTAATCACTTTATGGCGATTTACTATGGCGCGACGTACATCATCATTTCTATGGTCTAAATATTTATATTGAAAACGAACGGCTTCATTGGTTTTATGTGCACGTTTAATTTCAAAAGGTAATGTTTTGGAAAGGTTCAAAATTTCTAATTCCGAAGTTTCTAATTCTATCGTTCCTGTTCTTAAAGAGGCGTTATAATCATCAGCTTTACGCTGAACGATTTCTCCAGTAACGGTAATGACGGATTCTGGTTTTAGTTTTACCAAATCGTCCAAATTAGGAAAAGATTCCCTACTTAAACGCACTTGGAAAATTTCGTGACTAGAATCCCGTAAATCGATAAATATCAATTCCCCATGATCTCGCACACTAGACACCCAACCCGCTAAAGTTACGGTTTCAGAAATTGAAGTTTCGCTTAATTGCGATACTTTGTGTGTTCTGTAAGTGTCTTTGATGACTAACGGTATCTCGGGAAGTACTTCCTCATCCTGAACTTTCGTTGTTTGTTGTTGAGCTGTCTGTTGTTTACCACTTCCGTCTTCCGTCTTCGGTCTTCTGTCATTTTCCCCAGCAAGCGCATCCAAAATACTCTGGCGAATTACTTTCCCAGAAGCGCCCTTACCGATAATTGCAATCACTTTTCCAACCAGAATACCTGCCTTTCCTTGGTTTCCAGATTTGATGTCATTTGCAACAGCTTCATTTTCAGAAATTACTTTTTGAATGGCGTCACTAATTTTTTCTTTGGAAATAGTATTGGCTTCAAAGTACGTTTTATAGTCAAATTTTGAATCAGCCAATAACGAGGAAATTGCATTTTGAGCTAAAACAGGCGTTACTTTTTCATCTTTGAATAAACTGAAAATTTCAATAAAATCTGAAACGTTTTCAATATTAGAATACTGTTCGGCTTTAATATTATTGGTCAAAGTTTTTGCAACAAACGATGGAGCTTTTAATTCATTATTGATTGCAACAAAAGTTTCCGAACGTAAAGAGTCTGCGGTAAAAAACTTTGCGTCTTGCGGTAACACGCCACCTTTTATCAAGATAGATTCAACGGCAAAAGGGAGTGTGCTTAAATCTACGTCAATAGACTCCACCACATCCTTAATGCTCACAAACGGTAAGTCAGGTTCGGAAATAAAGCGGTAATCTGCTTCAAATTCCTTTTTACGCATGGTTTTAGTCTGCTTCAAATCGGCATCCCAAAGCACCGTAGTTTGGTCTGGTCTAAACTCTTTATGTTCTAAGAAATAGTTGAGCTGTTTTTCAATTTCTTCCTTTAAGGCCTCCACCATAAACTTAAACGAGTTCAAGTTTTTAATTTCGGTACGCGGGTTTAAATTATAATCACGTTTTTTGCGAAGCGACACAGAAACATCCGATTTAAACTCTCCTTTTTCCAGATTGGCTTCAGAGATTCCTAAATTCTGAACAATACGCTGAATGTATTGCGCATAGGTGGATGCATCTTCAATATGGCGAATACAGGGCTCGGTAACAATCTCAATAAGTGGCACGCCAGCTTTATTAAAATCTACCAAAGACACTTTCTTTTCGTGCATTAATTTCGCGGCATCTTCCTCAATGTGTACTTGCGTTAAATTCACGGTAAACTGCGAGCCATCATTTCGGAAACAAGAGACTTGTCCGTCTGGAATTACAGGATTATGAAACTGTGTAATTTGAATGTTTTTCGGATTATCAGGATATTCGTAATGCTTTCTGTCCCATGAAATCAGGTCGTTTTCAAAAGTCGATTTTACAGCTTTTCCGAAGTAAATCGCTTTTGTAATTGCCTCTTTATTTAGTGCAGGCAGCACCCCCATTTGCCCAGTACACACCGAACATATATTTTGATTTGGTGTTTCTATTTCCTGATTGGCACAAGAGCAGAATAACTTTGTTTTTGTATTTAACCGAACGTGGGTTTCCAGTCCGATTACTAACTCTAGCTCATGCTTTTTTAGTTGCTCATTTAATTGCTCCAAATCCATTATATCGTGTCTTTTAAGAAGTTAGCAAACTTCAAAACGAGTTCGTCATTATTTTTTGCGGCAGTAATTTGTAAACCTGTTGCAGTACCTTGTGGAACGGTTAACGTTGGGAGTTGCCCCAAGCTAAAACCAACGGTATAAGCATCAGATAAATACATTGCCAAAGGGTCCTTTAAACTATCTCCAATCTTTGGTGGCGTGTTTGGTGTGACAGGCGAAACAATGATATCAACTTCCTTAAAATCATGCTCAAAATTCTCTGAGATTTTATCTCTAAGCGCTAAACCTTTCAAATAGATTTCATCTGAAAATCCTTGTGATAATACCTGGTTTCCACCAACTATTCTGCGTTTTGTTTCTTCTGAAAAATTCTCAGAACGTGTTACTGCATAGGTGTCTATTAAGTTATCGCCTTCAATTCGGTTTCCGTAATTTGTGCCATCCAAACGTGATAAGTTTGAGGCGGTTTCTGCCATAGCCAACGTGTAGTATGTTGAAACCAATGTGTTGGATTCAAAGAAATCCAAAGCTTTCACTTCGATACCTTTTGCTTTTATTTTTTCAATAGAGGCTAAAAAATCAGATTTCACCTGAGCATCGATCGCATCATTTTCTATAAAGTTTTTAAAATAGCCTACGGTTTTAATGGTTTCAGAAGTTAAAATACCATCCTTGGATATTTCCGCGGAAGCGTAAGTAGTTTGGTCTTTTACATCTTTACCACTCATCACATTTAACACAATACGAATATCTTCGATAGATTTTGCAATAGGCCCAACACAGTCTGTAGAAGACGCATACGCCATTAAACCGTAACGTGAAATTCGACCATAAGTGGGTTTTAAGCCATATACACCGTTATAGCCTGCAGGTTGACGAACAGAACCTCCCGTATCGCCACCAATGGAAAAAACCGTATAATCTTTAGCAACATTTACCGCAGAACCGCCACTTGAGCCACCGCCCACCAAATCTGGATTGACAGCGTTTTTAACTGCACCAAAAATGGTGTTTTCACTAGAAGACCCATGACCAAAACTATCGCAGTTTTCTTTTACTAAAGGAATTGCGCCAGCATCCAACAATTTTTGAATGGCTGTTGCGGTGTATGCCGATTTATAATTTTTCAATAAATCTGAGCTTGCAGTTGTAAGCGTACCTTGAACCATATAGACATCTTTTATTCCAAAGGGAATGCCTTCCAAAAGCCCGATGGTTTCGCCGTTAGCTATTTTAGTGTCCACTTTTTTGGCTAAATCTAGTGCCAAAGTGTCTAAAAATGAATTTACCGTATTGTGTGTATTGTGCTTTAAAGCTTCCAATTTTTCTTGTACAAGTTGCGTGCAAGTTATTTTTTGGTTCACCAACTGCTGATGAATTTTGTGTATTTGAGATCCCATAACTATTCTTCAATTACTTTAGAAACCACTAAATAGCCGTTCTTTTCTTTCGGAAAGTTTTCGATGATGATTTGCTTTTCAATATCTGGACTGTCTATTACCACATCGTCTCTCAAATTATCCAAAGACACGCAATTATTATGATTCGTATTAAAAGAATTAGTATTTGATGCATTTGCATTTTTAATCACTTCAAATAATTTGTTCACGGCCTCCGATGGCTGCGCTCCTTTAATACTCGACAAAACATCGACTGTCATAATTTTACTCATCTTATTTTCTTTCGTTTATTACTGAAAATTTTAGCGAGTAAAATTACGAAAGTTTTTATGCAGAATAGGTGTTTAAAGCCTTAAAGTTGAATGGGCGATTTTATTGGTTTTAAATATTCAAAATTTATGCTGTTTTATTGTCGATTTGCATGGTTAAACATTGATATTATAATAATATGAAAGTGTTTTTTTTAGATGAAATATATGAATGCAGGTAATGAACTTATCTTGACTTTTTCTATTTCCTAAAAAATGGCCCAAATTCCTTCATATTTCGTTACTTTTTTTTATCCGTAGCGGTGCTATGCCTTTCTGAAAGTGCCTAATCTGAAGAAATTTTGCCTCATTTTCGGTTAAAAACAAAGAGCCAAGATGAGCTCAATAACTAACTTTTTCTATATTTATTAAATGAAATTAAAAATTACACCTACCAAATATCAGCTCAAATTAAAAGACCCATTTACCACGTCAAGATACACGGTTACTGTTCAGGATACGATGATAGTTTCCATTTCAAATGGAGAGATTACTGGTTATGGGGAAGCTACCGTAAACCCCTATTATGGCAGCACGGTTGAGAATTTGGAACATGCAATTAAAAGTGTTTCAGGAATTGTTAAGAAGGGTTTTGGAGTGCATCCCACCGATTTATGGACGCGGTTAGAGCCTAAACTTCGGAAAAATTATTTTGCATTGTGTGCGATAGATTGCGCCTATTGGGATTTTTATGCAAAATTGAATAAGAAAACATTACGTAGTTTTTGGAGTAACGATGATACAAATATTCCCATGACAAATTACACGATTGGTATAGATGAAATTTTTAAAATGAAGTCTAAAATTATTGAAAACACATGGCCAATTTATAAGATAAAATTGGGGACTTCGGAAGATGTGAACATCATAAAAGCGTTACGGAAAATTACAGATGCTGTTTTTAGAATTGATGCCAATTGTGCTTGGGGAACAGATGAAACCATCAACAAATCAAAAGCTTTAAAAGATTTAGGTGTTGAGTTTATAGAACAACCACTTAGAGCAGATGATTGGGGTGCAATGACCATTATAAAAGAAACAAGCGCACTCCCCATTATTGCAGATGAAAGTTGCCAAAGACTAGGAGACGTCGAAAAATGTGCAGAAACATTTCATGGAATTAACATAAAATTGATGAAATGCGGAGGCATCACGCCGGCATTAAAAATGATACAAAAAGCTAGGGATTTAAACCTTAAAGTGATGGCAGGTTGCATGACCGAATCTACTATCGGGATTTCAAGTTTGGTACAAATAGCGCCACTTTTGGATTATATTGATGCAGATGGCGCCATGCTTTTAGAAACCGATATTGCTTCGGGCGTTGGTTTTAAAGATGGGCATATTTTGTTCGCCGATGGTTTTGGTTCAGGTGTAGAATTAAAAACGCTAAATTTATGACTTATAAAAAAGTTGCGAAATGATATGTTCCGCAACTTTCCCAATTACATATTCGATAGTCAAAAAAAAATTTATTTCAAAGAAATTTGGTACTGCAAAACCGCCATGCCCTTGTAATCCTTTTGTTGTAAAGTAGTGGCATCAAAAATAGGGCGGTGTTGATAGCCTAAACTAAATTTGTTGTTGTGTGAGCCGTCTAATAAAAAGTTGATTGTAAAATCGTAAACCGTCATGTTATCTTCTAGTGCATCCCAACTGGAATGCTGTATGGCTATGTTTGGTTGAATAACCATGGGTTGACTTAAAAATTCTGTTTCTTTAAAAGCATAGCCAAATTGGGTGTACCAAGTGCTTCCAGTACCAATCATAGGGAATGCTACACCAGCACCATTAAAGTCTGAGCCACCTCCGGTAGTAGGATTATTTGCGCCAACATTTCTAATATAGTTTTTCCCAAAATCATAGTCAAAAAATCCCAAATAAGTTGTTATGGCATTGCCGTTCGCAAGCGGTAGATTTAAAAATGAATCTGCAGCAAAATGTTGAATATCATAAAAAGTAGTGCTTTCAAGTTTTGCATCGCCATCACTCATGGCTTTTTCTTGATACTGAAAACCTGCACCAATATTGAATACTTTTTTTGCCTGCATGTAGGTGCCCGTTTGGTAGGCAGATTTGTTAGATTCGAGCTCAAAAAATTGGTATTTTACATAAGATGAGGTTTTTACTCTAGGTTTATTATTGGCAAAATTTACAGCATTAACTGGTGCGCTGGTTACAGCGAACGGTCTGTTAAAGGTTAGTCTGTAATCAAATTGTCCAGCTTGTCCTTTAAGCCAAACACCAAATAAACGTCCCAAATCATCATTTTTTTCAACAGAGTTTAAGGTAAATAGAGGGGAGTCTAATCCCATCATGGTTTTGGCAGAACGAATATTCCATCTATTAAGACCTTGCCAACCAGATTTACCGACACCAACCTCTAAAAATTTGGCAAATTTATACTCAACATATAAATCTAAAACATCAAGCGAAAAGGTTTTGTCTTTAAAATTGTAATTGTTGCCTCCAAAAATTGCATAAGCGTAAATATTGGGGGTTATTTGAGAAGATACAGGAATACGTAATCTTCTAATGGAGATATCAAAAAACTCTGAAGCGGGTTCGTCGTATATCAAAGAGCCATTGTTTAAATCGGAATATCTCATCCAAATTTGAGACGTAATGTTCCATTTTATTACGGGTTTAAATTCTTTTTCGCTTTGACAAATTAAAAGTAGTGGCGAAAATAGAATTACTGCCAAAAACCATATGTTGAACGCTCCTTTTTTTAGTTCCATGAGATCTTAAGTTATAGAATTTTGGACAAAATTAAGGTGAACTTATGGGGTAAAAAGTGACAAACATCATGTTTGGTGATTATATTTTTTTACAAGCAATATAAAAGAAGAAAAAGGATAGATATAGCTTTTTAGACCAAACTTTTGGTGATTTTTTTAAACTTGAAAATACGTGAATAAGCTCTTAAAACAATTTTTGCGAATTTTTGACTTTCAGAAGATGGTAAAATCACACAAAATCGATTTTGAGGTGGTTTTTAGGCGATTTAAGACACTTTTGAGTAATTAACAAATGTTGATAAAATTATCATTCACTCGGTGAAATACTTTCAAAAGGGGTTAAAATTCCGTATATTTGTTTGTCTCAGGAGTCCCGATGAACAGCGGGATTTTTTTATGAAAATGAATCAAACTAAAAACAAGAAAAATAATAGAATATGAGCGAACCTAAAGAAGAATTTAACAAGCATAATTATTCGGCAGATAGTATTCAGGCCTTAGAGGGCATGGAGCACGTGCGTATGCGTCCTTCGATGTATATTGGAGATGTTGGGACTCGTGGTTTACACCATTTAGTTTATGAGGTTGTAGATAACTCGATTGATGAAGCCTTGGCTGGACATTGTAACAACATTACGGTAATTATAAATGAAGATAATTCTATTACTACGGAAGATGATGGTCGTGGTATTCCTGTAGATTTACACAAGAAAGAAGGGGTATCTGCCCTCGAGGTTGTTATGACCAAAATTGGAGCAGGTGGTAAGTTTGATAAGGATTCTTATAAGGTTTCTGGTGGACTGCACGGTGTTGGTGTGAGTTGTGTAAATGCGTTATCTGCACATTTAAAGGCTACCGTTTTTAGAGAAGGTAAAGTTTATGAACAAGAATATGAACGTGGAAAATCGTTATACCCAGTTAAACAAGTTGGAGAAACCGATAAACGTGGTACTACGGTAACATTTAGACCAGACCCGACTATTTTTACCCAAACCTTAGAGTATAGTTATGATACTTTGGCGAGCAGGTTACGCGAGTTGGCTTATTTGAATAAAGGAATTACCGTTCATTTAATAGACAAACGGACTAAAAAAGAAGATGGTGAATTTGAAGGTGAAACATTCCATTCTGAAGAAGGATTAAAAGAATTTATCAGATATTTGGATGCCACTCGCGAGCCTTTAATGAAAGATGTGATTGCTTTTGAAGGCGAAAAGAATGGTGTGCCAGTTGAGGTTGCCATGATTTATAATACATCTTATGCTGAAAATTTACATTCTTATGTAAACAATATTAATACGCATGAAGGCGGAACACATTTATCTGGTTTCCGTCGTGGATTGACGCATACTTTGAAGAAATATGCCGATGAATCTGGGATGTTAGATAAATTGAAATTCGATATTGCAGGTGATGATTTCCGTGAAGGGTTAACAGCTATTATTTCGGTAAAAGTTCAAGAACCTCAATTTGAAGGGCAAACAAAAACGAAATTAGGAAATAGAGAGGTTTCTGCTTCTGTTAGTCAAGCGGTTTCTGAGATGTTAACGGATTATTTAGAGGAACATCCAGATGATGCCAAAACGATTGTCCAGAAAGTAATTCTGGCGGCACAAGCGCGTCATGCAGCTCAAAAGGCTCGTGAAATGGTACAGCGTAAAACTGTGATGAGCATTGGCGGTTTACCTGGGAAATTAAGTGACTGTTCTGAGCAAGACCCTACAAAATGCGAAGTATTCCTTGTTGAGGGAGATTCGGCAGGTGGAACCGCAAAACAAGGTCGTGATAGAGCGTTTCAGGCTATTTTGCCACTTCGTGGGAAAATCTTAAACGTTGAAAAAGCGATGACGCATAAGGTTTTTGAAAATGAAGAGATTAAAAATATTTTTACTGCCTTAGGTGTTACCATAGGAACCGAAGAAGATAGTAAAGCATTGAACCTTTCAAAATTACGCTATCATAAAGTAGTGATTATGTGTGATGCCGATATTGATGGTAGTCACATTGCCACTTTAATTTTAACCTTCTTTTTTAGATATATGAAGGAATTGATTGAAAACGGACATATTTATATAGCAACACCACCATTATATTTGGTAAAACGTGGTGCGAAGAAACAATACGCTTGGAGCGATAAGGAACGTGACGAGATTGTTTCTGAATTTGGAGATGGTTCTAAAATTCAACGTTATAAAGGTCTTGGAGAAATGAATGCAGAACAACTTTGGGACACCACTATGAACCCTGAGTTTAGAACCATGCGTTTGGTTCAAATAGATAATGGCACAGAGGCAGATCGTATTTTCTCTATGCTAATGGGCGATGAAGTACCACCTCGCAGAGAGTTTATTGAAAAGAATGCTATTTATGCGAATATTGATGCATAAAACGTAGTGTAAATAATAAAAAAGAGGTCGTCCAAAAAGTAATTTTTGGACGATTTTCTTTTTTGCTATATTTTGATTTTTTATTTCATTTTAAAATATAGAGTTCAGCGTCTCAAAAATAACAAAAGCAAAAGTAGCCCTATCATAGCTAAGCTATGCTTTTTAAGGTTGTGTGCCATAGCGATCAGCCCTATTTCAACATTTATTTTATCGGCATCGATAGCTTCAAAACCTAGTGTATTTGGAATGTGCTATTTGTCTTTGAAATTTTTTTCCGTATAAGATCATAATTCTTTTAACTGCTTTTTCAGACCGCTTCTTTTTGTTTTAAAAAAACTACAATGCGCTTCAAAATAAGGAATGTAAGAATTTTTTAAAATAAAAGTAGGATTTAGAAAATTGATTTGTATTTTTATGGAATAACCAAATCACTATGTATATGAACAAAATTACTCTAGCAACACTTTTATTATTTTTTAGCATTAGTTTAGATTTATTTTCACAAAATGATTTTTGTAGTGCCTCAATAGCGTTAAACCCAGATGAAACAGCCATAGGAAATACAAATTCAGGAGGTACTGTTTCTGGTGGAGGTAGTAGTGCCTGCCCTCACCCTTTGTTTAATGATTATTGGTATTCTTTTATCGCACCACCTAGTGGTGAAGTTACAGTATCAAGCGATAGCGATTTTGCTATTTATAACAGTTGTGTAGGTGCTACGCTAGTATATTGCGGTACAGGTAATAACAATGTGGTTCAGTCACTTCAAGATGGTGCTACTTATTATATACAAGTTGTACCTTTTCCTGTAACCTGTAAAGGACTTGCCTGCGGGGATTTTTCTATAATGGTTTCAGGAAATGTATTATCAAATGAAGAGTTTGCTACTAATCAGTTTAAAGTTTATCCAAACCCTGTAAGCGATGTTTTGAAAATTAACACTCAAAAAGAGCTTAAAAATATTCAAGTTTATAATATTCTTGGAAAACAATTAATAAGTATTGTACCTAATAACTTAGAAACAATATTGGATTTTTCAGATTTTAGTAGCGGTCACTATATATTAAAATTGAATTCAAAACATGCTTCTAAAATCATTAAGGTTTTTAAGAAATGATATAAAATAGAAACACAACTAGAAATGGTTGTGTTTTTTTTGAGACGCGATGAATTGCGTCTGTACGAGATAGGTTAATTTGAATATTGCTGGGATGTCTGCACAAAAATTTAATGGCAAATATAGAATTCCGTCAGCCCGTTTAAGAGGGTATGATTATGCATCCAATGGTGCCTATTTTATTACGATTTGCACCTCAGATAGATATTGTTTTTTTGGTGCAATTGAAAATAATGAAATGTTGTTGAATCCTGTTGGCGAATTGGCACAAAAATTTTGGAATATGATACCCGAACATTTTCCATTTATTATTTTGGATGAAATGGTTGTGATGCCAAATCATGTGCACGGGGTTTTGTGGATTGATAACATTGATGATAGAGACGCGATTCATCGCGTCTCCAAACAAACAGACGCGATCAACCGCATCTCCGAACAAACAGACGCGATCAACCGCGTCTCCGAACAAACAGACGCGATCAACGGCATCTCCGAACAAACAGACGCGATGAATCGCGTCTCTACGGGTGGTGCAACAGGAAAAAACAATCCAATGTTTCACAAAAACATATCACGTGTTATGCGCTGGTACAAAGGCAGGTGTACATTTGAAATAAATAAAAAACACCCAGATACAAATTTTGGTTGGCAAACCAGGTTTTACGATCATATTATTCGAGATGAAACAGCATTGAAAAACATACGAGATTATATCATAAATAATCCAGCTAAGTGGCAAAGCGATAAAAATAATAAAGACCGATTATCGGTTTAAATTAATAAAACATAATTATATGAGGTAATTCATTTTCTATCAATCTAAAAGGAACAGGTAAAACCGTTTCTTTGTAAATTCAAGTTTGCTTTAAAATAATCCTTCTTTAATGTCCTTTTCTCCAAAACTAAAATCAAATCACAAACCAAAACGCTTAGCAGTTAAACTGAACTCCAAAGGCGAACAGTTTGTAGTACAAGGACATCCATGGGTGTTTTCCAATAATATCATAAAAATAAATGATGATGCTAAGTCTGGAGATTTAGCCATCATTTTCAGTAAAAATAAAAACCGCGTTGTTGGTTTAGGTTTATATGATGCTAGTTCGCCAATTCGGATTAAAATGCTTCATAGTAGCTATGAGAAAGCTGAAATTAACGCAGGGTTTTTTCAAAATAAAATAGATGAAGCTTATAATAAAAGACAGCCTTTATTAAAAACGAACACGAATAGTTATCGTTTACTTTTTGGAGAAAATGATGGCTTTCCTGGGCTAATTGCTGATGTTTATGCATCGGTTTTGGTCGTTAAAATTTATTCTGAAATATGGTTACCTTATTTAGAAACTATTATTCCGAGTTTGCAGCAAACATCAGAAGCTGAAACGGTTGTTATCCGATTAAGCAGAAGTATAGAAAAATCAAAGCTTCATAAACTTGAAAACGGAGAAGTTGTTTTTGGTACTCTTGAAAACGAAGTTGTGGAATTTGTAGAACATGGTGTTAACTTTTCGGCAAACGTTATTAAAGGTCATAAAACAGGTTATTTTTTAGACCATCGCGCCAATAGAAAACAAGTAGGTGAGTGGAGTAGTGGAAAAACGGTTTTGGATGTGTTTTCTTATGCTGGTGGGTTTTCGGTACATGCTTTATACAATGGTGCAAAAGAAGTGACGAGTTTAGATATTAGCAAACAAGCATTAGAAATTGCTATTGAAAACGGAAAGTTGAATACCTATTCAGGAAAACATAAAATAATTGCTGGCGACGCTTTCGTGGAATTAAAAAACCTCATTAAAAGCAAAGTAACATTTGATGTTGTGGTTATAGATCCTCCAAGTTTTGCAAAACAAGCTTCAGAAATAGATTTAGCAAAAAAGAAATATATGCAATTGGCAGAATTAGGCGAAAAACTAACTGCTAAAAACGGACTATTAGTTTTAGCATCTTGTTCTTCAAGAGTATTAGCCGAAGAGTTTTTTGAAATTAGTAATAAAATGTTTGATTCTGCCAATAGGCGTCACAAAGAAGTTTTAAAAACACAGCATGATATAGATCATCCCATCAGTTTTCCAGAAGGCGCATATTTAAAATGCGGTTATTATCGTTTTTTAGATTAGATTTAGCTTTTAAATTATGGTGCAGAAATTTTTCAGAATAGAATTGATTAACAAAAAAAGTGCATCCATAATTTGAATGCGCTTTTTGTATCAAAAAATTAAATAGGTATTCTTATAAAAACGCACCTTTTTCATCTGTTTTAACCGTAAGGGTTTCATCTTCATTTTTAATTTTAATTTTGTATTCCTGTTTTATGGAATCTTTTTCAATATGGTACCTAATATAGTAAACATCTTCAACTATTCCCCAATTAGGAAATCGCTTTGAAATCGCTTGCATAACAACTAAAGGCAATCTTACATTTTTGTATTTTTCAATAGTTCTTAAAATTTTGCCATTTACATCATAAGCGGCAACTATTTTTCCTTCAGGAACATAAAAAGACACGCTGTATATGTCGTTTTTGTCAGAGTAAAGTCTAGATTGTTCTATATTTTTGTAGTTAAGAATTTCTTCTTCTAATTTTTTAACGCGTTCAGGAACATGATCTACATCTACGGCATCTAAATATTTGTAATTTACTGAAATAACCGTTTCTGGAAGTTCTACGGTTTGAGAATTGACTTGGGTGGTGAGACCAAAAATGAATAAACCTAAGATTATTTTTTTCATGATTAAGATATTATATAGTTTATTGACTTCAAAATTAACTATGCGCGCATAGTAAAAAAATGATAAATGTCATGTAAATCAGTAGTTTAGATGTTTTCAATAATGAGGGTTTTCTAACTAAGTGATTATCAGTTACTATGCATGCATAATAATTTATTATATTTGAAAAAAATATTTTATGGCTACTAAATTGACAAAACTTCTCAATATAAAATACCCAATTATTCAAGCCCCAATGTTTTTGGTATCAAATGTAGCCATGGTAAAAGAAGCCATGAAAGGAGGAATAGCAGGCTGTATTCCTGCATTAAACTATAGAACTTTAGATGAATTAAGGGGCGCTTTACGCGAATTAAAAGCTGCTAAACCAAAAGGAGGTTCATTTGGGTTTAACCTCATTGTAAACAAATCTAACGTAAAATATAAAGGGCAGTTAGAAGTGATTTGTGAGGAAGGTTGCGACTTTATAATTACCTCTTTAGGTAGCCCAGAGGAAACCATAAATCAAGCACATAAAGTTGGGATTAAAGTATTTTGTGATGTTACGGATTTAAAATTCGCAAAGAAGGTTGAAGGTTTAGGTGGCGATGCCATTATTGCTGTTAACAACGAAGCAGGAGGACACCGAGGTAATTTTTCTCCGGAAGCACTCATTAAAGAGCTGAGTACACATTGCAGTATTCCAATAATTTCGGCAGGAGGAGTAGGGTGTAAAGCAGATATTGATAGAATGTTAAGCTATGGCGCAGACGGCGTTTCGGTTGGAAGTCCGTTTATAGCCTCAGAAGAAGCAGGTGTTACAGAGGAGTATAAACAAGCCTGTGTAGATTATGGAGCAGAAGATATCGTGATGACCGAACGTATTTCGGGTACACCTTGTACGGTTATCAATACACCTTATGTTCAAAAAATAGGTACGAAACAAACTTGGCTGGAATCGGTATTAAATAAAAACAAAAAGCTTAAAAAATGGGTAAAAATGATTCGTTTTTCTATAGGTATGAATGCTACAAAAAATGCGGCGACTAAGGCCACTTACAAAACGGTTTGGGTAGCAGGACCAAGTATAGAGCATACAACCGAAATTTTACCGACTAAAAAAATTATAGAAAGACTTGTAAAGTAATTTCACTAGAGCTAAACTTATTTTCCGAGATTGCCGAAAAATATTTTACTCAATTTTAACTAACTCCAACATTAAATCTTTTGTTTGAACCTCATTTTTCTCAGAGATACAATAGTAAGTATTGTTACCAGTTTTAACAATTTCAATTTCAAAAATTTTTCCAACTACATGTTGTAATTTTGGTTTGGAAACTTTGGTACAGGTCAATGTGAATTCGCAGTCCGAAATCCATGTTACGGCACTATAAATTATAAGTCCGCTTTTAGTATTTGTTTCAATTTGAACAGCATCTGTTCTACACACTTTCCAGTCAGCATAAGATGTGTCCACATATTCAAATTTTCCTGTTTTAAAATCTTGACACGTTTTATTTTGACCAAAGGCAACTAGGGAGAATAAGGAAAACAGTAAAACCACTAGCTTTCTCATATTATATACGGGTTGGTTGGTTATTCAAATATAAGGATTTCTGTTGTGAAATATTTAGATGGTGTTTTCTAAATTTAGATTTTAAGCATAAAAAAAGCTTCAAAACAGTTATTGAAGCTTCTTAAGTTTTAAAAATTAATGGGTTACATCGTATAAAAAAATTGCTCGTTTACAATTTTTCCATCGTTAACTTCAAACACACAAACCTCTTCCATTTGCTGTCTGCCACGGTCTTTAAACGTGACGTCAAAACTCATTTTGCTTGTAAAATGATTGTCGGCTACTACAGGATCCGAGATGTCGCCACCATGAAACTCCACCACATTGTCCAACCATTGTTTGCTTTTATCCCATACGTTCTGTTTGCCCGTAACCACTTCTCCGGAAGGCACCCCTGGCATTTCCCTACTCGTTACATTGTCTCCGTAAAGTTCTTCTATACATTCCAAATTTTTACCCTCACGACACATTTGTGCCCACTTATTTGCTACTTCTTGTGTATTCATAATTTTAGTTTGTTTTGATGAAGGATAAATGTACCAAAATTTTAAACATATAAATCTTAATAAAATGTTATGATTTTTGAATGAAAATTAGTTGGGCGTTTTAACACGCTTTCCACTATATCTTTTTTGCTTTTAATGGCAAAAAAGGATGCCGTTGCAATCGTTAACGCATCTGTTTGCAATGTTCATAGGTAGCCCTCTAAATTTCTGATTGTTTATTGGATTTTGTGAGTACACACAGAACTAATAATACATATCCTAGGTTTACAATTCACAAAAAAAGCTAGTCCGCTTTTAATTTTGAAAGGATGACGCTTACCTTTTTGGTTTCAAATTTTTGCGTCAACTTAAGTACAAATCGAATTATCCGCGATTTTGGCCCCTTGATGCGCTCACTAATTTTTAGGACAAGATGGTCTATACTATTTATGGCTCCTTCGCTTTGACCTTTGCCTAATGACCAAAGTAGGTTTGCTCCATTCCAAGATTGCTCACGAGCTTTTCGCATGCTAAAGTCAATAATTTTTTCATCCTTGTTCTCGCCCAATACATCTAGAATAAACATTAAGGGCGACACCCGACTGAGGCGATCTTGCATCTCGTTAGTAATCTGAAATAGAATGTCATTCACTTTATTGAAATCAGCTTCAATATCAAGAATTTCCTTACCAGACATAGTTGCTGCTGTGGCAACACAAAGGTCAAGGTTGATATGAGCGTTCATCCCTAACAAAATATGTTGCAGAATGGTCAAGGACTCATCCGTGTGATCAAAGGCATAGGTCCAAGAAGAACTTACATGCTCATTATTTTTGTAGGCTTTGAAGGCATCTAGGTACAAATTGGCAAATGCAACATCTAGGATTTCTAAGCGTTGGTTATTCTCAAAATTACCCAGAGCAATCTCGGAAGCAATCTCAGCAGTAGTCCGTCTATAGATATAGGCAAACAAACCCAGCCTGCTGTTGGTTGCGATGCTTTCATTAATAATAACATCAAGCTGTTCTAGAACTTCCTTTATGGTGGTAGCGCGTTGCATGTTTTAAATGTATTTTAATGAATCTCTGATAAAAAATATTAAAATATTTTTTATCAGGAGCTAAACGAAGTTATCGTTTTTTTTAGACAAAGTAAAGAGAAGACATCTAAACTAATTCAAAGCTGCCTTATAAGTTTCCAAACAACGTTCTCTAGCAAATTTATGCTCCACAATAGGCTGCGGATAGGTCAATTCTTGAAAATCTGACACCCATTTTTTAATGTAATTCAAATCCTTATCAAATTTTTGTATTTGAGTCGTAGGATTAAAAATTCTAAAATAAGGTGCAGCATCAACACCACAACCGGCAACCCATTGCCAGTTGCCAACATTACTTGCCATATCGTAATCATGTAGTTTTTCAGCAAAATAAGCTTCGCCCCAACGCCAATCAATCAACAAATGTTTGCATAAAAAACTTCCCACTAACATACGCACTCGGTTGTGCATAAAACCGGTTTCGTTCAGTTGGCGCATTCCCGCATCAACTAATGGATACCCCGTTTTTCCTTCGCACCACGCTTTAAATTCATCTTCATTATTGCGCCATTCAATTCTGTCGTATTTCGGTTTAAAACTCTCGTCTTTAGTATGTGGAAAATGCCAAAGGATTTGCATAAAAAATTCACGCCAAATCAGTTCTTGCCAAAATATTTCATTCTTTTCAGCAATCGCCTTTTCAACCATTTTACGAACACTTACAGTTCCAAAACGTAAATGAGGTCCTAATCTCGAGGTGCTGTCTTTTGCAGGGAAATTACGAGTGGCTTCATACTCTTGAATAAGCACAGGTGTTACCGTATATGGCTCTATGTGTTGAGCAGATGTTTTAAAACCAATATCAGACAAACTCAAACTTGGTAAATCAATAGTAGGAATTAAATGTTTTAATACTGTTTCAGATGGAGAAGATTTCAAATCAAGAGTTCTAAAAGTAGCCTTCCAAAGTTTCATATATGGCGTATATACCATATACGGGTTGCCATCGTTTTTAACTATTTCATCTTTTTCAAAAATCACTTGATCTTTAAACGTTTTGAATTCTATAGTGTTTTCAGATAAAAAAGAATGTATCGCTTCATCGCGTTCTTTCGCATAAGGCTCGTAATCATGATTGGCATAAACCGTATTAATATCATATTTATTAACCAAATCCTTGAAAATATCTATTGGTTTACCATGAAATAGGGCAATATTGCT
The DNA here is from genome assembly GCF_040720935.1 of Algibacter sp. 2305UL17-15. Taxonomy (NCBI): domain Bacteria; kingdom Pseudomonadati; phylum Bacteroidota; class Flavobacteriia; order Flavobacteriales; family Flavobacteriaceae; genus Algibacter; species Algibacter sp. 2305UL17-15. The sequence continues at coordinate 123,190 of NZ_JBFDAE010000002.1, forward strand.
ATTATGCTGTTCTTGTAAAGTAGTGCGCATGTCTTGAAGCGTCTTATAAATAAAAGAAACACGCGCATCATCCTCAGGAAGCTTTTCTAAAATTTCAGCATCAAAAATAAAAATGGGCAGAACAGGATGATTTCCTTTTAAGGCTTCATAAAAGCCAACATTATCGTCTAATCTTAAATCGCGGCGAAACCAAAAAAAGTTAATAGATTTTTTCATTTAACACTTACCATATAATTCTTCCAATTGAGGCTTCACTAAAATAGGATGTACCAATTGTCTAAGCAAACCAAAAGGAACTTTAAAATCTTCAATACTTAATCTGGGAATGGGTTTTAAATTGATACTTCCGGGACAATAAACTAGTCCGTCAGCATTTTCAATTTCTGGTAATTCATCTTGAGTTATATCGCAATTGTGGTGGGTTAAATTGTTATGCGATATTTCGGGAATACTTCTGCTAATGTTTATGACATTACATACTGCTAATAGCTTTTCAACCAATGCTTTTCCAATGCCCTTACTGCCACCAACAATTAGTATTGTTTTCATGGGTTTCAGGGCATTTTGTGTTTTATGGCCTGCCCTTTAGCCTTTTTTCAATTTTTTGTTTTATAACAGTCAATCGTTTCATAAGATCCATTATTTCAGGATCCTTTTTTTCTTTATAAATGTCATTTAAACCTAATATTAAACTTTTTACTTCTCTAGAAGATTCGATGCGCTCACTTGTAGTTTTAAAAGTGTGTCTTCGCTGCTCAAATTCTAAAGCTTTATCAATAATTTCCATAATTCTTTTTTAATCTTTAATCTCATTTAATTGGAGCAAATAGCATACCAATTAGGCAATATAATAAATTATGCTAGATTAACTATTTTTATATAGAATTATTAGGGAAAATTTAATATTTATAAATATTAAGTACCTGTTTTTGATGGTTATACTATTAAGGTCTGCCTTTGAGTCTTTTTTCAACCTTTCTTTTTATGACTGTTAACCGCTTCATGATATCCATGATGTTTTCGTCTTTTTCTTCCTTATAAACTTTATTTAAATCTAAGATCAAAGCTTTTGCCTCTCTTGATAATTTAACGCGATCGCTAGTTGATAACGATCTCATTTTTGTTTGCTCAAATTTTAATGCTCTATCGATTAAATCCATGATATTAGCTATTTAAATAATTATTGATTTTTATGTTTTGTGGTTTTAAATCGAACATTAAATTATACAGTCAGAAAATTTTTCTATTTATATAATATGAAGTGTTTAGAACCACGATTGTCAATTCTTTTTTTAAAATATGGTAAATATATAAAATGTTTAATCGATATTATGAAAAGTTAAACAAGATAATTTATAATGGTATAGGTAATCTTTATATTTAAAACAATCCGTAATTATTTCAAAAGATTTCAATTTTCTTTAGAAAAGACATGTTATTGACTTAGTTCTTCGATAATTTCTGGATATTGCGTTTCTATATATTCAATAGTAATGTTTTTTTCCATTTTTTCAGCAAAAGTCAAATCTTAACAACACTGCTCATCCTTAACCAATTTACAACTAGAAACAGCAGCAATAGCACCTAAAATTGGTGCAGAAATATACAGCCATAAATACTGAAAATTCCCTGTAAATAGGGCAGGAGCAATGGAGCGAATAGGGTTCATTGAGGCTTTTGTCATAGGGCCCGCAAACATGGCTTCCAATAAAATGACACCACCTACGGCAATAGCTGCCATGGTGCCAATTTCTTTGCTACCTGTAGAGACATTGATGATGACCACCATTAAAAAGAACGTGAGCAAAAATTCTAAAATAGCAGCTTTATATGGTGGGAAACCTTCCGCTGGTGTGGTTTCGCCTAAAAACTGACTTTCCGGGAATAGAAACCACAATAAAAATGCTGCAAAAATGGCTCCAATGGCTTGAGCTAAAATGTACTTGGGTACTTTGTTCCAAGCAAATTTTTTGGCAAATGCAAACCCGATGGTTACTGCGGGATTAAAATGTGCGCCTGATATTTCGCCAAAAGCGTAAATCATCGCCATGACTATAAGTCCCCAAGTGGCGGCAACACCTACGTGAGAAATACTTCCGTTTGTTATTTCGTTAATGGTCATGGCGCCACAACCGCAGAATACCATGGCAAATGTGCCTATTGTTTCGGCATAATATTGTTTCATTTAATTTGCTTTTCAGCAAATATACAACGTCTTATTTTAAGCTTTTGTTAACAATAACCGATTTAATATTGTTTAATTTTATGACGTTTTAAACTTAATTATTAATAACTACTGACATGAAAAAATTACTTTTATTATTTATGGCTTTTGCCACGATTAATGCGGTTAATGCGCAAGTGAAAACACCAGCCCCTAGTCCATTTTCTAAAATAGAGCAAAAGGTTGGATTAACAGATATTACTATAGAATATTCTAGACCTGGAGTAAAAGGGAGAACCATTTTTGGAGATTTGGTGCCTTACGGTAAACTATGGCGAACTGGTGCAAATGCTAGAACAAAAATTACTTTTAGTACTGATGTAACGATAGATGGACAAACTTTAAAAGCAGGTTCTTATTCTATTTTCACTATTCCTAATGCAGAATCTTGGGAGCTTATTTTTTACAATGATGGGAAAGAATCTGGCACTCCTGATGAATTAGATCCAGAGCATGTTGCAGCTAAAACCTCTGCAAAGTCTTATCCTGTAGATTTTAATGTAGAAACATTTACTATAGATTTAAATAACATAACCAATACTGGTGCAAGACTTGAATTTATTTGGGAAAAAACTTGGGTTGGTTTTGATATTACAGTGCCTACAGATGCCGCAGTAATGGCAAGTATTAAGGATGTAATGAGTGGTTCTTCTGTTTCGGCACAAGATTATTTTTCTGCCGCCGTTTACTATTTAGAGGCGGGACACGACATAAACCAAGCAGTAGAATGGATTGATAAAGCCGTAGATATGACAAAAGATAAACCAAAATTCTGGTTTATTCACCAGCAGGCTTTAATTCATGCCAAAGCTGGAGATAAAAAAGGTGCTATTGCTGCTGCCAAGTCTTCTTTGGCATTGGCAAAAGAAGCTAAATATGATGCTTTTATTAAAAAAAATGAAGACATATTAAAGGAATGGGGAGCACTATAAATTGGACTTCTTAGAGTTTATAGTATTAGAATTTTATACAAATGAAAAACGCAACCTCTCGATGGCTATCGGGATTGGTTGCGTTTTTTTGTCTAGCACTACTTTTAAAAACAATTCATAAAATTGACTATTATAATATTGGAGTAATTTTCAACTTGTTCTAAATATTTCGTGTTTAAATTCTGTATATTAGTGGTGTAGAATAATTGTCTTTTTTTACAATTTTAAACTATCAAACTAAATGTCAAACCAACAATCTTTAGATGACGCGTTTATAAAAAAAGCGACGGATTTAATTGAGGCCAATCTTGAAAACGAGCAATTTGGCGTTAATGAATTGTCTGAGGCATTGGGTGTGAGCAGATCACAATTACACCGAAAATTGAATGCTCATACAGGTAAATCTACCAGTCAATTTATTCGGGAATACAGATTGGAAAAAGCAATGGAACTATTGCAAAACAATGTCGCTACGGCTTCCGAGATTGCGTACCGTGTGGGGTTTAGCAGTCCTACATACTTTAACACACGGTTTAGCGAATATTATGGCTACCCTCCAGGGGAAGTGAAATATAGAAACCCAAATGCTTCAGATGATAGTGCTGGAAAATCATCTGAAATAAAAGAACCTCCTCATACAAGAAAAGATGCTAAAGCTGAAAACCGCAAATCGTTCAATCGCAAAAATACCATAATCGCTGTTTTTGGAGGTCTATTAATTATAGCACTTCTTTATTTCATATTTAACAAACCCGAAGAAAAGGATATAATAATTTCAGAAGTTGTAGAGATACCTGAGAAAACGCTTGCGGTACTCCCATTTAAAAACTTGAGCGATGATGCTGGTAACGAGTATTTTGTGGACGGAATGCGTGACGATATTATAAACCATCTATCGAAAATAAATGGCATTTTGATTAAATCTAGGCAAACTTCTGATGGTTATGGCAGTAGTGATCTGTCAGGTTTGGAAATAGGAAAAGCCTTGGAGGTGGATTATTTAATTAATGGAAGTGTTCAAAAACACGGTGATAGAATTAAGATTATTGTGCACCTTATCAACACAAAAAATGATACACATTTATGGTCAAAGGATTTTAACCGTGAGTTTAAGGATATTTTCAATTTGGAAAAAGAGATTTCAACAGATATCGCTACAGAATTGAACTTAGTGTTGTCACCGGACGAACTTCAGGAAATTGCAAAAATACCCACAAATAGTATTGAGGCCTATAATTTGTACTTAAAAGGCAATTATTTTTTATTTGAATTTGAAAATGACCGCTATAAGCTTTCTGAAAAATACTATAAAGAAAGTATGGCCCTCGATCCCGAATTTGCATTGCCCTATGCAGGTCTGGCAATGTATCATTTATATAAGGATTGGCCTACGCCAACAGAAGAGGGCTATAAAAAAGCTAAAGAATATGTTTTAAAAGCTTTGGAACTTGACAATAGTTTGCCAGAACCCTATCTGGTTTTGGCAAGAATCCACATAGAATATGATATGGATTGGGATGCGGGGGGAAAGGCCTTTAAAAAAGCAATTAGTATTGATCCTAAAAGCCCTGATGGACTGCTGGGTGTGGCGAGATACTTAACTTATATTAAAGGTGATTTTTCGGAAGCCAGAAAGTTGGTGGATAAAGTGAAACTAATAGCACCATTGTCGTATTATGTTTATACAACTAGTGCAGAATTTTATTTAGCAGAGGAAAATTATAATATGGCTTTAAGGGATGCCCTTAAAGCTAAAGAAATAGACTATAAAAATGCGTGGGCACCTTGGATTATTTTTTTGGCACATATTGAAACTGGCAAGGAAAACATGGCGGTTGAGGAATTGGCAGAAAATTGGAGGCTCGATGCCGATAATAACAACGTAGAACCTATGTTAAAGGCTTTTGAAAAAGAGGGGATTCCAGGTGTTTTTAGATGGATAATCAATTTGGATATAAATTTTAAGGATAAGGAAGGCACGCTCCATAATGCCTATTGGATAGCCCAAAAGTTTGCATTTCTAGGTGAACATGAAAAGGCTATTGAATGGCTCAATATTGCTTATAAAAGAAGAAGCTCAGAATTTTATAGAGTGAAGTACGATCAATTCTTTATGGATTTACGAACCCATCCCGATTTTCTTGAGCTTCTTAAAAAAATGAATTTAGGTGATTATACCCATAGTTCAACATTCAAAAAGTAAAAAATCTTAGTATAAGATAATTTGAACATTTCAAATTATGTGCAATTCGCTTTTTTGGTTTAACTTTTAGAAGTTGTCCTATTTAAATGATTAAAGACAAAGTTTGATTGCGTTTTTAGATTTCTCTAAGTTTGATGCTGAATTCTGTATATTAGTGAAATAGTATAACGGCAATAATTTATAACTCTAACTTACTACTAAAATGTCCAACCCACGTTCTATAGATGATGCATTTTTAAAAAAAACAGAAGATGCTATAGAGGCCAATCTTGAAAATGAACAATTTGGCGTTAATGAATTGTCTGAAGCATTGGGTGTGAGTAGATCACAGCTACACAGGAAACTAAATGCGCTTACAGGAAAATCAACCAGTCAATTTATTCGGGAATACAGATTGGAAAAAGCAATGGAGCTATTGCAAAACAATGTTGCTACGGCCTCCGAGATTGCGTACCGTGTGGGGTTTAGCAGTCCTACATACTTTAACACACGGTTTAGCGAATATTATGGCTATCCCCCAGGCGAAGTAAAATACAGAAATTCAAATTCTTCCGATGGTGGTTCTGAGAAATCATCTGAAGTAAAAGAATCTGGGTATTCAATAAAAAATTCAAAAGCTGAAAACCGCAAATCGTTCAATCGCAAAAACACCATAGTCGCTGTTTTTGGAGGTCTATTTATTATAGCGCTTCTTTATTTCATATTTAATAATTCTAAAGAAAAAGACCCTGTAAGTTCTAAAGTTGTGGCAACCCTTAATAAGTCTCTTGCCGTATTGCCTTTTAAGAATTTGAGCGATGATAATACCAACCAATATTTTGCAGATGGCATGCGGGAAGATATCATCAATCAGCTATCGAAAATAAAAAGTATTTCTGTGAAATCAAGGCAATCTTCCGATAGATATGAAAGTGGGGAGTTATCTGGATTGGAAATTGGCAATGCTCTTGGTGTAGATTATTTGGTTAACGGAAGTGTTCAAAAACATGAGGATAGAATAAAAATCATTGTCCATCTTATCAATACGAAAACCGATACCCATTTATGGTCTAAGGATTTTGATCGTGAGTTTGAAGATATTTTCAATTTGGAAAAGGAGATTTCAATAGATATTGCAAAAGAATTGAATCTTGTGTTGTCCCCAAATGAGCTTGAACAAATTGGAAAAATACCCACTAAAAACCTAGAAGCCTATAATCTGTACTTAAAAGGAAAGCATTTTTTGTACAATTCTGAAAAAAGAAGTTTTGATAGCGCCGAAAAATATTTTAATGAAAGTATTGTGCATGACCCAGAGTTCGCGTTGCCATATTCTGGACTTGCAGAGGCTTATATGTATAGGAGTTGGCCCAGGACTTCTGAGGAAGATTATTTAAAGGCTAAGAAATATGCTCTAAAAGGGATAGCATTAGATAGTGATTTATCAGAAACACATCGGGTGTTGGGCATGATTAAAATGGAGTATGAAAGAAACTGGGATGAAGCTGAAAAGGAATTTAAAATAGCTTTGGAAAAAGACCCGAAAAGTGTTTTTGCCCATTTGCATTACGGACGCTATTTAGTGTATGTTAAGGGCGATATTGATAAAGGAATGTACTTTTTTAAAAAAGCGATACAACTCGATCCTGTATTTATTTACCCCCATATTATGATTGCCGAATGTTATATAATGATGGGCGACTATGAGCTGGCTTTAAAAGAGGTAAATAAGGCCAAAGAAATTGACAATAAGGATTTATGGACGTCTTGGATCATCTTTTTGTCCTACGTGGAACAGGGAAAGGACGATTTGGCCATTGAAGAGTTAAGGAGAAGTTGGAGTTTATATCCTGTGATTAAAGTAAATATTGAGCCCATGCTAGAAGCCTATGAATCTTCGGGTATAAAGGGTGTTTTTAAATGGTTTAACGATATGGATATAAATCAAGTTGGAGAAGACAATGTGTATCATAGTGCCTATTGGATAGCCGAGAAATTTGCTTTTCTTGGAGAGCACGATAAAGCGATGGAATGGCTGGAAATAGCATATAGTCGAAATAACTCTGAATTATATAAGTTAAAGTACGACCATTTTTTTGAAGACATGCATACACATCCCGAATTTTTAGAACTTCTCAAAAAAATGAATTTTAGTGATTATAGCCACCCTGCAACATTTAAAGATTAGCCAGTACTAAATTGTGCCCGGACAGAAACATAGCAAAATTAAATTTGCTTCTTTTTGCGTTCTTTCAGTTTGTTTTTAATCGCTTGATGCTAAGGCATCAACTCATAAGAACATAAACAACAATGACATCAAAAATAATTCAAATTCATTGGCGTCCGATAAAAAATTTTAGAAACCTTTCAACCTCATATTAAATAAGCGATTTTTTAGATGTCGCCCCGATGGGGCTTGATTTTTTAGTTCTTTTCCTTTTGCTCCAAAGATTCCATCCCTATGGGATTTTTTTAGCTCCAGAGGAGTGCAATCTTTATAGGCCGAAGCAAAAAATATTAGAAAGCTCCAGAGGAGCGAAATTTAATCGGACAATTGTGATTCAAATTATAAAAATCGTCTGTTTCTGTCCAGCCACTAAATAAAACCCCTAAATTCAACATAATTTAAACACTTCAAATTATGTTCCATAGCCTTTAAATAAAACTTTAAATTTCTTGCAACATAGCTGTTAAGTGCCGTGTGCTCTATTGTTTCATATTTGTTTAAACATTATTTATTAATCTTTAAACTTATATAATCATGAAAACATTACTAGTAGTATTCGCAGTTTCTGTAAGCATCAACTTTGGATTTTCACAGAACGTAAACACCGAACTTATGGCATTTAATACAGATGAATTGTCTGTTACTAAAGCAAAACCATCGCCAACAATATTGAATAGCGATTATCTGGATAAAGTATTGGATAATTCCATGGCAATACACGTGAGCACTTTAGAAAAGCAAGTGTCACAATTTGATATTACATCAGTTTCTCAATATAAAGGCGACCCCAAACCTTTTCAAACCATTTTTAAAACGAACAAAGGGGCTGTAAAAGTGAGTTATGACACTACAGGAAAAATTATAAGCACTATTGAAAAGTATAAAAATGTGAAATTGCCAAACGCCGTAAGGGATAAAGTTTTTAAAACATATTCTGAATGGACTTTGTTGAATGTAGATTATCAGGTGTATTACAATACTAATAAAAAAGTAAAGAAAATATATCTGGTTAAAATTGGAAAGGGGAAACAAAAAAAGAAAATTAAGGTGAACTCTGATGGGGATATATTATAGTCAATCAAATACGAATAAAAGTAAAAACGTAGCCTGAATGATGGGCTGCGTTTTTTGTTTTTGGGCGTTACCACAAGGGTCACGCTTTCCGCTATATCTTTTTTGCTTTTAATGGCAAAAAAGGATGCCGCTTCAATCGTTAACGCACCTACTTGCCGGGGTTGTTTTATGGATTAATAGTTTAGGTTAATCAGCTGTCTAACATCATCCAAAGTTTTGATAATTTGTCGGCTAAACTCAAAAGTCATCACATCACTTTCGGTTTTGCCTTCTCTTAGCAACTCATTAAAATGCATCACTTCATAATTGTAACCAATGGTTTTACAATCGAAGTCTATGGTTTCTTTTTTACCATCCTTAGGTATTAAAGACACAGTTGAAGGACAATGAAACTGACGCTCTATTTTTATAGTGCCTTTTTCACAATGGAATATAGCTTCTACGGGAGTATCTTCCAAGAGCGTACTTTTTAAAAACGCTTTGGTATCATTTTCATATTCAAACACCATACTGCATGATGAATCTGCACCGTTTTCAAAATAAGTGGCTTTAGCTTCCATGTTTTTAGGAATTCCAAGAGTTGAAAGTGCTGCAAAAATAGGATAAATTCCAATGTCCAATAAACTACCACCACCAAGTTCCTTATTAAACAATCTTGACGAATTATCAAACGCTCTATAAAATCCAAAATCTGCTTCAAGCTTCATAATATTTCCGAATTTTTTATCTTCCAAAGCTTTTAAAACATATTGATAATGTGGTAAAAATAACGTCCAAAGTGCTTCCATTAAAAGTACATTTTTTTCTTTGGCTTTTGCAATCATATCATGCACTTCATCGCTATTCATGGCGAATGGTTTTTCGCATAAAACAGCAATGCCGTTTTCTATACACAATAACGTATTCTCTTTGTGTAAAGCGTGTGGTGTAGCAATGTAAACCGCATCAATATTTTTGTCTTTTGCTAACGCTTCATAACTATCGTAAGCTTTTGTGGCGTTATATTTTGAAGCAAAGGCATCTGCTTTTTCCTGACCTCGTGAAGCTACTGCATAAAGATTTGCACCTTCAACAGTTAATAAGTCGGTTGCGAAATTATTAGCAATATATCCAAGACCAATAATGCCCCAGTTGATGGTTTTAAGTGTTGATTGTTTTGTCATGTGAGAATGTTTGAAGTAGGCATGCTATAAAAATTACAATAGCACAGCCTATAAAATTTAGCCATAAAAATGGCAGATTAATAATTTCATATTCATCTAAAAGGTATAAAGCAATAACCAAAACTTGGGTTATCAAGGCACTAACAAAAACCGCATTGCCTTTTACAAATTTGAAGAAAAATGCCAATAGGAAGATACCTAAAACATTACCGTAAAATATAGAGCCTATTATGTTTACCAACTGAATTAAGTTTTCGGCGAGATTAGCAACACAGGCAACACCTATGGCTATAATGCCCCAAAGTAATGTAAACCATTTTGAGGCTTTTACCATTTTGGCTTCGGTCTTTTCGCTGGTGTTTCGTTTGTATAAATCTATGGTGGTTGTAGAACCTAAAGCGTTTAATTCGCTAGCAGTACTAGACATGGCCGCACTTAAGATAACTGCCAATAATAAACCAATTAAACCGCGTGGAAGATTGTTCAGAATAAAATGAATAAATACATAATCCATATCGTTACTTTCCACTTTTATATCTTGATTTTCGGAAGCTTTATCTATTAAATCTCTAGCTTCTTTTCGCAACTCATCATTGGCCAAATTTGCAGCAGCAACGTATTTGGCAATATTTTTATCTTCGGAAGTAGAGAAGGAGCTAATGATTTTCTGCTTGTCTCTAAAAATCTGTTGTTGTTCTTCTTGGAGAATTTTATAATCTTCTGCATATTCAGAATTTAAAACCAACTCGGTAGCTGTAGGATTAAAATTCACAGGTGCTTCATTAAACTGATAAAACACAAAAACCATAACGCCAACCAATAGAATAAAGAACTGCATTGGTACTTTTAAAAGACCGTTGAAGATCAAGCCTAGTTGCATTTCCTTTACTGATTTTCCTGAAAGATAGCGTTGCACCTGACTTTGATCTGTTCCAAAATAAGACAACATTAAAAATGTACCACCAATAATACCGCTCCAAAACGTGTATCTGTTATTTAAATCGAATGAAAAATCCAATACCTCCATTTTGCTACTTGCACCAGCAATATCAAGTGCTTTGGAAAATGTAATGTCCTGAGGCAGTTTATCCACAATTAAAAAGAAAGCCACCAACATACCAATAAATATCACCACCATTTGATGTTTCTGTGTCACATTCACAGCGCGTGTACCTCCAGAAACCGTGTAGATAATGACTAAAAGCCCTATGGCAATATTTAACGTTAATAAATCCCACCCCAACACTACCGATAAAATAATAGCAGGCGCAAATATGGTAATGCCTGCTGCTAAACCACGCTGTATTAAAAATAAAATAGCAGTAAGTGTTCTGGTTTTTAAGTCGAATCTATTTTCAAGAAACTCATAAGCTGTATATACTTTAAGACGATGGTATAACGGAATAAAAACCATACAGATCACCACCATCGCAATTGGCAAGCCGAAATAGAATTGCACAAACCCCATCCCATCATTAAAAGCTTGGCCAGGTGTGGACAAGAACGTAATGGCACTAGCTTGGGTTGCCATAACCGAAAGCCCAATTGTCCACCATTTTGAAGTATTCCCGCCTCTTAAATAATCCTTTACATTTTTACTGCCTCTGGTTTGCCAAGTCCCGTAACTAACAATTGCTACGAGCGTTACACACAGTACCGACCAATCAATCCAACTTAAAGTTTGCATGATTAAAAGGATTTTGTGATAATGTAAAACAGCACAAAATAAAGTGCATTAGCTACTAAAACGATTGTATATAAATTGAGCCATTTTTGTTTTGGTGGATGTTCTTCTTTCATAATTAATCGGTTAGTTTAAGTGCTTCTTTTACATCATCTTTTCCTAGTGAGAGTATGTTTGCAAATAAGCGATAGGCGCCCGAAACGCCCGCAGGAAATTCTCTAAAAAAACTCAAACCTGTGTATATGTAATAGCCTTTTCCGTGTTGGGCAATGAGCAAACTGCCTTCTTTAGGAACTTCGTCTTTGTCATTCATAGATAGGATAGGAGTGAACTCCCTGCCCCAATTGTTGGCGAAATATAAACCCCGTTCTTGAGTCCAGCCTTCAAAATCGTTTTGGGTTATTTTATTTGGAAAATTTAGAACTTCATGATCTGGATTTAAAAAACGGACTTCAGCATTTTCATCAGTCACACGATCATGTGATAATTCTAAATCAAATGGTGCTAAATCCTTCGTTTTTAAACCGTAAGATGTACTGTATTGTACGATGACGTTGCCTCCATTAGAAACAAAATCAAACAATTGTTGTTGCTTAAATTCTATATCGTCGAGAATATTAAAAGCTCTAATCCCAACAACAATCGCATCAAAGTTACTTAAAGTATCTGACGTAATTTCATCGAGTGTAATCACACGAACGTTATACCCAATTTGTTCTAAACTTTCTGGAACTACATCACCAGCACCTTGAATATAACCAATGTTTTCGCCACGTTTTTCAATGTCTAAACGCACCACTTTACTTTCACTTGGCAATAGCACAGTTTGAAACGGAATATGTTCATAATCTATCTCAATCAATTCTTTGGTGTAATCTTTATCGCCTATATGCACAATTGGACTCATAAAACCTTCGCTTTGGTTTTTAGGCGGAATAACTGTAAAAACTAGAGTTTGTTCTTCGCCTTTATGTGCAATGGCTATTTTTTGCTTCTTTGGAAAAATATTCCAGTCGTTTGGGTGGCAAACTTCTACATCGCCTTCCAAATTATCTCTTCCTGCTTTTACAACAACAGTAATATCGCGCTGTTGGTCATTATTTAAAATGATGACTTTTTCCGTAATTTTAGCCGATGCTTCGGGTATAATTTCAAACGGACGGTACAGTTCGCCTTTATCTGGTTTAGAAAACCTTTGAATTATTGGTTTTGTAAAAGTAAGAGGTACATTGTCTATCAAAACATTAAAGCCGATGGTGTAAACCCTAGGTGTTTCGGGCAACCCAATCAACGCCATATCATCAACTTTATACATGCCCAAAGTTCCTTTTTCGTTCAACCAATATGGTGTGGTTGGTTTTGCATCGTTTTTAATTTTTAAAGTCTCTTTGAAATCATATTTTGTATTACCCTTTAATTCAATATTTTTAGAAATAGTTATGTCATTTGAATTTTGAATACTTGTTAAAATTATAGGAAGGTCACTTCTATTTAAAACCTCAATATTTAAGTTAATGGTTTCGCCACCTGTTGCCCAATTTGTTTCAGCAGAAGCTTCTAAATACAAACCGGCACACATTTCAATGATGCTTTTTAATTCTTTGGTTTTTTGAGTTTTCCAATGTGCATCACTAATTTTCTGTATTAATTGATATGCTTTTAATAACTGCGGAATATGCACAGATGGATTTTTAAAATTGAAGTTTTCTTCAATAGCATATAAAATGTCGCCAATGGCTTTTCCTCCTTTTACACGATTCCAAGACGTATCGATACCTGAAAAAATATGGTCATTGTCCGTGAGAGGATCTCCTTTTAAAAATTCGATATATTCGTTTTGAGTTCCGCGTTGTGCTAGTCGCCCAAAACCTTGACATAAATGTTGGCTACTGGCTAAAGATGCCAATTCGTTATTAGACATGCCTTTAAGCGGGTAGTAGGTGCCGATATCAAAACTCAACATGTTGCTTTTATCAATTTTATCAAATTCTTCATGACTACCATATCGCCACCAACTTGTATTATAAAACAAGCGCTTTGGTTGCCACAGGCTAGTTTGATTTAGTTGATTTGGATATGCAGAGCTGTCGTTAGCAAGATCAAAAGCCTCCATGCTCAACATAGCTGAACTTGTATGGTGTCCGTGTGTTTTCCCTGCTCTTCTGTGATCGAATCTGTTAATAATAACATCGGGTTTAAATTGTCTTATAGCTAAAACTACATCGCTCAATACTTCATCTTTGTTCCAAATTTCCAACGTTTCGTCTGGATGTTTGGAATATCCAAAATCGTTTGCTCTTGTAAATAATTGTTCGCCACCATCAATACGTCTTGCTGCTAAAAGTTCTTGGGTTCTTATAACTCCTAAAAGTTCTCTTATTTCTGGACCAATTAAGTTTTGTCCACCATCGCCACGCGTTAACGATAAATAGGCAGTTCTTGCCTTTACGTGGTTAGACATGTATGAGATTAAGCGTGTGTTTTCGTCATCTGGATGTGCTGCGACGTATAATACAGAGCCTAGAAAATTCAATTTCTGAAGAGATTGGTAAATTTCTGAAGATGAAGGTGTTTTGGGTTTTTGGGCTTGGGCAATTAATACTGCTAAAAGCCCTATAAATAAGTAAAGTAAACGTTTTTGCATGGTTTTGGTTTAGCGAAAAAACCAAATATAAAAAAGAAACCAACTTAATTGCCGGTTTTAATTTTTATTTAACGGTTGTTGCTTATAATAACTTTAGCGGCAATATTATGCGTTTATGATATAACACCACCATTAATCCCTTATCAAGTAGAGAATTGTTACCCTTAAAATTAAATCTGTTTAAGACTCATTTTTTCAGTCTTGGGTTTTGCCTTTTCTGGTTCTGGAGGAATTATCATTCTTGGTTTTTGGTTAAAGAATAGTTGTTGAATGGAGTCCATGCGCTTCATCATTTGTTCAATTTGATCATTTTGATTCATAAATCCATCGTGGAAGAAGTTTTTAGAGTTAAAGCTTCCTGTTATAGAATCTCTTCCAAAAAAATTATCAAAAAATGAATCGTCAAAAAAGGAATGGCTCTTAAAATGCTTTTGGAATTGCATTTTTATGCTGTCGCTTAGCTTACCTTCAGAGGAATAGCTATAGGAATAGATAGAATCATAGCGTTTTAGATTTCCAAACTCGTCGTATTCTTTGTTTACCGTAATATTTTCATCGGGTTTGATAGCGTTTTCTTCTGTTTTTTGTTTGTCTTGTCCTGAACAATTTAAAAATAAAAGACAAAACAAAGGCATTAATTTTAGTGCTTTCATATTGATATATTTTTGAATTATACAATGTTTTACAATTTTTATTTTTCAAAAAATGTACCAAATGAGGTTGTGGGAATGTTGTGGTTTTGGAAATGTCAAATTGACAGAAATTTATTCTTTTTAGGAAGTTAAATCTCGTTGCTTAGGCAAAAGTAGATGGTGGCTCAAAGTCGGAGACTTTGCGCAGTGGCAATTGTTGTGCTTTCGTTATTTATTTTCGGTATCAATCATTTTTATTTTTCTCTAATTCTTGATTAACCATTAACAGTAAATTTTCTGCAATCTTTTTTGCATTTAGATTATTTCGTTCCGCAAACCAATAATGTTGATTTTTTAAACTTCGTAAGAAGAATAAGTATTCATCATCTTTTTTAAGAGATTCAAAGTCATTGGGTATCATCTCTATCTCCAAGTCATTTGGTATCCCTGTTTTACGGAATAAATCGTAGTTACCATTCCAAAAAGCTTTAAAACGAGTGTTAAAGATATTTGAATTGGCATTAGTAATAATATCGTCATATCTATTTTTCGATGTTACGAAATCCGTATTGGCATATGAATAATATCTTAAAATTTCCTGTTTTAAATCTTTATTGGAAACGATATCAAACCCTATTGATTTTAAATTTTCAAAAATTTCTAGTCTTATAGAGGGATTCCATAAATGTGTAGTTCTGCCAAAGTGGTATTTTAATGAATCTTGATACTGATAGTCTTTCTCAATAAATTCAATTAGAAATTGAATTGAAGACTTTGCTTCTTCGTAGACTTGAATATGAAAATGATGAGTTGAAATATCGTTTTCAAGACTTGTTCTCAAATTTTCAAGGATAGCTTTTTCTTTTGTTTTTTGTTTATTGTTTTCATTCCAGTTATTGATTTGCAGAGCAATCAAAATTCCAATAACCACAAGGATGATTTCTCCAATCGCATATTTAAAATACTTTCTAGTTTTGTTTTCAATAAGTAAGTTTTGGCGAATTTTTCTAAAGAATTTTATCATTGGTTAATGTTTGGTCATAATGAAGCACAATATTCGACGTTAAACGAAGTTAGAAAATTTTTCTGACAAATTCAAGTTTATAGTTTCTACATTTCAAATGAAGTTCTGAAGTTGAATTATAGTTACGATTTGTTTTAGGGATTGTGGTGGAAACCCTTTTTAAAACTTGATGAACTGTTAATTAGGTTTGAAACTTGGGTTTGACAGATTGCCACGTCGCTCATTCGTAATGACGCTTTTTAAAAAGATTGTAGCGGAGAGATTTTGCGGAGCGGGGTTGATGGTGGCTCAAAGTCGGAGACTTTGCGCAGCGGGAGTTACATAAATTATAGGACTTTTTTGATGGTTGTTTTGCTAAAAGTTTTTGGCTAAAGCCAATTTGGATTTTAATACTATTGAAATGGGATAAATCCCATTTCAATTGAATTATGTGGTGATGTATTTTGAATAACCTCATGCATTTTGAATTGCCTCTTGCTTTTGAATTGCCTCTTGCTTTAGCAAGAGGATAACAAAATCTCAATAATGGCTTTAGCCAAATTATTCATCTTTAAATCTTTCAAATCCATATTTATCTATAAATTCTTGATATTCATCTTTAAATGTTTTCTTACTATGGTGCTTTTCTTGGTTTTTGATATAATTTCTAACTCTGTCTATCATAGACTCAGAAACAGAAACTGCAAAATATTCATCTTGCCATCGAAATTTTTCATCTGTCAGTTGTTCCTTGTTTATCCAAAAAGCAGATTCACCTTTTATAAGTTGCATTATTTTTTGAATGGTTTGGTCTGTACCCAATGAAACCAAACAATGGCAATGATCTGTGTAACCGTTTACAAAATCAATAAAAATCCCTTTCTTTTTAGCATTCTCTTTAATGTGGTGCCAAACTTTTTGTCTTAATTCTTTGGATTTTAAATACGGGACTCGGTTTTTGGTGCTCCATACAAAATGTATGTATATTTTGATAAATGGCATTTTTGATGAATGTTTTATTTGGCTAAAGCCAATATGGGTTTGTTTATATTCGAAAATGGGATGAATCCTAGTTCTATTGATTTTTGCGTTTGAATTGCATGTTATTTCATCAAACATTTAAAATCACAACCACTTTTTCTTCCTAAAGTAATATAGCATACCCAAAAACAGCACAATCATAACGCCCCAAAGGATGAAGTAGGAGTATTTGTAACGGAGCTCTGGGATGTACTCGAAATTCATGCCGTAGATACCAGCGATGAATGTTAGCGGGATAAAAATGGATGCCATAATGGTCAATACTTTCATGACTTCGTTCATTTTATTACTAATGGTGGTCATGTACATATCCATTAAACTCCAAATCATTTCGCGGTAAATATCTATGTTTTCTGACACTTGAATTAAATGGTCGTAAATATCTCTGTAATAAGTGATTGTTCTTTTGTGAATAAGTTTGTTTTCGTCTTTTTCTATTCTACTAATGACTTCTCGAAGTGGAAATATGGCACGACGCACCCTTAAGATTTCACGTTTTAAATTTTGAATTTTTTGGCTCACATCATCATCTATTTCTCCAGCAAATATTGTGGTCTCAAAATCTTCGATTTTGTCGCCTAAAATTTCTATAACACTAAAATAATGATCGACAATGGCATCTATAAGCGTGTACAATAAATAATCGGCAGACATGCTTCTTACCCTACCTTTTCCTTGCCTTATACGGTCTCTTACGGTATCGAAAACATCGCCTTCGGATTCTTGAAATGAGAGTACGTAGTTTTGCCCTAAAATAAAACTGACTTGCTCTGAAACGATATGTTGCTTTTCATCGTAATACAGCATTTTTAAAACCACGAACATATAATCGTCATGTTCATCAATTTTTGGGCGTTGCGCAATGTTAACTATATCTTCTAAAACTAAGGGGTGTATGCCGTAGTGCGCGCCTAGTTGTTCAATTTCTTTAACGTAATTTAATCCGTTAAAATTTATCCAAGTTGTGGAAATTGTGTCTTTAAATTCAAAAGTTTCTGTTATGGATTTAAGATCTAATTCTGTACAGTTTTCCTTGGTATAATCGAAAGCTTCAAGGTTTAATTTTTCTTTGGAACGCTCGCCCGTATAGATAATACTCCCGGGTATTTGACCTAATTTCTTTTTTGATCTGTAAATTCTCTTTCTAGGCATATATTAAAAATAGAACTTAAATATATGGTTTTTTTAAACAGCAGCGGCACCATCGTCGCTATCGCTTTCATAATCAATAGCATCTTTTTCTACCAATGTAACCGCCTTTTGAAGTATTAAATTGTTTGGGTAGGTTACCAAATCGCCATTATCTAAACGTAAATGCAATTGAAACGCCCTAATATCTTCAATAATAGCTCTTATGGGGAAGTCTTTATCATGAATTTCAATTTTATCGCCCACTTTATAGGGGAAATTAAAAAACATAATAATACCCGAGGTAATATTGCTTAAAATAGACCAAATGGCAAATAAACCAATACCTATTATTGCAAAAACGGAGGAGAATATCAATGCTAATTCGTCAAATTCTGCACCTAAAATAGAGGCTTCAATGAGAATAGCGACTAAAAACAGGGCAACGGTAACGTATCTCCGGATAAGTCTGATTCTGGCTTCGTTAATCTCATTTTTACGTGCTACCTTAGTGATGGTAAAATGTGTGATGAATCTTATTATAAGCAGGGATATCAGTACAATGGCTGAATATACTAGCTTGTCTCGGTAGTCGCCAAAAATCATATGTAAAATTATAGTTTAGCACAAAGATACATTACAAATTGAAATGACTTTAATTTAATTGAAGTGTTTCTCTTAAAATTGCATCTTTATTATGATTTTTTTGCCAGTATGGGGATTTGATGGTTTTTAGCTTGGTAGCTTTTGTGGTTAAAATTTTAGGACCACTGGTGAATGTTTCTTCCCAACCTAAAATTTCATGAGGGAAATTTGGATTGAAATTGATAGATAATTTACGATTTAAACCAGGATAGGAAATAGTGTAATTGTCTTTGTTTAAGTCGGCTTTAGCATTGTATGCTTTTATTGGCTTATGTTTCAATCTTGTAAATTCAAATGAAGGAATAATTTTTAAATCCCCTATCGGTAATGATTTTGGATTGATGCGTAATTGTGTCCATAATTCATTTTCTAAAATTGTTTTTTCAAGTTTGAAGTGCTCATCTGCTTCTCCTTCAAAATAGGAATGCGACATGATTTCGAATTTTTCTCTATTATTAAGTTGTGCATACACATGTCCGCACCATTCTTGTATTGAACTGGATACTTTTAACGCATGTTGATTATTAGTGACAGGGTAGAAGGTACTTTGCATGATAGAATACGGATAAATTCCAGTATTGAAATTTTTAGTGGCATTCAGTTTTAAAACGGGAATGTTTTTAGCATTTTGATGATCGGCTTTCACTTGGACTTCGGGTAGGAAATCTTCTGTTACGTAGATTAAAACGGCAGTTCCTTCACGCATTTCGCTGTATCGTGCTTGTTCTAATTTATAGGATGATATTTCGGCTTCTCCAGCGTACCAATAGTCTTTGAATTCTTGAGATAAAGGTTCAGCTGTTTTTTGAACAGTATTTGAAGTGTTTACTGCTAGTTTTTGTTCTGGATGTGTTTCGTTTTTACAAGCAGTAAACATAGATAGAACAGCTATAAATGAAAGGTATAAGACTGAAGTTTTTAGTATTGATTTCATAGCGAACTCTTTTTTATAAAATTACAAACTTAGCTGCGGTTTGCAATGGCATTTAACGTTTTGTAAACAAGATGAACCGGTAGTCCCATCACATTAAAATATGAGCCATCAATTTTTGTAACACCAATTTGACCAATCCAATCCTGTATGCCATATGCACCTGCTTTATCAAAAGGTTTGTAATGTTTTAGATAGTATTTGATTTCTTCATCTGATAAGACTTTAAACGTCACTTTGGTAATATCGTGTAAGGTCTTTTCATAATTGGTTGTGGTAAAGCAAACAGAGGTTATGACCTCGTGAGTAGCATCGCTTAGAGATTTTAATATAGAAAACGCATCATCTTCATTTTCAGGCTTTCCTAAAGCTTTGTTATGATGCCAAACAATGGTGTCGCTTGTAATTAAAATATCTTCTGGTAGTAATTCCTCTTTAAAAGGTAAAGCTTTTAGTTGTGCAAGATAATTGGTGATTTCAAAATGCCTTAATCGTGGTGGATATTCTTCCTTAATGGGCTTTAACCGTATTTCGAAATCTAATTCTAAATCCTTAAAAAAAGCTTGTCTTCTTGGAGAAGCAGACGCTAGAATAATATTGTGATTTTTGAGGTTTTGGTTTAGCATGTTTTTGGTTTATAGTCTCAGTATTCAATCGCAGTCTCAGTTAACAGTAAGTCACGTCTCACTTTGCGACTTGGCGTCTTTGCGCGACATTTTTACTTTTAATTTTTTCTCTGTGAATCTTGGCGAATCCTCTGTGAATCTCCGTGTAACAATTTGTCTCGTTTCCTAACAACAAAAACTATAAGATAAACAAATAATGCACTAAAGACAACATCCCAAAAAACAGCACCAACTTATAAACGGTACTAATATGATGAAAGTCTTCTTTTGCTTTCGCACCAAATAATTTAATACTGATATAAATTAAGGGCCCAATAATAAACACTAAAAAATAAATGACTGAAATTTGCTGTTTATAAAGCTCTGAAATTACATAATGAATTATAATTACAAGCGGTATAACATTCAAAATGATTAAAACGTTTTTGGCACGTTCTCGCCCAATTGCTATTGGTAGGGTGTTCATGCCAACTTTGTAATCGCCATCAATATCTTCGATGTCTTTCGCAATTTCACGAAGTAAATTAATGATGAAGGCGAATAGGGCGTAGTCTAAAAGAATTTTAAAAAAGACAAGTTGAATGTCTCTGTTTCCGGGTGTGATATTTGGGGTTAATTCAAACAATCCAACAATTAGAATACTGGCTGCTACTAACATTGAAACCACTACATTCCCAATAATAAGTATTTGTTTTAGATATGATGAATAGATATAGAGCAAGGCAGAAATAACCACAAAAATTGAAAAATAAGCACTTTTGCCAACACTACTAGATAGGTAAAACCCCAACCCGACACCAATAACATTAAAAATGATGAATAAATTATAAGCTGATTTTTCAGAAATGGTTTTACCAACGATTACTTTTTCAGGTTTATTGATACTATCCGTTTCAACATCATAAATATCATTGATAATGTTTCCTGCACCTGCGATAGCAATAGTTGCTAGAACTAATAAAGTAATACCCAATCCATCTAAAGCTGTATTAACCCCAAAAGGTTCTAATAGCGCATACTTAATCAATAATTGCACAATAGCAATCATTCCTAAATTTTTCCAGCGGATAAGACTTAAGAAGTTCAAGGTTTAAAATTCAAAATTTAAAGTTGCTACAAATTCAAAAATATTTTTCTGCATGTTCTTAAACTGCGACTGCAAACTGCAAACTGAAGACTGCATACTGCATACTAAATCAATCATACTTCGCATCAAAATTACCGCTCCACTTTCCTTGAACTTTCAACACCTGTTCAATAACATCTCTGGCTGCACCTTTACCTCCTTTTTTATGGGACACATATTTAGATACCGCTTTAATTTCTGGAACTGCATCTTGCGGACAACAAGGTAAGCCAATGCCTTTCATTACGGGATAATCTGGAATATCATCGCCCATATATAAAGCGTTTTCAGATTTTATGCCTTTTTTAGAAAAGTAGTCGTCTAGCTGTTCGATTTTATTGTGAGCACCTAAATAAATATCGGTTATTCCCAATCCTTTTAAACGCAAACGTACGCCTTCGTTACTTCCGCCAGAAATGATACAGACGTTAAAACCTCTATCCACAGCGGTTTTTAGCGCGTAGCCATCTTTAATATTCATAGTTCTCAGCATGTCGCCGGTTGCAGTTACATGCACAGTCCCGTCGGTTAAAACACCATCAACATCAAATATAAATGTGGTAATGTGGTTTAAATATTCTTTATAACTTTTATCTTCCATGGGTGTCTTTTATAGATTGCGTTAGTAAGTTGTAAATGTCCTTATGTTGGTCGTTTTTTAAAAGCTTTAAATGCTTTTTTATCGTCTTTTTGTCGTTGCGTTTTGCAGGGCCTGTTTGCGCCAAATAAGGCGACATGTTTTGAACTTTTTTTGCGGTTTCTAAAATTAACGGTTTTAAGAAATCGAATTCCGCTTCTTCAGATTCTGTGATTTCGTGCGCAACTCGATACAACTGATTTGTAAAATTATTTACAAATACCGCTGCCAAATGTAAGGTGCGTCGTTGTTCACTATTTACTTTTCTCACGGGACTTCCAACTGCAACTGCCAATGCTTTTAGAATAGGATAATCTGTTTTTACCAATGTCTCGATGCAAATAGGGACGTTCACAAAATCCATCTCGGCAGATTTGCTAAACGTTTGTAACGGATAAAAAACACCACGTCTGTTTTTTGCATTCAAATCATGAACATTTACACTTCCAGAAGTGTGCACCACTAATTTATTTTCAAATGGTAATTGTGATGATATATCAGCAATAGCATCATCGCTAACTGCTATAATATAAATATCGGCATCTTGTAACGTATTTAAATCATCAGTAATGGCAACATCATTTTTAAAAGGTTCTATCGCGTCTATACTTCTGTTAAACCATTGTTTTACAGCGATTTGATTTGAGTTATTGAAAGTTTTAAATAAATGTGTGGCTACATTGCCAGCACCAAGAAGTGTTACTGAAATCATATGGCTAAAATACATAAGTAATATCATTTTTAAAAGGACAATGTTTTATCTTTGAAATATGAAAAAAGCAGATATTAAAACCAGGGAAGATGTGTTTTTACTTGTGTCCTCTTTTTACGAAAAGGTTAGGAAAAATGATGTTTTAGGACCATTTTTTAATGACACCATAAAAGATTGGGATGCCCATTTAGAACACCTTACGACGTTTTGGGAAGCTAGTTTGTTTCTAAAAACACGTTATACGGGAGATCCAATTGAAGCGCATATAAAAGTAGATAAGGCGTTTAATCACACAATTACAGAACTACATTTTGGTATTTGGTTGAATTTGTGGTTTGAAACTATCAATGAATTATTTGAAGGCGATTATGCCGAAAATGCAAAACGTCGCGCTAGAAAAATGGGAACGTTTATTCACTTGAAGATTTTTGAGGCTAGAGGTTAGTTGTCGTTCAGAGTGGTAGTGAAGCATTTCAGATAGAACTTTTATAATTTCATTTTATAGATTCTTCAGTTGTTCCTCCTTCTGAATGACAAAAAAGAATTTCAATCTAATTCTTTCTCCATTTTAAAATCATCCATAACAAAACCATTTCCTATATCAATAATAATTTCTCCTCGGTTTTTAAACCCTAATGTTTCATAGGCTTTTATAGAGTTAAGGTTGTTTTTATTTACAGTTAATGAAATAGATTTGCATTTCAATTCTTTAGCTTTTTCTTCAACAAATTCTAGTGCTTTTTTTCCAAAGCCTTTACCACGATATCCTTTCAAAATGTAAAATTTGCTTAAGAATAAACTTTGATTTTCTTTTTTAATTGAGATATAACCAATTTCAGAATCATTAGAAAGAATCAAATAATATTGAAAATGGTCACTAATTTGCTGTTCCATAAAATCAGCAGTCTGAAACTTTTTCAGCATATAATCCACCTGTGGTTTTCCTATGATAGCTATGTAATGTTCTCGCCAAATAATATGGGCTAATTTTTCAATTTTTATAAAATCTTGATATTTTGATACTTTTTGAATATCCATTAGATCACATATAAAAATATCATAAAGAAATGAAAAATGGCGCCTGCTAAAACAAACAAATGCCAAATCACATGGTTATAAGGAATCTTATCAAAGGCATAGAAAATAATACCAACAGTATAAGATAAGCCGCCAGCAAAAAGGAATAATATGCCATTATAGCCTATAAGGTCAGATAAGGTTCCAAAATCAAAAACAATCAACCAGCCCATGACTAGATACAGCAAGGTTGAGAAAATTTCAAATTTACCGGTAAAAAACAGTTTTAAAATCACACCAAAAAGTGCAATTCCCCAAACTGTATAAAATAAAGTCCAACCTAAACTTTGTTCCAACGTAATCAATAAAACGGGCGTGTATGTTCCAGCAATCAATAAGTAAATGCTGATATGATCTACAATTCTAAAATAGTGTTTCCTAACATCGTTTTTTGTAGCGTGATATATGGTTGAAGCGGTAAATAAAACGATTATTGAGATGCCATAAATTATAACGCTTATTAAACTGTAGTCTGTTTTTTTAGTTTCAAAAACTATTAGGAATACAAGCGCAACACTACCAAATAAAGCACCAATACCATGGCTTAGGGCATTAAGTTTTTCTTCAAAATATGTTTGAATTCTCATCTGTTAATCTTCAGTTTTGTTGTAAATCCACTTATCGGTTAAGTCGTAAAAGTCTATGTCTAGCTTAGATTTTTGACGTACTAAACGTCCGCTTTGAAAGTTACGTTGTAAAATATCTTCAATAAGAAAATCTTCTTTTTCGTTCCAGGGATCGTATTCTTTTTTTAGGGAGATATCAAACATGCTTGCGGTGGTATTGTACCAAAATGCACGCCAACCGGTTCGTAATTCTTTAACTAAATCGAAGGTGGTTCTTCCTGTTTGTCTGTGGATTAATTTTACTAAAATTTGTCCTTCGGTACGCGTTAGTTTTTTTAATTCATCCGAAAATTCCCCTTCAATATATTTCTGGATTTTTTTTGTATAGCGCTTTTTATGACGCCTTTTGGTTAACGTTTTTAAGTGAGAGGACAAGGAATCTAAACGTTCGGCGGCTAGCTTTGCATATGGATATACTTTTATGGTTTTCCGTCGTAATATTAAATAGCGAATTCTATCTTTTTTACTATCAAATTCTAATTTATGAAGTAACATCACTTCAGCCAAATCTATCGTTGTTCTTGGAACAGAATCGCCTTTGATAATTAAGTATTTCACATCGGTTGAATCTTTCTCAAAATCGTTTATTTGAGTAAATCCAAAAAAAGGGAGAAATATAAGTATGTATTTAAAATAGTTCATTATAAAATCATTGGGCAATAGCGAGACCAAAATTAATAATTTACATTCTGTTAAACATCCATTTCGTATTTATATTATTATTTTAGTGCAAAATCTATAAAACATGGCAAAAAAGAGTATTCTAACAAATAAATCGATTAAATTTTTAGAAAAATATTTAAACAATGCTTCGCCTACGGGTTACGAATGGACAGGGCAAAAATTATGGATGGAGTATCTAAAGCCATATGTAGATGAATTTATTACAGACACCTATGGAACAGCGGTTGGGGTTATTAATCCGAAAGCAAAGTATAAGGTTGTAATAGAAGGACATGCTGATGAAATTTCGTGGTACGTCAATTATATTAGTGATAACGGATTGATTTACGTGATTAGAAACGGAGGAAGTGACCACCAAATTGCGCCAAGTAAGGTGGTTAATATTCATACGAAAAATGGTATTGTAAAAGGTGTTTTTGGTTGGCCTGCAATTCATACCAGGAATAAATCGAAGGAGGAACCTCCAAAACCAGATAATATTTTTATTGATTGTGGGTGTGCCACAAAAGAGGATGTTGAGAATTTAGGCGTTCATGTGGGTTGCGTGATTACATACCCAGATGAATTTCATATTCTAAATGAAGATAAATTTGTGTGTCGTGCTATTGATAACCGCATGGGCGGATTTATGATTGCGGAAGTGGCTCGATTGTTAAAAGAAAACAAGAAAGAATTGCCATTTGGGTTATACATTACCAATGCTGTTCAAGAAGAAATTGGATTACGTGGTGCAGAAATGATTACCCAAACCATTAAACCAAATGTTGCGATTGTTACCGACGTAACCCATGATACCACCACGCCAATGATAGAAAAGAAAAAGGCGGGACACTTAGAAATAGGTAAGGGACCAGTTGTGGCTTACGCACCAGCAGTACAGCAAAAGTTACGAGATTTAATTACAGATACGGCCGAGGAGAAGGAAATTCCGTTTCAGCGTTCTGCATTATCCAGAGCAACAGGGACAGACACAGATGCTTTTGCTTACAGTAATGGTGGCGTAGCTTCGGCGTTAATTTCCTTACCTTTAAGATATATGCACACCACAGTAGAAATGGTGCATAGAGATGATGTTGAAAATGTTATTAAGTTGATATACGAGACGTTACTAAAAATTAAAGAAGGCGACACTTTTAGTTATTTTGAATAGCTGAAATTTTACATAAAATACGAAACAATTATCTTGTTTTATAATTAAGATGTTTTATATTTGCACACCTAAAACAAAAAATATTTTTGTTTTTTGGTTGAGGGCTCTTAGCTCAGCTGGATAGAGCACCTCCCTTCTAAGGAGGCGGTCGAAGGTTCGAATCCTTCAGGGCTCACGAAAAGCTTCACTTTAAAAGGTGGGGCTTTTTTGTTTAAAAAATGGGACATTATACCTACATATTACATTCAAAAGAAATAGACCGCTATTATGTCGGTTTTACAAGTGATGCCTTAAAGGAAAGGTTGCGAAAACACAATACAAACCATAAAGGTTATACGGGAAAAGCAAATGATTGGGTTGTTGTTTATTTTGAAACTTATAATTCAAAAAAGGAAGCTTACGCAAGAGAGCGTGAGATTAAATCCAAGAAATCTAGAGACTACATTGAAAGACTGATTAGCTCAGCTGGATAGAGCATTCCGCCTTAAAGCGGAACGGTCGAGGAGCCTGTGCCGATTTTGATTCGGTATTCGAATCCTTCAGGGCTCACGAAAAGCTTCACTTTAAAAAGTGGGGCTTTTTTGTTTTTTGTGGGTTTTGGTATGCTTCACAAGAGATATAATGGATAAAGCCATTATACCAATTCAATCAATTATTTAAGCAATGTATGCCTTTTTAGGTATGCAATTAGGCACCCATATTATCTTCGGGGTACCCACTTTAATTTCAAAATAGACACTTATGAATAATTATAAAATCACTGTATTATTCGTAATACAAAGGAACAAAGTAAATGCGAAAGGATTATGTCCTATAAGATGTAGAATTACCTACCAGAAAAAAAGAAAAGTATTTTCTATAGGATTATTTATTAACCCTAATTCTTGGAATAGCAGTATTCAGAAAGCTAAACCCCCCAACAAACAAAATAATATTATTAACACGCAGTTAAGCCTTATTAGTCAAAAGATTAATGAGGCTTTTTTAATGCTTCAAATTTTACCGAGTAAGTTTGATGTGGATGATGTTTACAGAAAATTTAAAGGAGAAGACTCTAAAGAAGAAATAACAATATTAGGTGCTTATGACTTGCACAACGAGAAAACTAAAAAATTAATAGGTGTTGATTTTAATGAGTTATCTTGGAGTAGATATGTTGAAAGTAGAAGGAAAGTAGCCGAGTTTATTAAAATGTTTTACAATAAAAATGATGTTAAGCTTAATAATTTAGATTTAAAGTTTATTAAAGATTTAGAGTATTATTTTAAGACTGAACTACATTTAAAGCAGGCTACTGTTTATAGAAGTATGCAACGTGTTAAAAAAATAATTCAATTTGCAATAGCAGAAAACTATTTAAGTAGAGACCCTTTTAATCTGTATAAAAATAAAAAACACAAGACTAAAATTGTTTATTTATCAGTTGAAGAATTAGCTATGTTGGAAGCACATACCTTTAGTCAATTAAGGTTACAAAAAGTTAAGGATTTATTTGTATTCTGTTGTTATACTGGGTTAGCATATAATGAAATGGCAACATTATCTCATAATCACATACAAATTGGCTTTGATGGTAACGAATGGATTGAAATGTATAGACAGAAAACTGGTTCTAAAATTTCTGTGCCGTTACTTCAAAAGGCAAAAGTAATTTTAAGCAAATATAATAATGAACTTCCTAAAATTTCAAATCAAAGATTCAACTCCTATTTAAGAGAAATTGCTGAAATTCTTGGAATTGAAAAGAAATTAACTCATCACATAGGGAGAAAAACCTTTGCCACTAGTGTATTACTGTATAATAACGTGCCTATTGAAATAGTATCAAAACTATTAGGTCACTCAACTGTATCTGTAACACAAGCTCATTATGCCAAAGTGGTACAGAAAAAAGTTAGTTTAGAAATGGAGAGGTTGAATAAGACTTGATTAAATTTCAATATCAAAAAAATCTTGTAATGGTACTTCAAGTGTTATGGCTAGTATGGATATAGTCACAACATTTGGAGTAACCTTACCTTTTTCAATTTTATATAAATATTGCCTATCTTTTCCTACTGATTGAGCTAATTGTGTTTGGGTAATACCTTTTTCTTTTCTAAAAAAGCGAACTCTTTTTCCAATTTCCTTGGGAATGGAGGCTTTTAGCTCTTCTAGTTTTTCATCAGACAATTCTACCATGAGGTAAAATTCCAATTTGAAAAAATAAATATTGTAACCTTAGAATACTACATAATTATTTATATTTACCTGTATTAGTATTCATCTATATTAATTTAAAATAAGACCTATTAGTTATGAAAATAAAAATAATTAGTTTGTTGATGATTATGTTTTGCATAGTGCTTTGGTCTCAGCAGTCTAATCAAGAAAAAACAGACCCAGATGAATTATTAGAATTTTTAGAAATTAATGAAGAAGATTTTTCTAAAAATAAACCTAAAAGGAATTCTTTACTTCAAGGAAGAAGTCTGGGTTATTCTGAACAAAATAATTTAGGAAAAAGCAAACATGATGAAAATTATAAAAGTGGTCTTGATTATTTTATGGAAGATAATCCATATGAAGCAGATGAAATTTTAAATAAAAGTTTAGAAGAACATAGAACAAAAGAACAGTCTAGATTTTACTTCAAATGGGGCTTAGTGTTTACGATATTGATAAGTGCTATTTTAATAGCGTATTTTATAATTAGAAAAAAATGAAAATGAAGGCTCGGAAATTCCTTTAAAATCTTATTAATTTCCTAATCAATTGAAGTACACAAAAAATTAAATAATCATGGAAAATTTTTTACTTAACATATTTGCAATAATTGGTGTTTTTATTGGTGGATATCAACTTATACTTTTTTTAGCAAAAAAAAATGAAGAAAAAAAGAGGAAGGATGATGAAGTATGGGAGTTAATAAATAATAGTAGTGAGTGTCGTACTTATGCTTCTAATCGTGTTCTATCTCTTGATGAAATTAGAAATATTCAACGTCTAAAAAAGGAAAGAATTAAATTATTTAAAATAATTGAAGAACCAACTAATAGAAAAGAAGCTCAGGAATCTATTAATGAAAAAAAACAAAGTCAGCTAAATGAGATTAAGGATTTAAAAAATAAAAGAAAAATTGGTTATAAATATGAAATTGAAATTTTTGAAATTTTTGACACATATTATAAACTAACTAAAGATGAGATTGTTGAAGGTTTTATGAAGGAATTCTCTACCAACAGGACAAAGGCTTCGGAAATTTTTCAGGAGTGCTATAATAATTGGTTAGTTACTAAAGTTTCTACTAGAGTGCCGAATGATGAAGTATTTTTTAGGGTAGGTTTAATTTTAGAGTCTGATAGACATAAGTTGACTGAAAATGATTTAACTAGAAAAGAATGGCTTAAAAACAATAATAAAGTGTTAGAACATAGAATTAATTTAGAAAACGATTTACCTTTTTAAAATTGATTAAAATGAAAACATTTATTTTTGATTTAATGCCAAAGATTAAACGGTATTCTAAAGAGTTAGATGATTTAACACTATTAAAAAATAAAAACTGGGTAGCTGTTAATGAATTAGATGACCAAAAGACAGTTTACATTTTTGATAAAAAGAACAGATTGATTGTTTCTAATTCTGGAGAGGTTACATTAGGAGAGTGGAGCTATCTTAATAATAATTCTGTATTGATATCATTACGTGACAGTTCTTTTTTGCTAAATCATGGTTTTTTAGATGATGTTTTTTTAATCTTAAATCAAGATGGAACTGATAAATATGCACTGTTTATTAATGAGAATGAGTTTACAAACGCACTAATTTCTATTGATGGCATTCAAAATTATCTAACTAATAAATATTTAAAAAACAATTTCACAAGAGCAAATTATCGTACTGATTTCCCAATGGGAAGGATTTTTTTAAAGATAAACCCATTAACCCTAAACGAAGAGGGGCGTTATAATGATGTTCAAATAAGAGATTTAAATAAAAAAGGGAAATTATTGTCTTACGATAAATTAGTCAGTGTTAAGGACAAAAAAACTTATTTTGTGAAAGATATACTATTTGATAATTGATTTCAATATAACAAATGACCATAACCCAATTCAACAACCTAAACCGCAAACAAAAACTACTAGCTATAAATACCAAAGGTATAGAAGTAGCAAAAGATTTCACAAGATACGGCGAAATTAAACTCATGACATGTTACGCTATTGACAACTTTTTTGTTGAAATTGTTATGCATGTTGCAAACCAAGATATTGAGGAAGTAGAGGCATTTGTTGATGACGAAAGGTTAGACAGGTACACACATATTGGGATGCGGGGTATTTTAAATGATGACCCTGTGTTTTTTAGTATGGTAAAACCTGTTGCTGATAAGTTAAGAATAGAATTTAAGGATTTTAATTATAATAAAGCCCTTACAGTAAAGCTTGCAAAAGCTATAAACACTTTAGATGCAAACCTTTTGGAAGATTTATTTGATGAAGATATTGTTTACGAAGCACAAAAACCATTATTTGCAATCAGAGGCAATCGTCATATCATAGGTTACTTGTATATGTTGTTCAGGAAACTAAAAGCTAAAAATAGACAGTATTTTGCTGAATTAAGTCATTATAAAAATGATAAACATAAACCATGTATTATTATATATACTGGCAATAAAAATAACAAAACTGCTATAGTCATGGTAAATGCTATAGATAATAAAATTAATAAGCTGTACTACTTTACAAATAAATCTGTATTTAAATTTTAGTTATGAATAGAATATTTTTTATCTTAATAGTATTAACTTTTTTCAATTGTATAGAAAATGCCAAGCCAAAAACACGGATTGAAAGCTCTTCACCAGAATTTGAAAATTTTAACCTACCATTTAACCCAGAAGAAAAGATTAATACTATTTTAGAGCAACAACATGCCAATGCATTTTATGATTATGTTGATTTAGTGGGGAATACGGTCTATATAAAAAGTAGAACAACACCATTTATCACAATATTCAATATAAATAATGTTACTGTTAACGTTATCGAGGATAAAAACGGCAATGGTGTTTCACCGTTTAAGGTGGTTTTTAATTGCAATGATATATTTCATAATTGTATTGCAGTATATAGAACAGATGGGTATGTAAGGAAAACTGCTAATCTGGATGATGTAATTATTTATGTTGATGATATTATTGCAGCTAAAAACATTTCAACTAGTTTTGAGTATTTAAAACTAAATTTAAATAGTGTTTCTGAATAGATTTATTTAAAACTTGGCAACTTGTCAAGCCATATTACCAACTTCACTTCTAAATATTTTTTTCAATTTTTTTGAAGAAGTTTTTGTAACCAAGAGTGTCCTTTAATTAGATGCAAACCCCTCCCTAGATTGGAGGAATGGCATAGAGCCTCCCGTCATTGTTTAATTAAATATTATTATCATGGTAACAATTAAAAATTTTAAGAAACGAGAAGCTAAAACAGGGGATGAATTTTTTGTATTAGTTCTTGAAGGAGGAATAACTCCTGTAAGAAGCAAAGAAACTGGGCGCATGTATTTTACACAAAAAACGTGTACTGTGCCAACAACATTTGATGAAGATACTTGCAATCAATTAATTGGTCAGGAATTTCAAGGAGAGATTGTAAAAGTTAAGGTTCCTTCATTTGAGTACGTATTACCTGAATCTGGGGACGTAATTACATTAGAACATAGATGGGAGTACAAAGATGAAACCATCGAAAACCAACAAATTATTGAAGAAAATGTAATTTCAGAAGAAGAAGTTATGTGATTAAAACTAAAGGGGCGAAAGCCTCTTTTTTTAGTTATATATAATAACCAAAACAATATACAGGAACTTAAAAATAATAATATGCAGTTATTACCATCAGAAAGAAAGCAAACTAAAATAAAAATGGCATTGCAAGGAATCTCAGGTTCGGGAAAAACAATGTCAGCTATTTTACTGGCAAAAGGACTTACAAATGATAATTTAAGTAAAGTTGGAATTATAGATACTGAAAGAGGGAGCAGTCATTTGTATGCCCATTTAGGAAGCTATAACGTGTTAAAGTTAGAGCAACCTTGTTTACCAGAAAAGTATATAGAAGCAATTGATATATGCTTAACAGCAGGTATGGAAGTAATTGTAATTGATGGCATCAGCCAATGTTGGAATTATCTATTAGGCTTACACGCTAGTTTAACTGGAAATTCTTTTACTAATTGGAAAAAAGTAACAGCAAAACAAGATGTATTTATAAATAAGATATTACATGCTCCTGTACATATTATTGTTACAATGCGAAGTAAACAGGCATACGTACTTAACTTAAAAAACGGTAAATATATACCAGAAAAAGTAGGGTTAAAAGCAGTACAACGTAATGATGTGGACTATGAGTTTGATTTAGTTTTTGATATAGATATTAAGCATTTTGCAGTTTCAAATAAGGACAGGACTAATTTGTTTACAGATAAACAAGCATTTGTAATAAACTCTTTAACAGGAATGAAAATTCGTAATTGGGCTTTAAGTAATGAGAATCTAAAACAAATTAAACAAGAAATATAATTTTTTATATAATCATTCTAAACTTAATTACTTCATTCTGGTAAACATTACTCATAGGAAACCCAAACTTGTAAATAAAGAGTTTAGCGTTTCCTAGAGTAAGTTATTCCCAATAAACCACATTTAAGAGCCTTAAATAAGTTTTACTAAAAGCTAGATATTATTATACATGGCTATAATCTTTAAATTAATCAATAATTTTATGGAAAACGATTATGTTGCTCTTTTTAAATATTGCAATAAAAATTCATTGCTTATATGTACTTGGTATGGGGTTTTGAAAACTTTGTTTACCCCAATAACTGTAAAAGTTTGTAAAGATATTGGGCATTTGAAAAAAGGAGATTATGCTAAGGTATCTGAAATCAAGCTTTCCACTTCTGGCAAAACTGTATTTATAATTGATAATAAACCTTTTTATTACCACAGCTTTGATATACTAACATATCTTTAAGAATATGTTTTAATTAATAGCTGAAATTAAAATCTATAGATGTACGTTATTTTGGATTTTCTTTACTCGATTCTTTTGAGACTTTTTCGTACTAAAATAAAAATACTGAAAAGAATCAGAAATATATACATTGCATACACTTTGTGCATTTCAAAATATTATTTGCTTTGTGCAGATTGTGTATGTAGTGTACGTATTTATTAATACTTTTAAAGATATTAACAGATAAGTTAATAAGTTTTTGAATTAATACTTTTAAACATCCCTTTTTTTTAAAATATTTGCAGTGTTCAAAGAGAACAAATTCTTAGACACTTACAACTTCAAAAACGAAACATCTAAATGTAAAATTTGTTTCTAAAAAGTGTCTTCATTACAGTTATACATTTTTATAGGGTAGATAAGTATGTCTTATTTGGAAAGCTTTTCAAGCATTTCTTAATACTTCTATTTGTGTTTTTAACTGTTTGAATATTTTTATTTCATGCCGTTATGGCAAAAAAACAATTAAAATGAAGACAGAAGTTGTCAAAGAGAAAGGTTATTTAACCTTTGAAGAAATCGTAAAGTTATACGATAAAGAACCACCCATAACTTACTTATGGAGTGGTATTATTGAGAAATCCATTGGGATGTTTTTTGCTCCACCTAAAAGTGGAAAATCAACGCTATGTGAGTGTTTAGGTATGCACTTAGCAGTTGGAAGAAAAGAGTTTATGGGTTTTGAATTAGACGGAAAGCCAAGAAAAATAATGTTTATTGGTCTTGAAGAAAGTTGGATTATGAGAGTGAGGCGCAACAAAAGCCAATATCAAACACTTACTGAGCCAGAAAAACTATTATACAATAGTAATTACACTTATCAACCAACAGAGTATTTAAGATTAGTATCTAACGACAAAGACTGGGCAAGACTTAAGAAAACTATTAAAGATTCAGGTGCAGAGATTGTGTTTATAGATAGTATCACACGTCTCAATCATGGTAGTTTAGAAAAGAGTAGTGATGCTGAAAAAATAATGTTGAAACTCAGAAATTTATGCTTGGATTTGAAAATTACCTTGATATGTATCCACCATACACCTAAAATAGGAAATAGACCATTAACTATGGATTGTATGAAAGGAAGCGTTGTTTTTGCACAAGAGGCAGATTTTATTATTGGATTGCGAAATACCAATAATAAAGTGAGGTATTTAAAAAATATAGAGTTTAGATATAAGGAAGTTGATGATTCTGTAATTCATCAATTCAAATTTACTCAAAACTCTACAATTGATTATCAAGGAACTAATACTGAATATGAGTTATTGGAAGCAACAGACGGAAGACGTGCAGATAACCATCGTGACGTTATTATTAAAAAAATTAAAGAACTTGAATGCAAAGCTTTATCGACTAGTGATTTAGTAACAATTCTAAAAAAAGAATTAGGAATTGAAGAGCGTCAAATTAAATCATTATTATCTGATTTAGTTGAAAGTAAACTTATAAATAGACCAAAACGAGGGTTTTATTCTTCTGTTAATTGTACTAAAATAGATTTTGGAGATGAAGAAGAATAACCCAGAAAGGATAATTTATAAAGTAACACATAAGGAAACAGGAACTGTATATATAGGAGCAACAACAAGAAATTTGGAAGACAGGAAGAAAGACCATTTAAAAAAAGTTTCTGCAAAATCGAAAAAGCCATTACATAAGGCTATAGCTAGTTATGGAGCAGAAGCTTTTACTTGGGAATCTATTGATACAGCTATTACTAATAATGAGTTAGCAGAAAAAGAAGTAAATTATATATTTAAGTTTAGTGAAGATACAGAATTATATAATCAAAGTAGAGGGGGAGAAATTCAAAAGGAATTATATAAGTACGATGCAAAGACTTTAAAATTAGTTGCGCAATATAGCAGTTTAAGTCAAGCTGCAATATCTATAGGTTACACTAAACAAGCTTTAAGTAAAGTGTGTTTAAGTGTTAACCAGAAACTTGATAATTACTATTGGAGCTATAAATGCTCAGAGTACCATAAACCTATAGCAGATAAAAGAAAAAAACAGGTGTTTCAATATTCAGTAGATGGTATTTATGTTAATAATTACAAGTCTATTGCAGATGCAAATAGGCAAACTAAAGTTAATAAAACCTCAATAGCAAAAGCATGCAGAGGTGAACGTAAAACTGCTGGCGGTTATCTTTGGAAGTACTAGTAATAATAATTAGAAAATTAAAGGTAGTGTAAAAGCTACCTTTTTTGGTTAATTATCAAAAAAAAGTATCAAGAACTCATAGTATTCAAGTAAAATACCAAATTGCAATATATTTTAAAAACGTTTAAAAATTAAACTAAAAGGCATGCTTTTAGGCACACCATTAAAAGTAGAGTAGTGATAAGCATTGTAAACACTATAAGGATAGGTTAAGGTTCGAATCCTTCAGGGCTCACGAAAAGCTTCACTATAAAAGGTGGGGCTTTTTTGTTTAAAAAATGGGACATTATACCTACATATTACATTCAAAAGAAATAGACCGCTATTATGTCGGTTTTACAAGTGATGCCTTAAAGGAAAGGTTGCGAAAACACAATACAAACCATAAAGGTTATACGGGAAAAGCAAATGATTGGGTTGTTGTTTATTTTGAAACTTATAATTCAAAAAAGGAAGCTTACGCAAGAGAGCGTGAGATTAAATCCAAGAAATCTAGAGACTACATTGAAAGACTGATTAGCTCAGCTGGATAGAGCATTCCGCCTTAAAGCGGAACGGTCGAGGAGCCTGTGCCGATTTGGATTCGGTATTCGAATCCTTCAGGGCTCACAAAAAGCTTCACTATAAAAGGTGGGGCTTTTTTGTTTTTAGGGTTTTCCTTATTCTTATCTTTGTTTTTTGCACCAAAACACTCTAAAAAATACACCTAAAACATTTCATGAGTTCTTTATTTTTTATCGCAGCAGGCGTTTTTGTTTCCCTTCCTTTATAATACTTTTTATAAGTGCAAATAGTTGCGATTTTAAAGTTCTGTAGTTTTCTAAAAAACGACTTACTTTAATGATAAGTTTTCTATGTTTATCTTTATAAGCTTTTTCCTCTTTAAGCTGGTTTATGCCATCTACCATAATTTTAAGTTCTTTTTCATGGTTAATTATGGTCTCAATCAATTCCTCAGTTTCTTTTTGTTGCTTGCCTAATTGCTCAATAATTTTTTTGCTCTTTGTAAAGTATTTTGAATCTATAAGCTGAAGGGTGTACGATTTTACCAAATCATCAAAAAATAGCTGCTCGTCTTTAGCGAACCTTAATTCGGATAACCATTTAATAGAACTGTTATGCATAGTCTCTGCGCTTAACCATGCTGCATATTTTTTTACTTTAACCTGTTTTGTTTTCATTTTGATTCATTTTAAAATTTAAAAAAAGCAGAAAGTAGTTTTAGAAACAACAACTACTTTCTGCTTTTAAAAAGTTATTAAAGTACTTCAATAACTTTTTTAGGTACTTCTTTTACAATGGCTTCTTCTTTTTTTAGTAGTTTAATTTTTAGAATACCATTTTTGTAAACTGCTTTTACATCTTGGTCTAAGTCAATAGAAGGTGGAAGTGCTAAGGTTTTTTCAAAGGATTTATAACTAAACTCTTTACGGGAATAATAGTCTTTTTTTGTATCTTCTTCTTTGGCTTCTTTTTCAGCACAAACATGAAGCACATCTTCTTCAATAAAAACTTCAAAATCTTTTTTGTCAAAGCTTGGAGCTGCAAATTCAATTTCAAAATCCTTTTCATGCTCTTGCACATTCATTGCTGGCATTAAGCTATTTTCTTCTAAGAAATCATCATTGAAAATGTCGTCAAATCTTGTGAGATTATTTAAGTTTGAATTAAATAATCTGCTTCCCCAAGGTCGTAATAGACTATTTCTCCAAGGGGTAAGTAATTGGTGTTCTAATGGAGATAAACCGTCGCGTCTTCTCTTTTTCATTAATGTTGCCATAATAATATCTGTTTAGGTTAAACTTGTATCGATGCACTAATATATTTACAGAAATAGGTTTTTACAATGATATATATCAGTTAGTTATGAGGTTTATCGGAAGCCTTTATGTATTTGAAAAATTTTAAAATTATAGCATCACTTTTTCAACATCTGTAAGTTTTGGAATGGTAACCTGCCAGTTGAATGTATTTTTTATTTTTACCCGAAACCCATCTAAGGTCGTAGGTTCGCCATGAATTAAAAAAACGTTTTCAAGCCTATTTTTAATGTTGCCCATCCAATCTAATAACTCTTTTTGATCTGCATGTGCCGATAAGCTTTCTATACGTTTTATGGTGGCTTTTATAGGGTAGTATTTTCCAAAAAAGCGTATTTCGTCTGCGCCTTCTTGTAGTTGTCTCCCTCAAGTGCCTTCTGCTTGATAGTAAAGGTCTATCCTGAATGATTACAAAGCATTTTTATTTCGTTTAAAATTTTTGCTTTTCTTGTTTCAGAAATAAAAATTACAATCTATTGGATTTGAAATATGCTTTTACCCAAGCTTTTACTTGTCTGTTCGTCATTCTGTCTGTTTTTACAACATCTTTAACTTTAATGCTTAAACCTTTATAAGATTTGGCTAAAGCTTTACTGAAATTTATTCTGGTTTCTGCTGGGCCAAAAAGCACAATAGCATCTGTATCTTTAATTTCTGAAGCTAATTTTTTGAAATATTTTTTTTGCTGATGTTTTTCGCGCTCTAAGTATTTACTGTCATGAACAACATCTTGTGGACCGCCTTTAGAGCGTGTTCCAGAACCACCATGAACATGGAAATGTTCCATATGAGATACTATAGTATTCAAACTAACATCGCCATTATAAATAGTAACAATAATAGCTTTGTCCTTATCTAACCAAACACCTGTTTGTTTTTTTATTCGATTTAATTTTGATGTAGGCATACCAAACTATTTTATAAGTCTTTTTTTAAGACTGAAAATTTATATTCAGTTTTGCGAGTCGTGCATAACCAGTATGGGGATTTTAGAATTATATCCAAGTTTTTTTACTAATGGATGGGTTAAAATACTTCCAAAGAAAATGTGTTTTTTGTTTATAAAAGCCACCATATCGCTTCCTCTACTTTCTGCAAAGCAGTTAATTGCGGTTGCTATATCCATTGTGCTAAGCTTATGAAAAGCATTGTTAACCCCATTAAAGCTGACGTGTAAAAGTTTTTTATTGCTAAGTTGTTTCGTGTCCAGTCCCTCTTTTTCAGAAATATGTAGAATTTCGATAGATGCCTTACAATTTTTTGCAATGTAAATTAAGTGGCGTAAATCTTCTTGTTTTAAAGTCGTTTTATAGTTGGTGGGAAAAACAATCTCTTTGGGTAATTTTATTGCAGCCTTTTCCGGAACTACAATTACCGGACAATTGCGTACTTTTTCCATCACATTTATGGCCGTACTGCCGTACATGATTTTTCTGGAACCTGTTTTGCCTTTTGTGCCCATAATAATTAAATTAATATTCTTTTCGTCAACACTATTTTTAATGGCTTCAACAACATTGTTGAAAGAAGAGATAGTTTCAAAATGATGTTTTTGGTTATCATAATTTGTGAAAGCTATCATATTTAAAACCTTGGCTAGGCCGTTTTCAGATTCTAATTTTGCAGTTTCGTACAGTTCGCTTCCTGGGCCTAGATTCAATAAGCTATCTATAATATTATTGGATGCAGAAAACACGTTTAAAATGTAAAAATTGCAATACTCATGTTTGTATAATTCAAGTGCGTATTTTATGGCATGCCATGCATTTTTAGAAAAATCTGTTGGTATTAATATTCTGTGCCTCATGCGGTAGCTTGTTTAAGTGTATGGCTTTAGTGCATTCTAAAAATTAATATGTGTCCAGTTGAACGTGCAGTCGAAATGCTATTAAAGAATGATATCCCCCATGTACTCGACTTACTTTGTAAGCTGTCTTCGTTTAAAATATATTTTGACCTCGCTAATGCCCGGACTGATTTGCTATATACTTCTTAAGTTAACAATTCATATAAATTTACCTTTATAGGTTGTTGGGGGCAATGATATTTATCAGTTCATTCCGGAATAACCAAAAATGGCACAAGGGGACGAAATCCTATTTTTTTTATTACAGGTTCCTTTATTATTGCTTCAATAAAGCTGCGCTTGTATTTTACCATGGCTAGTATATCAATCCCCAATTCTTCAATAAAATCATTGATTTCTACGGCCTTTTTAGCATACTTTGGCATCCAATGGAAACTATGGTCGTAATTGATTAAATAGCTTTTGAGCATCATTAAATTATAGTCTTGAACATCATTGAGCTCTTCCTTGACATTAATGTGTACAATCCTTATTTTAGAATTATATAAATCTGCTAATTGTGTTAAAGGTTGAATTTCCTTAATACCATAAAAGCGGTTATAGTCTGTAGGGAAAGCAATTTGTTTTGGGACTGTAAAATCGTGTTCTTCTGGAATAATTAAAACAGGGCAATTTGTAGTATTAATAACTCTAACGGTATTGCTGCCAAAGAAAAATTCTCGTGCTCCCGTGGCGCCTTTTGTGCCCATTATTACGAGGTCGATACTGTGTTTTTTAACATTAGCCCTAATGGCTTTGTTTAAATCATTAGTACTTAAAATAATATTAAAATCATGATTTGCGTTTGTGTTTACGGTTTCTGCCAGTGCCTTTAAGTCCAACAATTCTTTCATAGCTTTTTCCTCCATTGTTTTTAATAGTTTGCTTGAAAGGTCTTCAAAGGGTGCCCCTGGTATGGTTACAGAGTTTAAAAAATAGAACGAACATTCTTCATCTGCATAAAGTTTTAAGGCATATACGGTAGCACTCCAAGCGTTGTCTGAAAAATCTGTGGGTAATAAAATCTTACGTTTCATAGCTTGTTGTTTTTGTATTGTTGGGTATGATTTGACATTTAACACTATAAGTTCATTTCAATTAATATGTTTGCCCTATTTGACGATTTAAGAATCATGCTTTTTTGATGGAATGACCAAAAATGGAATGCTTAAATGGAATCCTATTTGGTTTATAGTATTCTTGAAAAATAAATTCTCAAAAAATGAGTGTTTATTATTGATCATAACCAATAAATTAATATGTGTTTTTAATTGAAAATTAGTAATTCCTTCTTCAACAGTTTGGTTGCTAACACTCTGAAACACGTATGCTGATTTTTTAAAGTAGTTCTCTAGAGTTTTCTTGTTCTGTTCTTGCTCTTCAGATAGATCATATCCATAAGTAGCGTGTAATATGTTAACCCTTGCCTTATGAAGCGAGACAATATCTAATATGGGTTTTATATGATGGTCTTGATAATCAATTTGGTAGTCGGTTGGAAATAAAACTTCGCGTGGTGTTTCAAAATTAAAACCATCTGGAATGGCTATTGTGGGACATTTTACATTTTTAAACACATGTACCGTATTAGATCCAAATAAAATCTCTTTAAAACCAGTTGCGCCTTTTGTTCCCATAATTACATAATCTATAGCTCTGGTTTTAACAACTTCTATAATTTGGGGGACTAAGTTGTTAAAGGCTGCAGTACTTTTTATTGTATGCTTTGGATTATTAAATTCCCTTTTTATTCTGGTTTTTAGTTCATCCAAATTTTTTAATGAAGCTTCTCTAATAGGATCACCAAAACCATATTGTTCTGGACTGACCAGAACATGTTCTACATGATAAATTATTGGGGTATATGTATTCAGTAGGTAAAATTCACAGGTTTCATTCTTAAAAAGTTGTAAAGCATAGGATATTGCATTCCAAGAGTTTTCAGAAAAATCGGTAGGAAGCAGTATTCTTTTCATGGCTTTTTAAAATTTTAATGGTTCATTAATATCGTCTCATATTCTGCAATGCTAAAAATGGGATGTCAAGATTTAAACTCAACTCATCTATTGTAGATCGAAACAAAATATTCTCTAAAAAAGAATGTCTAGTATTTACCATAACCAATATGTCTGTACTGTTTTCTTTAATATATTTATAAATAGTATTAATGATATGCTTACTGTTTTCAATTTTAAAATTGATTTTATTTTTGCCCAATTCACTTTCTATAAACGCCCTGTTATCTTCCTGTCTCGATGACAGTTTATTGCTTTTAGAAATGTAAAGCATGTCTATTATGGCTCTGTAGGGAACTGCTATTTCGTGTAGTAATTTTAATTCTCTTCTTTTATAGGGTATCATATAATCTGTGGGGAAAAGAATATGCTTTGGTTGGGTGTATTTATAGTTTTCTGGAATTGCCAAAACGGGACATTGCACATATTTTAAAACCTGTAAGGTGTGGCTGCCAAAGGTTAACCTACTGTTGTTTGTTTTACCACGAGTTCCCATTACAATAATGTCTATGTTTTTTTGATCAACTATTTTATCTGCCTCATCAATTAGCAAACTGTTTGACGATATTATATGGAATGAGTGCTTTGGGTTATTATAAATGCTATTGGCAATCTTTTCGGTTCTTTTTAATTGTTCTTCAGATTTTTTACTAATAATAGCTGTAACATCATCTAAGGTTTTTTTTGCCAATAAGGCTTCATTGGCATAAATATCATCTTGATAAGCATGCATAAAATAAAACTCGCTAACTTTATATTTAAATAAATCTATAGCATAATTTATGGCATTCATTGCGTTTTCAGAAAAATCGGTAGGGATCAGTATTTTTCTCATCAGATCAGTATTTTTCTCATCATCATAAATTGTTTAGGACTAAAAATAAATACTAAAACAATATGTTACAATGATATATATCAGATTGGAGTGCTTCAGAATTAAGATAGATGTATTATAAAACAAAAAAAGGGATTGCCAATTAACAACCCCTTCTTCATTCACATAGAAAAACCATGCAAACTGATTAATAGCCACTCTTTAAATAAGAAACAGGAAGCTAAGACTTCCTGTTTCCTTTTTTCGAAATATTTGATTTTATTAACTAACCTTCCCTAATCATTAATACCTCTAATAAAAGTGATATTAAATCTTCAGATAACCAATAGCCACAAATATTTCTAAAAACAGCGTTAAACATCTTCCAATGAAAACGCGGTATTATTCAAAAACAGGAAGCCGAGCCTCCTGTTTTCTTAAGTGTTTAATGTCATCATCTAACGTTTCGGTTTTCTACAATATACCCTTTATGTCTAAAAGCAACATTGCGGTTTTCCTGTCAAATAATAGTTTTAAACACTTTGTTTCGGTTTTATCATTTTACAACAATTAAAACCTAGATTTTTTTAAAACAGGAAGCCTAGGCTTCCTGTTTTCTCGGGATTTTAGCTTTATCATTTAATTTCAACTATATCATTGAATTATTGCAAAAGCAACAACCTAAAAATTAGTAATAAAACTAAATAATACTGTTGAATCCCTTGATTTTAGACAGTTAATATGCGTAAGAACGTTTTAATTATTATGCTAAATTACATCACAATTTCTTACTGTAAAATGATATTTATCAGTTTACAAAAATTAATTCAGGGATAAAATATCATCCCCAAAATTTTGGTAAAAAAAATGAACTATACAGCATTTATCATGTTTTTTCGTGCAGTACTAAAAAGGGTATTTCCGTATGATAACTTATGGTTTCGACCTTTGAATGAAATAAGATTTGCTGAAAATAATTGAGGTTTTTTGCTACCATACAAATCATGTTTATATTTCTGCTTTCTACAAAACACTGTATGGCATCTTCTACTTTTTTATTGGTTAAATAATGAAAACTGTGGGGTAAGTGACTAAAATAATCTTCTAATAATTCTTTGCTATTTTTTTGGTCACCATTCAGATCTGCTTTCTTTTTGCTTATATGAAGAATTCTTAATGTAGAGTGGTGTTTTTCCAAAATTTCAGAAAGGGGGTCCAGTATTTGAATATCATAGGTTAGCAAGAAATCTGTAGGGAATGCTATTTCTTTAGGGTTTATAAATTGAGCGTCTTCTGGGACAACCAAAGTGGTACACTTTACTTTAGTAATAACATCGCCAGTATTGCTGCCAACAATAATTTTTTTTAACCCTGAAGCACCTTTAGTGCCCATAACAACGTAATCTACCTTTTTCTCTTCAACATGTTTCCTTACCGATTCTACAAAAAAATTATAATCTAAAAGTGTATAGAACCTATGCTTTTTATTTGTTGTAAAATCTTTTGAGATACGCTTTAAAATATTCCGTAGCTGTTTTTTCCCTGGTTGTGCGTTAGCGTCTTCTAAAACATCTTGCGCAGTGATGTATGGCGAATCGTTAACTAGAACTTTGCTTAATCTATTTACATGGAGTACATAAAAATTGCAGGTTTCTTTTTCAAAAAAACTAATTGCATATTTAATGGCATTCCATGAATTTTTGGAGAAATCTGTAGGTAACAATATATTTTTCATCACATAGCATCTTTACACGTACTAATTTAAAATGTAGTTGTTAGATACAAAATGATATTAATCATTTTAAAACATTAGTGTCCGATAAAAAATTTTAGAAACCTTTCAACCCCAGACTAAATAAGCGATTTTTAAGATGACGCCCCGATGGGGCTTGATTTTTAAGTTCTTCTTTTGCTATAAATATTCCATCCTTATGGGATTTTTTTAGCTCCAGAGGAGCGTAATCTTTATAGACCGAAGCAAAAAATATTAGAAAGCTCCAGAGGAGCGAAATTTAATCGGACAATAGTGATTTTAAAATAACAAGAGCCGTAGCTATATGAGGCTTTTCAACTTTTGAATGTTTACGACCTTAAAATTTCTGCCCTCTGCTTTTATAATACCTTGCTTTTTAAATTCGGTAAGAGTTCTTATTAATGTTTCGGGAGCAATTCCTGCAACACTTGCCAAATCGTTTCTGGAAATTTTTATGGGATCGTCTGGCTTACGGTTTATCTTTTCGGCAAATTTTAAAATAGTAGCTGCGGTTTTTTTGTTAACAGTACCATAGGCCATTTGCAAAAGTTGTTCTTTTACAACCGACAAATCATCTGTTAAAAGATCTATAATTTCGAAAAGAACTTTATGGTTTTTACTCAGCAAATTATTAAAATCAATAATTGAAATCCCCAACAGTTTGGTCTTTGCCAATGCCGTTGCAGTTTCTTTGTGTGGTGTGTTTTGTGTGAACGATGTATAGCCAAATAAATCATCTTCCTTATACAAAGCCGTTACCAGTTCTTTGCCCTTGTCATCTATTTTATAACATTTTACGGCGCCAGTAGTTATTAAGTATATAAAATTAGAATGATCGCCTTCGCGATAAATGACATCTTCTGTATTAAAAGAGAATGGATTGCCGTGATCATCAAAGAAATTTTTTAAATCGTTAAGTGTCATTATTTCATTTCTATCTCGTAAAACGGGATCTTTCTCTTGACTTTGATGTAATTCCTTTAAAAGGGAAACTTTTGCTAAACGACTTTCAATGGCGCAAATAAGATCATCTTCCGTAAAAGGTTTGGTTATGTAATCGTCTGCGCCCAGATTCATACCTTTTCTAACATCGTTGCGCTCTGTTTTAGCCGATAAAAAAATGAAAGGAATATATTTTGTAGCTTTATTTTTTGACAGCTTTTCTAGAGCACTATAACCATCCAACTCAGGCATCA
Source organism: Algibacter sp. 2305UL17-15 (assembly GCF_040720935.1). Lineage (NCBI taxonomy): Bacteria > Pseudomonadati > Bacteroidota > Flavobacteriia > Flavobacteriales > Flavobacteriaceae > Algibacter > Algibacter sp. 2305UL17-15. The sequence continues at coordinate 168,021 of NZ_JBFDAE010000002.1, forward strand.
TAATATCACATACAATAATATCGGGCTGATGTTTTTTTGCCAATGTAATGCCGGTTTTTCCGTTTGAAGCTTTTATAACTTTATAGTTGGCCAACTCCAAAAGTTCTGCCGTGTTTTTTCTTAAAACAACATCGTCCTCAATAAGTAAAACTGTTTTCATTGGGTTGCCGAATTAGGAAATGTTATAGTAAAGCAAGAGCCTTTGTTTTCTTCACTGGTAAAACTTATAGTGCCTCCTATGTTCTCTAAATGATTTTTTACAATATTTAGACCTATACCGGTACCTTGTGTATTAACAGCGTTTTCTGCCCTGAAATAACGTTCAAAAATATGTTTTTGATCTTTTTCTGGAATCCCTATGCCATGGTCCATAATTTTAAACGTTGTGATGTCACTATTTTGTTTCACCTCTATATCAATAGTGGTATGTTCAGGAGAATAGTTAATGGCGTTGTACAGTACATTGGATAATATTATCTCCGTAATTTTCTCGTCTTGGACTATGGTAAGACCATCAATATTTTTGGGGTAATTTATTTGTTGTCCTTCCTTTAAAAGCATGTTGGCATTATAAACCACTTCATTAACCATTTTGCTTAATTTAAATGGGCTAAACTTATAGTTAACTTTACCGGATTCTAATTTTTCAAATGATAAAAAGTCGTTTAATATACTGTTTAAGTGGTGAACTTTGTCGGTAATGGTTTTTATATGCTTATCGCGTTTTTCTTGCTGCTCGGTTAATTGGTATTTGCTCAGTAACTGGCTGGAGGTTAAAATACCACTTAAAGGCGTTTTAAATTCGTGCGACACTAAGGATAAAAATTTTGTTTTTAATTCATTAAGTTCTTTTTCCTTACTTAAAGCAATTTTTAGCTGTTGCGTTCTTTCTTCTACTTTTTTTTCAAGTTTGGTCGTGTAGTTTTTACGCTCTGTAATATCCAGAATTATGGCAACAAAAACCGTCCTTTCTCCTAAATTTGATAGCTGCAAATGAACTTCAACGGGATACTCGGTACCATCTTTTCTTCGTTGAACCGATTCAATCTCTAGTTTTTCAACATTCCCATCAAATAAAACATCAATGATTTTTCTTAATTCAGCTTCACTATTATATGGCGTTATATCTATTGGTGTCATATGCGTTAATTCTTCCATAGTATAACCAAGACTTTTTTGCGCGCCAAAATTAACATTGATAAACTTTAAAGTTTCGGCATCAAAAACATGGATTTCATTTAAGGATTTATCGAAAATAGAAGCCAGGTGTTGGCGTTCATCTTCGGCTTTTTTACGATTGGTAACATCATTCTGTATGCCAATAAAGTTTGTAACAACACCTTCGTTATTCGTAATGGGCATAATGTATAAATCGTTCCAAAATAGGGTGCCGTCTTTTTTGTAATTACGTAGGGTCACCTGACAGCTTTCGCCTTTTTTTATAGCTTTCCTAAGGGTTTTAAGAGGCTCTTGGTCTTTGTCTTTTCCTTGCAGGATTCTGCAGTTATTATTAAGCATTTCTTCCCTTGTGTAACCGGTAAGGTTTTGAGCAGCCGAATTAACATAAATTACTGGATTGTCTTTTTTTAAAGCATCTGTTATGATAATGCCGTTATTAACAGATTCTAACGCTCTACTTTTAAGCATCAAATTTTTTTCTGTCGTTTTCTTTTCAGAAATATCTCTAACCAAAGCCATAACATAAGATTTGTTATAGATGAAAAACGGATTTAATTCAACTTCTACAGGAAAAATGGTGCCATCCTTCTTTAAGCCAAAAATGTCTGCCGATTCTCCTATTTTTCGACGTTCACCTCTTTCAATAAATTTTTCAATATATAGGGCGTGGCTCACACGATTTTCAGAAGGAATAAGCAAATGGAACTCTTTGTCTAAAATTTCATCTTTGTTGTATCCAAAAATAGTTTCGGCAAACGAATTGACCTCCAGGATCTTTTGGTCGCTATCGACTATAATAACACCTTCAGAAACGGCTTCTAGCAGAATATTGAATATTTCTTGGTCTTGCTTGAACATGAAAACTTACGTTTATAAAAAAGTATCTTAAAAGTACGAAAAATTCCGTAGTATATTTTATATGAGACTGATTTATATCATTTCTTAATACATGACTAGTGGTTAGCTTTGTTATAGCGATAAAAACACCATAAAAATGACACCTGAAAAAGAGATGACACTTAAGTTTTATCAGAATATAGGTAAACTATTTTATGCCATTGCGGCCATAGATAATGTGCCGCAAAAGGAAGAATCCGACGTGCTGAAGGACATCATAAAAAAGAAATGGGTGAAGTTGGCTCCTATTGAAGATGGTTATTGTACCGATGCGGCCAATCAAATTGAAATTATTTTTGATTGGTTGAACAACGAAAATAAGCCATGTGCGCAATCGTGCTTTAGGGATTTTGTGAGCTTTAAAAATGAGCAAAACCATCTCTTTAGCTTTAAAACAAAAAAAAAGATATTAAAAACGGCACATGCCATTACAAAGTCGTTTTCAGGTGAAGACAAATCAGAATTGATGCTGCTTGCCAAATTAGATATCGAATTAAGAAAAATGCGTGTGGTAAAAGATCCTTCAATAAAAAATGAAAAGATGTCGCACTGAGGCATCAGACAAAAATTTTCACAAGCGCCCGAGATGACGCTGCTTTAAATACATATAAAAGATTTCTTTAACACCCCGTTCTATGACTAAAGATAATTGCATAGGGGGTGGCAAAAATAATTCTAAATAAAAGTATAAGTTTATCCTGACTGATTTATATCATGTCTAATTGCGCAGCATGTAGTTAACTTTATTATATACTAATTTTAGTTAAAATGAAATCAAAAAAGAAAATGACGCTTAAGTTTTATCAAAACCTCGGTAAGTTGTTTTATGCTATTGCCGCGGCTGATAATCAGGTGCGTGATGCTGAATTTGATAAACTTAAAGCGGTGGTAAAAATGCAATGGTTAGATATTGATGAACTTGAAGATGAATTCCATACAGATGCTGCCTACCAAATAGAAATTGTTTTTGATTGGTTGGATAAACAGGATATTTTGAATGCTGAAAAATTATTTAATGATTTTGTTGATTATAAAAATGAGCAACCGCATTTGTTTACAGAACCGATTAGAAAACTCATATTAAAAACAGCACATGCCATTGCCGCCTCGTTTGCTGGCCTAAACAAATCGGAATTGATCATGCTTGCTAAACTTGATATTGAGTTGAAAAAATAGAGTTTTATGAGGCTTTATAAATGACTGAAAAGGAACAAATAAAAAATTGGATTGTTGAAAACCCAACTATATTTAGCGTTGTTAAATATATTTTACTGGTTGCGTTTGTTCTTATTTTAATTCAACTTATAAGGCGTTTTTTAAAAAAGCAAGTTTCCGATACATCAGTCCGATATAGATCTCAAAAAGGTATAGAAATTATTGGATATGTTATTTTGATACTTTTATCCCTTTCGTATTTCACGGGTAATATTAAAGGTTTCACACTCGCCATTGGTCTGTTTTCAGCAGGTATTGCTTTTACACTACAAGAACTTATATTGAGCATTGCTGGATCGCTGTACATTTTTATTGTTAAAGTCTATAAACCTGGAGACCGCATTGAAATTAACGGCATTAAAGGCGACGTGATTGACGTAGATAGCATCTACACGACCATGATGGAAATTGGACAATGGGTTAATAGTGATAATTACACGGGTAGAATTGTAAAATTGAGTAATGCCTTTGTGTTTAAAGGCCCTGTTTATAACTACTCGCAAGACTTTCCTTTTATATGGGATGCTTTTAATTTACCTATCAGGTATGGATCCGATATTGAATTGGCAAAATCTATAGTCATTAAAATTGCTTCAGAAACCCTTTCCGAATACACATCCAATTCAAAAGCACAATGGAAAGCTGTGGTCAATAAATATTATATAGAAGATGCCATTGTGGAACCTAGTTTGGCGATTACTTTAACAGATAATTGGATCCAATTTAACCTAAGATATATTGTTGATTATAAAAAAAGACGTATTGCAGGACATCTGTTGCATGACAAAATTAATAAGGAAGTTGAAAAAACCAATGGCAAGGTAATTTTGGCATCTACCACTATAGAGCTTATCAAAATACCAGAATTAAAAGTAGAAGTTAAAAAATGATATTCTAAATATTCCAACCCGAAAATACTCCAGACTGATTTGTATCATTGAAAAAACCCTAAATATAGAATACATTGGTTATATAATTAAAAATTTAGCCATGATAACCAATATAAGTAAAAAGGAATGTCTTAAAATACTTAAAAACAATTACATAGGCCATTTGGCTTATGTATATAGAAATATGCCTTTTGTGATTTCTATTACCTATTATTACGACAAAAAAAACATTATTATCATCGGCTATACTGGCGAAGGCCATAAAACAAAAGCGTTACGATTAAATAATGCTGTGGCACTCGAAGTTGTTGAAATAGAATCTATTGATAACTGGAGGTCCATATTAGTACAGGGTACTTTTGAGGAATTAGAGGGGCCGGACGCAAAATATGGATTACATAAATTTTCACTTGGGGTTAAAAAACATATAGCAGAAAAAGAAAAAAGAGAGCTTTGTTTTATTCCAGAATTTTCTGGAAAAGCCAAACAAGAATCTTTGCCAGTAGTTTACCGCATAAATATCCAAGAGATTACGGGAAAGGAGCGTAAATCTAAAAAAGACGACAAGCCAAACCCTAATTATCAAGGATCTAAAGAATATAAACCTTCACAGAAAAAACCGTCTGTTAAATAGTTGTTCCACCAAGTTAAAACTATTGTCATGAAAACTATACTATATGCCACAGATTGTAGTTCCAATGCTGCTTCAACGTTACGGTATGCCTATCGTTTTAGTTCTATTATGAAAGCAGATTTACATGTTTTACATGTTTATGATGTTCCACCAATTAACCATTCAACTATTCTACCATTAGAGTCTTTAAAAAAAAGAATACACCAAGAGCAAATAGAACTTGTAGAAAAGTATTGTAAAAAACATCTTAAAAATGAATTTAGCTTAAAAGCGATTAACATTCACGTGGTTGAAAACGATTCTATTTCTAAAAGTATTTTGCGGTTTTCTAAAATATCAAACCCAGATGTAATTATTATTGGCAAGAAAGATCACCGTAGTGCTAGAGGTTATTTTTCTGGTAGTATTACTGATGCATTACTGGATAAAATTAAAGTGCCATTATTGATGGTACCAAATGATATGCCCTATAATGTGCTTTCAAATATAGTATATGCTAGTGATTTTGAGGAAGAAGATATTTTATCGATCCAAAAACTTATAGAAATAGCGAGCCCATTTGGTGCGCTCATAGAAATAGTACATGTTTACGAAATGGACAAAGACATAGCGCAAGAAAACATGGGAAAATTTAAAAAAACACTTTTAAAACAGGTTTCGTATCCAGAAATAACGTTTAGAAGTATTGTGTCAAGCGAAATAAAATCAGGTTTGTTGAGTGTTTTGAATAATGAAAAAGCAAGTATGCTGGCCATGTTGGAGCGCAAACATAATTGGGGACTCCATAACTTGTTTCATAAAGATTTAATAAAAGATATGGAAGCCGCTATTGAGATTCCAATACTGGCGTTTAATAAAAGAAGCATTAAAATTGAACTTCAAAATGCAAAGACGTACAACACTAAAAATCTATTAGTATTTTAAATTTTATGTGGATATTTGATGCTGTATCTTAATTACTTTCAATAATAGAATAGGATCCAACGAGTGTTTTATGTGTTATAGTTTTAGGTCTTTGTTGGCAATTAACACTATTTTTTTGTTATTTAAGTCTGTTGTAAAAAACAGATAGTTTTCACCTCCATCTTTTATTTTGAATTTTTTACGGATATTTTGAACCGACTCAGGGAAATTTCTAGTGGTGATGTTTGCTTTTTTAATTCTTAATTTGTTGATTTCCTTTTTATTATAAGAAATAGCTTTTTCAATTCTGAAAGTTCTTCCCGGGAAACCAATTAACGATTCTGAAGTATATAAATGCGAATGTTGATGTAATTTGAAAACACCTAATTGTTTTGAAACCTGATTGAAAGCTCCAGATTTAAGGATTGCAGAATTTGGTTCGTATAAATAGGTTAGGGGATTATTGAAACTTGCAATACTATCTTTTTCATCTTTTAATTTGAAGTTAAATTTTTCATCTTGAGTAGATTTTAAATTAACAGTTTCAATGGCAATAGAATCATTATAGCCATTTTTCAAGATCCATAATAACTCTTTAACTTCATTGTTTACAGCTACCACATGAATAGTCTTAACGTTTTCTAATTCGCTAATGCCAGAAGAAATGTCCAGTAAAGGCGATGTTTTTAGCATCACATTTTTTGAATGACTAAACAATACCTTTAAATTTTCAGGAATATTGGGTAGGCAATCCTTCAAAAAGAAAACTTTTCCTCTGGTATCGTGACGTCTGGAAGGGTCACTATAAATCCAGTCAAAATCTGTGTTTTCTCTTTTCAAATAATCAATACCATCTGTGTTTATGGTTTTAATATTTGAAATTTCAAGTTGTTTGCAATTGTGATTTACAATTTCAGAAAGCGACTTATTTATTTCGGTATGAACAACATTTTCAAATTGTTTTGAAAAATAAAAAAAGTCAACACCAAAACCTCCGGTGAGGTCGATAATACTTTTTCCACTAATTAATTCTGACTTATATTTTGCAGTAATTTCAGAAGAGGTTTGCTCAATATTTAGTTTATTTGGATAGTATATGTTTTCACAATGAAACCAAGTGGATAGTTTGTTTTTGCATCGCTTTTTGGCTTCAATTTGTTCAATTATTTCAGAAGTAGCAACATTAGGAAATGATGTTCCTTTTAAAAGAATAGTGCTCATGTCAGAATTTAAATTATTTGTTATAAATTCCTGAATTTCAGTATTTAAAATGTGATTATTCAAATGAAAACTATAAGTCTTTAGTGAGCTTCTTTACAATCTTGTTTTCTGATAAAAAGGCTTTTGAAATCACCTTAATAGCTGTGTAAGCAGGTACGGCAATTATCAATCCAATAACTCCGAACAAAATACCTGTAATAAGTATCACTAGGAAAATTTCAAGAGGATGCGACTTTACACTTTTTGAGAAAATTATAGGCTGACTTCCAAAATTATCAACCAACTGCCCGATGATAAAAACTAAAAGGACCCAAAGGGTTTTTGGTAAAATTACGTCGCTAAAACTTTCGCCCAAGTTACTTGTCATAGTTAAAGTTAACATCAAGCCAGCACCAATTAAAGGACCCACATACGGGATTAAATTTAAAAGCGCACAAAGGAAAGCGATGACGATTGGGTTTTCTACCCCAATGATTAACAGCCCAATAGTGTAAATGATGAACAGAATCAATATTTGAAAAATTAAGCCCACAAAATAGCGCGATAATAAATCTTTAATTTTTGTGGAAGATGTTTTCCAGTTAGATTCCTTTCTGTCCGGAATAAAGGTTAGAATGCCATTTTCAAACAGTTTACTGTCTTTCAAAAAGAAGAAAGAAATAAATAACACCGAAAATAAACCAATGCTAAAACTCCCCAAACCACTTATTATTGAATTTAAAAAATCGGGGATTAACGAAAAATCTATTTTAGATAATAAATCTGATTCTTTTAAAGACTGCTCAACATCAATTTGATACAAATCGAAATACGTGACGATTTCGACGTATAAGTCTTCAATATTCCCCTGTAATTCTTCAATATTTAACAGCGATAAATTATGTCCTTGTTTTAGCACTAGAGGAATAAATAAACCTACTAATCCAGCAAAAATGCCTAATAAAATAACTATTGTTACCACGACGGCTATTGTGTTCCTAAACTTTAATTTATGTTCTAAAAACAGTACAATAGGTCTCCCGATTAAAGAGATAACAGCGGCAATAGCAACATAGCCAATAACGGATTGGATTTGATACAAGAAATATAACAACAGCGCAATACCGCAAATAATGCCGACTGCTTTTAAAATACCGTTTGAAATGGTGTTGGAATTCATGTGGTAAATATAAACATTGAAACTTGAAGCATAATGACCAAAATTGGAAATTTTTTGAGACCTGTCAGGTTTTAAAATCCTGACAGGTCTGCAGCTAAATGCTACATTAGTTGCTTAGTAATTTCGTAAAGTACAATATTAGTTGCTTGCACAACGTTCATACTGCTATTCTGGCCAAACATATCAATATGAATGATAGCGTCTGATGCTTCTAAAATAGCGTCTGAAACCCCAAAATTTTCATCGCCGATAACTAATACAATTGGTTTTTCTTTTGAAAATTTGAATTTGTGAATGGGTTTACTAGTTTCAGTTATTTCAAGTGAAATAATTTGATAATCATCACTTTTAAATTGTTTTACAACTTCTAAAGCAGATTTTTCTATCTGAAAATTAACGACCTTTTCGGTAGCTCTGGATGTTTTTGTCATTTTTCTGCCAAAAGTGATATTATTGCCACAAAGAATTAGTTTTTCAACACCAAAAGCATCAGCAATTCTAAATAAACTCCCAATGTTTGGAGCGTTTGTAACGTTATCGCAAACCAACATAATTGGAAATGTTTTTGATTGAAAATTAGTGTTGTAGTGAGTGAGTTGCATAAATTAGTTGGAAGTTGGAAGTTGGAAGTTGGAAGTTAGCAGTTGAGTAGGCATTCCCCCTATGGGGGTTAGGGGGCTTTTCAATTCTCAAAAGCATACTTCACAATATTAGCACCCATTTTAAGCGCCTTTTCCCTAACATCTTCGGGATCGTTGTGTACTTCTGGATCTTCCCAACCGTCGCCTAAATCGCTTTCAAGAGTAAAAAGCAATACCAGTCTATCTTCATGGAAAATACCGAATGCTTGAGGACGTTTACCATCATGTTCATGAATTTTTGGTAACCCGTTAGGGAATTTATAGGCGATATTAAATATAGCATGGTTTTTTGGAATTTCAACCAAATCCTTATTTGGAAATACTTTTTTAAGTTCTTTTTTTAAAAATTCCTCGAGACCATAGTTATCGTCTATATGCAGAAAACCCCCAGAGATTAAGTAGTTTCTCAAGTTTTCAGCATCTTCTTCACTAAAAAACACATTGCCATGTCCCGTCATATGCACTAAAGGAAACTGAAATAGTTCAGGACTTCCCGTTTCAACGGTTTGGGGTTTAGGCTTTATTTTTGTTTTGATGTTTTTATTACAAAATTCTATCAGATTAGGTAAGGATGTTGGATTGCCATACCAATCGCCACCCCCTTTGTATTTTAAAACGGCTAATTCTTGAGAGAACAGGACGATAGAAAAGAGAAAAAAGAAAAGAGATAAAACCGATTTCATAAACAATAATTTTCTGCCCATTTTAGATTTCATTTGTAAGCGCTACCGAATGGCATGCAACAATAGCAGCAGTTTCGGTGCGTAATCTTGTGTTTCCCAAAGTTACAGGAATAAATTTGTTTTCGAGAGCCATTTCAATTTCACTTAAACTAAAATCGCCTTCGGGCCCTATTAAAATAGTAATATCTGTTTTTGGTCGAATCTCTGATTTTAGAGATTTTCTATCGGTGTCTTCGCAATGTGCGATGAATGATTGTCCGTTAAAATCTTGGTTTACAAACTCTTTAAGGCTAATAGCATCATTTAATTTGGGTAAATAACACGATAAAGATTGTTTCATGGCCGATTGCAAAATACGTTCAAAACGCTCTGGTTTAATCACTTTACGCTCGTTATGATCGCAGATAATAGGAGTGATGCTGTCAATCCCAATTTCGGTAGCCTTTTCTAGAAACCATTCGTAGCGGTCGTTCATTTTTGTTGGAGCGACTGCCAAATGCAACTTATAATCTTTTTTGGGGTGTTTTACTTTCGAAATAATACCCGCAGTACATTTGTTGTTACTTATAAACGAAATTTTGGCAGTAAACAACCATCCTTTACCATTGGTAATATGCAATTCGTCGCCAATAGATTTACGCAATACTTTAACGATATGTTTGCTTTCTTCTCTTGAAAAAGAAAAATCGCTAGAATCTTGATTAATATCTTGGCTGTAAAAAAGCTGCATTATTCTACAGGTTCAACAATTTTTAAAACTTTTATTTCTGAAATTTCTTTAGGTTCAAAAGTTTGAAGCACTAAATAATACGCCTTTTTTAAAGGAATATCTATTGTGTACATATCATCTAATGCATGTTGTTCTGAAACTACGGCATTTTCTAAATCTGGATACATATGGCCTGCAACAAACCAGCCAGTATCTCCGCCTCTTTTTGCATTGTCATCCATGGAGTATTGATTCGCCAAGGCATTAAAAGGTGTGCCGTTGTTGTACTTTTTTATTAAATTCTCTCGAAGTTCATTGATGCTCTCCGAAGTATATTTAGAACCATCTAAATAAATATAAGAGACTCTGTAATAGGGTGTGCTATTCTTTTCTAGAATCTTATATAAGGTTTTATCGTATTCAGTAGTAACCGATTTTACGTTTCCTTTTTCAAGTTTAAACAAAGTTTTCGCTAATTGTGTTTTATGTTTTTCTTCATTAAAAGTGAATATTTTACTATTAAAAGCATATTTGTCTTCAATGAATTGTTTTGCTTGTTCTTGGGTTTCAATAGACGTTAAAGCTTCTTCTGTATTATTTTGAGCGACTACAAGTGTAGAGGTTAAAAGGAAAATGTAGGTAAGTAGGTGTTTTTTCATGGTGTTTATTTTAAATTTTTTCAAATTTAATTTTTAAAGTGTAGGATAAATTTCAGAATGGAATAAGTTTTTAAGAATTTGTTGTTTACAACTTATTTCGACGTTTTGATATTTTGACTCACACCTCTCTTAATACCTCTTTGTTAGGAGGGAAACTGTTGGGTATGAGTTTGCACTCTATGAATGAAAGATTAAGAGTGGATAAAAAAATAAGTAAATGTTTAGTTTCTTCAGATTTTAATAAGTTCAAGAAATAACACCCGAACGAAGTAAAACAAAACCCATAAAAAATGGCTTCAAAAAGTAAAATGGTTAATTCATTTTCCAAATCGTTTAATTATTTTAGAAAGTAAAAAAGAAATAAAACCAATAAAAAATAACACTAATGACAATAATCTAAGAGCATGATAGTGTGCTATCACAAAATACGTATCGTGAACATTTATATCGATAACTTTCTCAGAATTGGAATAAAACAAACTAATAATAAAAATTATAATAGCTGATATCCAAAACCAAATATGAGGTTTATTAAATCTCATAACCTAAATCTTCAATCTAGCTGAGGCCATCACATCCTGTTTCGCAAAATCGCCTTCTAAATACTTTAAATATCCAACAATAGCTATCATAGCAGCATTATCGGTAGTGTATTCAAATTTTGGGATGTAAGTTGTCCATCCAAATTTTTGTTCGCCATCCTTCAGCGCTTGTCTAATCCCAGAATTTGCCGAAACACCACCACCAATAGCAATATGCATAATGCCGGTTTCCTTAGATGCTTTCTTCAATTTTTCAATTAAAATACCAATGATTGTATATTGAATAGATGCGCAAATGTCATTTAAATGTTCTGCTATAAAATTAGGATTCGTTTTTACTTCCTTTTGAATAAAATAAAGAATGGCTGTTTTTAAACCAGAAAAACTAAAGTTTAAACCATCAACCCGTGGTCTCGTAAAAGGAAACGCTTTTGGATTTCCCAATCTTGCACGTTTGTCAATTTCAGGTCCTGCGGGATAACCGAGACCTAAAATTTTTCCGCTTTTATCAAAGGCCTCTCCAACAGCATCATCTATGGTTTCGCCTATAACTTTCATTTCAAAATAATTATCCACCCTAACAATTTGGGTATGTCCGCCAGAAATAGTCATCGCTAAAAAAGGAAAAGGTGGTTTGTTAAATCCGTCTTCTTCAATGAAATGAGCCAAAATATGCGCTTGCATGTGGTTCACATCAATCAAAGGAATATTTAAACCATATGCCAAAGATTTCGCGAATGATGTGCCTACCAACAAACTCCCCATTAATCCAGGGCCTCTTGTAAAAGCTACGGCATGCAATTGTGCTTTAGTAATCCCTGCTTTTTCTATAGCTTGGTGCACTACTGGAACTATATTTTGTTGGTGCGCTCTAGACGCCAATTCGGGTACTACACCGCCGTAGTCGCCATGTATTTTTTGACTTGCCACAACATTGCTTAAAATTTTACCGTTGTGTATCACAGAAGCAGAGGTGTCATCGCATGAAGACTCAATTCCAAGGATAAAAATATTTTGTTCAGCCATTAGTTAATATTAGGCACAATAATTGTTAATTTTGGAAACAAGTAAACAGCTGTTTCCTTAAAGAAATTCGTAAATACAAAACTAGGCATTATTTAGTTTCTAAGTAGTGGAAGTTTTTGTGTTTATTCAAACCAATTTTAATATTTAGAAATTATCAAAAGAGTACTCAAAATACTATTAAAAATTGTAGCTATCCTTTTGCTGCTGTTTGTTATTTTGGTACTAATGCTTTCCATTCCAGCAGTACAAACCAGTCTTGGTAAATCTGTAACCAAGCGCCTTAACGAAGATTTTAAGACCAACATTAATATTGAAAGAGTAGGATTGCAGTTTAATGGTGATGTGGAGCTTAAAAATATTTACATCGAAGATTTTAAACAAGATACACTTATAAGTATTAAAGAATTAAACACTTCAATATTGAGTTTTCCCAATTTAATTAACGGACAATTGGTGTTTGGGGATATTGATATCATGGATTTGGTGTTCAATATAAAAACCTATAAAGGTTACGATGAAACAAATCTTGATATTTTCGTAGAAAAATTAGAGGGCGATAACCCTACCAAGGGCGGTAGCAGTTTCTTGTTGTCTTCTAGTGATGTTTCTATTTATAACGGAATTTTTAGATTACTGGACGAAAATAGAGAAACCACAAAAGTTCTTGAGTTTTATGATTTAAATATCAATGCCACTAATTTTTTAATTAATGGGAGTGATGTTAGTACAAGAATCAATACGCTTTCTTTTGTAGATACCAGAGGTGTAACTGTAAAGAATATGATGACCAATTTTGTTTACACGCGGTCTCATATGATTTTTGACAAGCTACAGCTTAAAACAGAAAATTCTATTTTAAAGGGCGATTTAAAATTTCTATACAAAAGGGAAGATTTACGTTTTTTTGTAGATAAAGTAAAAATTGAAGCTTCATTTAAAGAGTCTAATGTGCTTTTGAATGAATTGAATACGTTTTATAACGAATTTGGACAACATCAACATACTAAATTCAACGTCAATCTTTCAGGAACATTGAATGATTTACATGCCGAAAACTTACAACTTACCACCAGTACCAACACAAAAGTTTATGGCGATTTAGATTTTAAAAACCTGTTTAGTAAAGCAACTGACGATTTTTCGATGCATGGTAGATTTAGCAACCTTACATCAACTTACCGAGATTTAAAGGCTTTATTGCCAAATGTTTTGGGTGCATCTATACCTTCTTCCTTTGATAGATTAGGGAAGTTTCGAATAAAGGGAAATTCTCAAATTACCGCTTCAAAAGTAAAGGCAGACATTACGATTGATACCGATTTGGGTTTTATAGATTCAGATTTGAGCATCACAGAAGTAAACGATATTGATAATGCCAAATATAATGGAAAACTCATCCTAAAAGAATTTGATTTGGGTACTTTTCTTGAAGACCCAAAAGTAGGTACTGTATCTGCAAACATTGATGTTAACGGACGCGGTTTTGTTGCTAAAACTATTGATACGGAAGTTACAGGCGATGTATTTCAAATTGTTTACAATGCCTATAACTATCAGAAAACCAAAGTGTCAGGAAAAATCAAGAACGGCATTTTTGATGGTATTTTAATAGTGAATGATAGAAACCTACAGCTAAATTTTAATGGTTTGCTGGATTATTCTGGAGCAATAAATAAATATGATTTTGAAGCAAAGGTGGATTATGCCAATTTAAATGCATTGAATTTTGTGAAAAAAGACAGTATTTCAATTTTTAGAAGTACTGTTAATATGAATATGAATAGCAGCAATTTGGATGATGCCTATGGTAGAATTACGTTTAGAAACACCTCCTATAAAAATGAAAATGACACTTATAATTTCAAAAGGTTTAAGATAGCATCACGTTTTGAGGGCAAAACTCGATTTATAGAAATAGATTCTCCCGAAATTATAGAAGGTGGGATTAGTGGCGAGTTTGTAATAAACGATTTGATAAAGCTTATTGAAAACTCTTTGGGAAACATTTATACGAATTACATTCCGAATAAAGTTGCCGATAACCAGAAAATAAACTTCAATTTTAAAATTTATAATAAAATAATAGAGGTTTTTTATCCTAAGATAGAATTGGGTAAAAACACATTTGTACGTGGTAGGGTAGAGAGTGATGCCCAAAAATTCAGGTTGACCTTTAAATCGCCGCAAATAAAACTGTTGGATAATTTTGCAAAAAACGTAGAGATCCAGGTAGATAATAACAATCCTGTTTTTAATACCTATGTGGAAGTAGATAGTATTAACACGAAATATTACAACACCTCAAAATTCAATTTAATTAATGTTACTGTAAACGATACGCTTTTTATGCGTTCAGAATTTACTGGAGGAAAACGAAATAACGATAAATTCAATCTCAGTTTTTACCATACCATTAATAAGGATAATAATTCTGTTGTAGGTTTTAAAACATCCGATGTAACCGTTAAAAATTTCAAATGGTTTATTAATGGCGATGATGATAAATTCAATAAGATAGCTTTCAGTAAAGATTTGAGTTATATCAATATTGACAGATTAAAAATAAATCACGGTAAAGAGGAAGTACGGCTTTCAGGGTTCTTAAAAGATTCTACCGAAAAAGATTTAAAACTGAATTTCAAAAATGTACGGCTTTCTAAAATCACACCAGATGTTGATAGTTTATTGCTCACAGGAAATGTAAATGGTAAGTTGGACATTCTTCAGAAAAACGGGAGCTATTTACCAAATTCTAGCATTGTAGTTAGCGATTTTAGAGTGAATAAGTTTCTGTTAGGAGATTTTAGGGCGAACATTGTTGGAAATGAAGATTTAACAAATTACAAAGTAGATGTAAGTATTGATAATGATATTGAAAAGTCGTTCAAGGCGATTGGTGATATTAGCGTGAGCGGAAAGAATGCTAATATGGATGTAGATGTAACGTTTGATAAATTTAACCTTATTCCATTAAATCCTTTACTGGTAGATGTTTTGTCAAATATTAGAGGAGAAGTTACGGGAAAAGCAAACGTAGTTGGCAGCGTAAACAAGCCAGAGATTAATGGCGACTTACGATTAGATAGATCAGGGTTTACCATTCCTTTCTTAAATGTAGATTACCAATTTAATGATCGGGCTCAGGTGGGTTTAGAAAACCAAAGTTTTATTTTTAAAAATATAGAGTTAACCGATACAAAACATAATACTAAAGGGAAGTTGAATGGTAAATTGAGCCATATTAATTTATCCGTTTGGAGTTTAGATTTAGGGATCACAACAAGGCGTTTATTGGTGCTTGATACTAAAGAAACCGAAGAAGCTTTGTATTACGGTACTGGCTTTGTTGGCGGAACAGCAAATATTTACGGCCCAACCGAAGAGTTGGTTATTAGTGTGGTTGGCGAAACAAAACGGGGAACGGTTTTTAAAATTCCTTTGAATGATACAGAGTCTTTTGGTGATAATTCATTCATTCACTTTATCACTCCAGAAGAAAAACTGGCAAGAAAAAATGGCGAAGCTTTTGTGTTTGAGGAAATAAAAGGATTGGAGTTGGATTTTGATTTAGACGTTACCCAAGATGCTGAGGTAGAAATTATTATAAATAAGGAAACAGGACATGCTTTAAAAGGTCGCGGTGTAGGTGGTTTGTTAGTTGAGATCAATACGAATGGAAAATTTGATATGTGGGGAGATTTCTCGGTGTTTGAAGGGGTTTACAATTTTGCTTACGGTGGCTTAATTCAAAAAGAGTTTATCGTACAGCCAGGTGGTACTATTGCTTGGGAAGGCGATCCTTTAAAAGCTCAAATAAATATTTTGGCAACATATGTAACTCAAGCAAATCCATCGCCTTTATTGGATAATCCCATAAATAGAAGCATTCCGGTTGAACTTAATATTACTTTAACAGGAGACCTGGAGCATCCAGATCCTATTTATGAATTTGAGTTCCCAAATGTTAATTCAACTATAAAGTCAGAGTTAAATTATCGATTAGAATCAACAGATGATAGGCAAAATCAAGCCTTGTATTTAATCTCAACAGGCTCGTTTTCAAGAGGGTTAAATGATTTAAATTTCTCTGGAACCATTGCAGAACGGTTAAACGGGATTGTTAACGGTATTTTTTCTAGTGAAAATGGAAAATTCAATTTGAATCCCTATTACGAAGCGGGACAAAACAGACCAGATTATCAAACCGATGATAGGGTAGGTTTAACGTTTCAAACGCAGTTAAACAATCGTGTGTTTTTTAATGGCAAAGTAGGTGTGCCAGTAGGCGGTGCGGGAGAAACCCAAACGGTTGTTGCAGGAGATTTAGAAATTAACTTTTTATTAAATGATGAAGGCACACTAACAGCCAAAGTATTTAATAGAGAGAATAGCATTCGTAATTTTGGCGACAATATAAGTTACACCCAAGGTGTTGGTTTATCATATAATGTAGATTTTGATACGTTTCAAGAATTAATTCGAAGTTTATTCAAGAAAAAGGAAGCCCCAGAAAAAGTTATTGAACCTGAAACAAAAGAAGAAACCGAAGAGTCCCTACCAGATTTTATTTCAGTAAAATCCTCAAAAAGCGAGAATTAGAAGTCATCTTCATCTACCAATTTCATTAACAAGTCCTTCATAACTGTTAACTAAAACGTTATAGTTTCGATATCGTATTAAAATATGGTTTATGTTATCGAAATATGGTTTTTGTTTAGTAATTTTACGTCGAAATTAAAAGATTTAATGTCAACAAAAATTAAGAAAATAGGTGTTTTTACATCTGGAGGAGATTCTCCTGGAATGAATGCCGCTGTTAGATCCGTTGTTAGAACATGTGCATATTACAACATAGAATGTTTTGGAATTTATAGAGGCTATGAGGGCTTGATGGAAGGCGATTTTGTACCCATGGATGCCAGAAGTGTTAAAAGCATCATTAATAAAGGAGGTACTATATTAAAATCTGCTCGGTCCAAAGAGTTTCGTACTGTAGAAGGACGACAAAAAGCATTCGATCATTTAAATAAAGCAGAAATAGACGCCATGGTTGCCATTGGAGGTGATGGAACTTTTACTGGAGCCATGATTTTTAACGAAGAATTCGATTTTCCTATCATTGGAATTCCTGGTACCATAGATAATGATATCTTTGGGACATCACATACTTTAGGTTTCGATACTGCACAAAATACAGTTGTAGAAGCTATAGATAAAATTCGAGATACCGCAAGTTCGCATAATAGATTGTTTTTTATAGAAGTTATGGGACGTGATGTTGGGCATATTGCCTTAAACGTCGGTATTGCTGGTGGAGCAGAGGAGATTTTAATACCAGAGGAAGATTTAGGATTGGATAGACTGGTAGAATCTTTAAGGCGCAGTAGAAAATCTGGAAAATCATCCAGTATTGTTGTGGTAGCCGAAGGTGATAAAATAGGTAAAAATATTTTTGAACTTAAGGATTTTGTAGATGAAAATATGGAAGGCTACGATGTTAGGGTGTCTGTTTTGGGACACATGCAACGGGGCGGATCGCCATCATGCTTTGATCGCGTTCTAGCAAGTAGAATGGGTGTAAAGGCTGTTGAATCCTTATTGGAAGGAAAAACCAATTATATGGTTGGTTTATTAAATAACAAAATGGAATTAACACCATTAGATAAAGCCATAAAAGGTAAATCAAAAATAAATTTAGAATTATTGCGTGTCTCAGATATTATGAGCACTTAACATTAATAAACACGATTATGTCAAAATTAAAAATTGGAATTAACGGATTTGGTAGAATAGGTAGAATTGCTTTTAGAGTAGCTGCAGGAAGACCAGATATAGAAGTAGTAGGAATTAATGATTTATTGGATGTAGATCATTTAGCTTACTTATTAAAGTTCGATTCTGTTCACGGACAGTTTGAAGGCACTATTTCTACAAAAGATGGAAACTTAGTTGTAAACGGAAATACAATAAGAGTAACTGCAGAACGTAACCCAGAAGATTTAAAATGGGATGCTGTTGGAGCAGATGTTGTTTTAGACTGTACTGGAATTTTTACAAACTTGGAGGGTGCTGGTAAACACATTAAGGCTGGAGCTAAGAAAGTTGCAATTTCTGCACCATCTGCCGATGCACCAATGTTTGTAATGGGTGTAAACCATAAAGAAATTACAGCTGCCAATACTATTGTGTCTAATGCATCTTGTACTACTAACTGTTTAGCGCCATTAGCTAAAGTAATTAACGATAAATTCGGAATTGCTGAAGGTTTAATGACAACAGTTCACGCGGCAACGGCAACACAATCAACTGTTGATGGTGTTTCTAAAAAAGATTACAGATTAGGTCGTGCTTCCTTAAACAACATTGTGCCTGCTTCAACTGGAGCAGCAAAAGCTGTTGGAAAGGTAATTCCTGAATTAAACGGAAAATTAACCGGTATGGCTTTTAGAATCCCTACTGTTGATGTATCTGTTGTAGATTTAACATGTCGTTTAGAAAGACCGGCGCCTTGGGCTGAAGTTAAAGCTGCTTTAAAAGAAGCATCAGAAGGAGAATTAAACGGTGTTTTAGGATATACTGAAGAAGGTGTTGTATCTCAAGATTTCGTTTCAGAACCAAAAACAAGCACATTCGATGCTAACGCAAGTATGGCATTAAATGATGGTTTTGTAAAATTAGTATCTTGGTATGATAATGAGTTTGGTTATTCAACTAAATTGGTAGATTTAGCACAACATATTGGTGCTTTAAAATAATTGTTTATATATTCCACAGCATTAATCAAAATGATTAATGCTGTGGATTTTTTAGTAAAACTCTATTTTGATTTCATCAAAATAGTAAGTTGCACTAATCCCGATGAAAATCGGGATCTTATCTTTTAATATTTCGTATTTTCTATGAATTTACGTGATGTTATTAACCTTTTAATTCTATTACTTATGATTTTAATTGTTGATAGTGGTTCTACTAAATCAGATTGGTTGGCAGTAGATAGTAACGGAAAAAAATTAATGGATAAGATCCGTACCAAAGGTTTGAATCCAGCAATTCTAAGTGAAAGGAAACTTCATAAAACAATTATGAAGAGTGAGGAATTAAAATCTAATGCGGATAAAGTAACGCACGTATTTTTCTATGGCGCTGGTTGCGGTACGGAAAATGCTAGGGAATTATTGCAAGATGTTCTTGCTCAAATATTTACAAATGCTCACATAGAAGTTAATGAAGATACTTTGGCAGCTGTTTATGCGACCATAAGTCATCCAAAGGAAGCTGCTGTGGTTTGTATTTTAGGTACAGGATCTAACTGTAGTTATTATGATGGCGAAAGGTTGCACCAACGTGTTAAATCACTTGGATATACATTAATGGATGATGCTTCAGGTAATTATTATGGGAAGCAATTGATTAGGGATTATTACTTTGGTCACATGCCAGAAAATGTTAGAATAGCTTTTGGAGCCAAGTATAACATGGAGGCAGATTATATAAAATATAATTTATACAAGCAACCAAGTCCAAATGCATATTTGGCAAACTTTGCTGAGTTTATGTTCTTGCATAAGGATTCTGAATATACTACAAACCTTATAAAAAAGGGAATTCGCCTCTTTGCAACTAATATGATCATGCAGTTTAAGGAAGAACTAAAAACTGTTCCTGTGCATTTTGCTGGTTCCATAGCCTATTTTTCCCAAAAAGAAATTAAGGAAGTTGCGGAAGAAATGGGGTTTAAGACTGGGAATTTTGTACGCAGACCAATTGATGGTTTAGTGCCTTTCCATACTAAAGATCTATAGTTTTTTACTTGTGCCCAAGCATAAAGCATTTTACATTTCTAATACAACCAACAAAAAAGAACTTATCAACAGCATTACTTCTGGGGAATGGTTTGAAGACTTAAATACTTTAAAAGGTGCTGTTTTTTCTGAATTCATTCTGAATACGTTTATTGAGGAGGAAATACGTCATGGGCATTTTGATGTTCAAACAGCTACAAGAAATAGTCTTAAAAATTCATCTGAAGGCGAACGCAAACGTGCACTACTGAATCATATTTTACAGTCCAATCCTGAATATATCGTTTTGGATAATGTTTTTGATGGTCTGGACTTAGAAGCGCAATCTAAAATAGAAGATACACTTACCGAATTAAGCAAACACATTTTAATCATACAAATAACTACTAGAAAACGAGATCTTTTAGCGTTTATAGAAGATGTCTTTATTTTAGAAGATGGCAAACCTAAATTGTTTGTTGCAACAGAAGACGCTGATAAAAATACCAATAATTACTTCACTAATGATTTACCAAAACCCTACAACATAGAAAGGGAAATACATAACCCTTTGATACAGCTCAATAACGTTTCTGTGAGTTATGGCGACAAACCCATTATCAAAAATATTTCTTGGGAAATAAAACCGGGAGAGTTTTGGCAGCTAATAGGGCCAAATGGTTCGGGAAAAAGTACGATACTTTCATTAATTTCTGGCGATAACCCAAAAGGGTATATGGCAGACATGACCTTATTTGGTATAAAAAAGGGGAGTGGCGAAACCGTTTGGGACATCAAGAAGAACATTGGGTTTTATACTTCTGAAATGTTGCGAGGATTTAAAAGAAGAGATACTATCGAAAGTATGATTATCTCTGGGTTTGTAGATTCAATAGGACTTTATAAATACCCAACCGATAGACAAATTAGTATTGCACATGAGTGGTTAGCACTTTTAAATATGCTCAATATTAAAGACAAAAGCTTTCAGTTTTTGTCTAACGGACATAAACGCTTGGTGTTGATTGCAAGAGCAATGGTTAAGCATCCGCCACTTCTTATTTTGGATGAACCTACAAACGGACTCGACGATGCCGATGCTAAATTATTTTCTGAATTGGTCAATAAAATTGCTTTGGAAAGTGATACCGCAATTATTTATGTATCCCATAGAAAGGAAGAGTTTATAAAACCTGATTTTGTTTATGAGTTGAAGCCTGAGGAAACTGGTTCTATAGGGAGAGAGGTATTCGTTTAGGGGTATTTATGTCGGTTGCATGGTGTAATTTATTACATAATTTGTTTTTATATTTGCGGGATGATAGTGATAAAAAAGGTATTATATCTTGACTTATTTATGGGATATAAAACATAAAGGTAATTATGTAACGAGTTGGCAACAAGCTAAAAAACTATGATATGACAATTAATTAAGGATTTAACCTATGACGAAATTGATTTAACTCAAGCTTTAACAAGAGCTAAAATAATAGCGTTTGAAATTGAAAATGATTCTTTTAAAAAGTGGATTTCAACGGAGTTAAATGGTTTATACAAATGATGACAAATTGCCGAATTATAGAGTTTTGCCTTGTGATATTTTTGCTGTAATAGTTGACCCGTTTGGACAAAAAAGAATGATTCCATATGATTTAACAAATTTGGACAAAGATTTAAATGGAAAACTTTACAAAATGGACGCGAAACAAAGTATTTCCGTAATTGAGCAAGGAATTAGCAACACGGATGAACAATATGGATATGAAGAATTACCAATGAATTTAGTAGCCTCTTTACGAGATAACTATAGCGACAGAATAATTGGAATTAGAAGAAGAATGCAATTTAGTCAAGCAAGGCATATCTTAAACATAACTAAACAAAAATTGATAGATACATTACTTGAACTTGATAGAGCGTTTCCTGACTTAAAAAACGATGATTATCGCCCAACAAAAGAAGATAAAGAAACGGCCAGAACAATTATTAATAATAATATTTATGGCGACAATGCAAATTCTACTATTGGAGTTGCTGACAATCTAACACAGAACATTAATAATATTTATAACCAAAAAGTTGAACAAACACTTTCTGATTTAAGGCAATTAAATGTTCCAGAAGAAGATTTATCTGATTTAAAAGATATTACTGCAAATGAAAAAGATAAAGTTAAATTAGGAAAAAAGATTATGACTTGGGTAGGCAAAATGACAACAAAAGCTGTAGAAAAGGGAATCGACATTCATATCCCAATGATTTTAGAAAAAGTACAGGATTTAATGTAAATAAGGCCAGTTGCCAACAACGTATATAGCTCATAGCTAATCAGTTGCTCAATCGAAGTTAAAGGCATATTTGCAAATACGCCAAATTTTTTAATTTGGCTTATTGAGAAAAAAAGATAATAAGAAAATTAAAAAATTCGGCTCTTGCTTAACCACGCGACTAACCATACACAACAACTTTACCCAACATTAAAAACTACACGATAAATTTCATATTTTGATAATTAAAATATAATTAATTATACATTTATGACAATTTTATATTATATTGGTCGTTAGATAATATATTAATTAGCAATGACATACATCTATGATTTAGGAAACAAGAAACTAATTGAAGTCGAAATTGTTCTTGCATCTGGAAAAATGCCATTAAAAAAAGACGGTTGGAAATTTGATTGGAATAAACTGATTAAGGAGAAAAACACTAAAACCTATATATTAAGATTAAAGAATAGTACTCAAAGTGTTGAAGGTGTTTTACAATTAAGAATTGAAAATGATATGCTAATTATGGATGTAATTGAAATTGCGCCTCATAATTTTGGTTCTTCAAATAAAAAATTTGATTATGTAGCTGGTTGTTTAATTGCCTTTGCTTGTAGAGAAAGTTTTAAAATTGAAGGTAATTATAAAGGATTCTTAACCTTTACTTCTAAAACTAGCTTAATTGAGTGGTACAAGAAAAGGTATGGAGCAATACAAGCTCTTGGTCAAAGAATGTATATAGAAGATTCAGTTGGATTAAAATTAATACAAAAGTATTTATACTAAAAGCCTAAGAATTATGAACAAACAAGAAATTAATAAAAATAAAGAACAAGTTTTAACAAACAAAATGGATGTTGGAACTAGAGAATTTAATGAATTTCAAGCTATTCTTTTAAACAAATCGAAAGAACGCTCGAGCGAACGAAAAAAAATGATAGAACTAATGGCTCTTAAATTCAAAATGGAAGATTATTTAAATTCTAAAGACAAACACTCTAAATTAGTTGGAGACTTCCTTAAAGCCTATTTAAATGCTTTTGAAATCAGACAAAATAAGTTTGCTCATTACATAGGAGTAAAACCATCAAACTTAAGTAAACTGATAAAAGGTGAACGTTCATTAAATCACGAATTAGCGCTTGTCTTTGGAACTATTTTTGGAAACGACCCAATGCTTTGGTTAGATATTCAAAACAAAAACAAACTTTATGAATTATCTAAAACTAAAAGAAAAGAAATTAAAAAATATTCTCTAGATGATTTAATAAATAACGTTGGGTAATAACTTGTAAGTTCAATAACTAAGCGTTCATTTCATGTGTTCTGTAAGACCGGCTCTTCGAAGTTTGTAACTTCGAAGCATACTCATTAATAGAATAAAATAATATAGATATAATGAAGCTTTTTTTTAAGTAAGATGTAGATTCTTTATCATATTGGGTAAATATTTGAAGTTTGAAACTTCGCAAAGCGGGTTGTTATATAACTCGTTGGCTGTGATATGAGTGACAAATAAATATAGTTTTCAACAGATTGTTTACAATTTTATTTTTTGTATTTTTGCAATGTGGAAAAAATGTCTTACATAAGATTATCTGAAAATCAAATAGTTAAGGTCGGAAATTCAATTATCTATCTTTCAGAAAAGATTGGAGAGTTATCCAAAACTAAAGCTTTAAAATTAATATACATTTTAGATGAACTATCAATTAAGAAAAGTGGAATACCTTTTTTTAATCTAAAATATAAAGTTTGGAAATTTGGTCCAGTTTCAGAAGAGATTTTTATTGACTTATCTTCAGAAACAACTTTACTAAAAGATTACATAGAAAGAACTTCAGAAGAAGGTGTTACCGTAATTAAACCTATTATTGATTTTAATTACGATGAATTTTCTGATAATGATATTGATTTATTAGATTTTGTTGTTGAAAAATTCGGGGACAAATCTGCTAAAGATTTAGTTTATTACACACATCGAAAAAATTCACCTTGGCATAATACAGCTAAAGAAAATTCTGTTTTAGAATTATTAGAAAAGGAAGAAATTAATAATACAGAGTTATTAATTGATATGGGAGCTTTAATAAATCACGATGAAAGAAAA
Source organism: Algibacter sp. 2305UL17-15 (assembly GCF_040720935.1). Taxonomy (NCBI): domain Bacteria; kingdom Pseudomonadati; phylum Bacteroidota; class Flavobacteriia; order Flavobacteriales; family Flavobacteriaceae; genus Algibacter; species Algibacter sp. 2305UL17-15. The sequence continues at coordinate 192,546 of NZ_JBFDAE010000002.1, forward strand.
AAAGTGATTTACTCTGACTATTTAGAAGCAAACTAAATATGTTTGATGAAGGAACTATAATTTACTTTGACCCTTTTTATTTCAAAAATGGAAATACAGCAAAGCCAAAATATTTTATTGTATTAAAAAACCAAGATAACCATAATATTTTAGCGTCACTTCCCACGAGAACAGATTCAATTCCCCAAAAAGAAGAAATTGAAAATGGTTGTATTGAACTTCCATCAATAAATCTGAACTGTTTCGTAATTTCTAATGATATAGAGATAACCGAATGCGGGAAAAGCTTTGAGTTTAAAACTCATATTTATGGACATCAAATAGATGATTATGAAATTGATTTTTTACAAGAAATTTACCCTCTTGAAAATACTGATTATGAAATATGGGGTAAAATGAAAAATGAAATTTTCGTTTCATTAATTGAGTGTTTAAGGAATTCTAAATCTGTCAAAAGGAAATACCGAAAAATATTAACGGATTAAATACTACACCAACATAGGTATATAACAAATAAAATCCGTCCCTAAACCGCAGCCCGAATATCAACCTCAACCTTCATCTTATTTTGTCCTGAACTGTAAATCACACCTTTTACTGGCGGCACATCATAATAATCGCGCCCATAAGCCACAATAATATGCTGGTTTTTTGGGATTTGGTTATTTGTGGGATCAAAATCTACCCATCCAAACGTTGGGATATACATTGAAAACCAAGCATGGGACGCATCTACACCAACTAACTTTTCTTTTCCTGGGGGCGGCAATGTTTCAATATAACCGCTAACATATCTGGCTGGTAAACCTATGGACCGAATGCAAGCAATGGCAATCTGCGCAAAATCTTGACAAACGCCTTTCTTTTTCGCCATCACTTCATAGATTGGTGTCGCTACATTGGTCACATTTGGGTTGAATTCAAAATCATTAAAAATTCGTTGCATCAACTCATTGGCTGCTTCAAAAATAGGTCTTTGAGGTTTAAAGGATACTTCGGCATAATCCCTTATTTCTGAATTAAATTCAGCAATTAAAATAGATTTTAGAATGAATTGTCTAACGTCTAATATGTCTGGTTTCTGATTTTTTAAAGCTGTTAAAGCTTCATTTAATGTGATCTTTTGTCCGCTGGCAGATTCAAAAATATTTGGTGCTTGAGTATAATCTCTAAGTATTTTGCTAAACGCAATGACTTGTAGTTTTTTATGATGTTCTTGAATTGAAAAACGTGTGATGGTATTTCCGAAAAAATCTGTTCTTTCAGAAAACTCAGTAGGCGCTGGGTGAATGTCCAATCTATAATCTACTAAGGTTTGCCCTAAAATATCTTTAGGTTTTATAGTCGCTATATTATGGCAAAACGAAACGCCATCTTCGTAATCATAGCTTGTAGTATGGGATACTTGGTATAACATTTAAGACAATGGGAAATTTTGATTGGATAATTGTTTTTGCATGTAAGAATGATTGAAATACGTATCAGAAATCGCCATGGACGTTTCATGCAATAACTCACTAACTTCGGCTAAAACGTCGTCCAAATTCTGTCTTATCGTTGCATCTTCGTTTAATTCCAATAGATTTTCAATAGTTAAATTTTGCATCTTGGTATGTGCAAGCGCAATTTTTTCTTTACATTTCGAAATAACAGCAGCACCTTCTGAAATTGGTAGTTTATCTACATCTTTTTGAATGCGTCTTATTTGATAAGACAATGATTTTCCGTAGTCCTTATCTAAAATTATCAGCTTTATCACATTTTCTAAACTTAAGTAAGAACGGTAACTGTACCTGTAAATATTTAAACTTTCATGACTTGTTAATAAAGATTCCAGTATTTCATATTGTAAATGTTCTTCATAATTTATGACGAGCAGCGATCTGCATTTTGCAATATTCATCATGGTTTGCTCGGTCTGTAAGCCAATGAAATAGAGCAACAAACCTTGATGTACTAAAATACTATCTTCAATAAGCCCCATAAAAGCTATTAATCGTGTAATGATGCGGTCCAATAATTTTGAAAGTTCGGTAACGGAATAATCGCCTTTATCCTCAAATTTCTCCCATTGTCTTTTAATGCCATCAAAAACACGCCACATATCTTTAGACCATAAACTTCTAAGTGAATAATAAGAATTATTAAAGCTTGATAATGTTTGCGCTAAACTTCCTATTCTATCATCGTCCATTATTAAAGCCGTTATTTCCTTTAATGGATCTTTTAACCGCGTTTTAGAACCTTTGCCAACAAAACCTGGAAATGTGGAGGTCAGGTTTGTGATGGATTTATAGAGCAATATTAAACTTTCAGATTCCGATTTAGCATTGTGATATTGTTGTTGGTTCATTCTATTCAACACCATACGGAAGTATCTTGCAGTAACCAGAGCACGACCCAAATATCTACCGGACCAAAACAGATTTTCGGCGGTATTACTAGGTAAATCGTTCATATCTGAAACTTTATAGTTTGAAGTATTTCCCCAAGCATAATTTTGAATATGATTTTGAAATTGATCTGAAACCACCCAAAAATCCTTACTGATACCACCTCTTTGATTGAACACAAAAAGGGTTTCGCGTTCTGAAGCTACCCGAACCAATCCCCCCGGCATGATGCTATACCCGTCTTTTTTAGCAATGGCAAAGGTTCTGCACATGACTTTTCTCGGTTCTAAAGTACCATTCACAAAATTTGGAGCCGTAGAAAATGAAATCTTTTCTTGGGCCACAAATTGATAGGGCGCCAGGAGTATTTCATTTTTTAACTTATTTAAAGCTTCATCATCTAAAAACTCACAGAAAAAAATATTTTCCCGATTAGACCTGTCTATTCTTTTAACCACTAAATCTTTTAAATTGTTGATAACGTAGTTGCGTTCTACTATTTGTCCACACCACCAGGAGGCAATTTGTGGTAAAATTAAATCTTCATTTAAGAAATAATTACAAATAGCATTCATAAATGGAATGAGTCCAGAGTTATCAATAATGCCGCTACCAATCGGATTTACTATGGTTACTTCTTGATTTCTTACAACTTCTAACAATCCAGCAACACCTAAATAAGAATCCTCTCTTAATTCCAAAGGATCCATAAAAACATCATCAACCCGTCTTAAAACTACATCAACTTGTTTTAATTCCTTTAAGGTTTTCATCCATAATTTTCCGTGTCGCACTACCAAATCGTTACCCATTACCAATGGATAGCCTAAAAACGACGCCAAATAGGCATGCTCAAAATAGGTTTCATTTAGTGGCCCGGGAGTTAATATCACAATGTTTGGATTGCTCTTATTTTTAGGAGCTGCATCCAAAAGCATCTGATTGAACTCATTAAAAAACTGCGAGGGTTGCTTCACATTTATACCTTCAAAAATATTTGGTAACACCCTATTAAGCGCATATCTGTTTTCCAAAGCATAACCCATACCAGAAGGGGCTTGGGTACGATCTGTAACAACCCACATGCGGCCATCTGGTCCTCTAGCTAAATCTGCAGAATAGACCAATAAATTTTTAGAAGTAGCATATTCAATTTGGTCGCATTGTCTTAAAAAACCACGATGTGCAAATATGACTTCCTGAGGAATGATGCCATTGGCAATAAGTTCCCGTTTACCATAAATATCTTTTAATACCAGATTGAGTAATTCTGCCCTTTGCTTGAGACCACGTTCTATAGTAGATTCCCATTCATTTTCATAAATAACAAAAGGCACAATATTTAAACCCCAAGAACGGTGCATCCCATTGGGATCGTTATAGACATTGTAAGTCACGCCGTTTTCTTCCATGAGCCAATCCACTTCCTTTTGTTTGGCTAATAAATTTTCAGACCCCATTTTGGAAAGGTTTTGCAACAACTTTTCCCAATTGGGGTTAATAGACATATCAGATTTTAAAACTTCATCATAATTTCTGAAGCTAGAGAAATAATTTTGAAAAAATGTATTGGTATCTACTGGCATTTCATATTACTTTTTTCTTAAATCCAAGGTATGGGGAAACTCAAAATTAATCGGTAATTCTTTATACTCAAATTCCTTTGAACTCGTTTGTCTTTTTATGGTTTGATATTCTTCTTGCTCGATAACACCTTCTTTATCTGGTAAAATATCGCCTTGTGTGTGGCCAAGTCCCCAAAAACGATTGATGCGTCTGGATTCTGCCTCAAAGCTATTTACAGGATAAGTTTCATAAGAACGTCCTCCCGGATGCGCCACAAAATAAGTGCAACCTCCAATGGAATGTTTGTTCCAAGTATCAACAATATCAAAAACCAATGGTGCATCTACGCCAATGGTTGGGTGAAGTGAAGAATAAGGATTCCAAGCTTTATACTTAACTCCTGCAACATATTCGCCTTTAACACCGGTATTTTTTAAAGGCACTTTAACGCCATTGCAAGTTACAATATATCTTTCGTTAACGAAGTTTGCTACTTTTATTTGAATACGCTCTACCGAAGAATCCACATAGCGTGCAGTACCGCCACCAGTCATTTCTTCCCCTAAAACATTCCAAGGTTCTATGGCTGCCCGTAATTCAACGTCCATATTATTTATGGTTGTCATACCATGCAGCGGAAATCTAAATTCGAAAAATGGATTGAACCAATCTTCCTTGAACTCATAACCGGCTTTATTTAGTTGGTTTACGATGTCCTTAATGTCTTCGCGAACATAGTGTTCAATCAAAAATTTATCATGTAACTCGGTGCCCCAACGAATTAATTCGTGTTCATAGGGTGTTTCCCAAAACCATGCTACTAAAGTTCTCACCAAGAGGTTTTGCATCAAACTCATTTGCGGATGTGGCGGCATATCAAAAGCACGAAGTTCTAAAATCCCTAACCGTCCTGAAGATGAATCTGGAGAATATAATTTATCGATACAGAATTCTGCACGGTGTGTGTTTCCTGTTAAATCGGTTAATAAATGACGAAATAATCTATCGGTGATCCAAAAAGGGACTTCGCCATTTTTTGGGATTTTACTGAACGCAATTTCCAATTCGTATAGATTTTCCATTCGCGCTTCGTCAATACGAGGGGCTTGACTTGTTGCGCCTATAAAAGCACCGGAAAACAAATAGGATAACCCCGGATGATGTTGCCAAAACGTTAATAGACTTCGTAATAAACTCGGTCTGCGCAATAGCGGACTATCAGCTGGAGAAACACCTCCAAGCGTGACGTGGTTTCCACCACCTGTGCCGGTGTGCTTACCGTCCAACATGAATTTTTCTGTGCCTAAACGTGACTGTTTTGCATGTTCGTATAAGTTTAATGTGTTATGGGTAAGCTCTTTCCAGTTTTTTGCGGGTTGTACATTGACTTCAATAACGCCCGGATCTGGAGTTATTTTCATGGATTCCAAACGATTATCATGTGGCGGATCATAGCCTTCAAAAACCACGGGAATTTGAAGTGCTTTTGAAGTGGCTTCAATAGATGCTACCAAATCCAAATAGAATTCCGCAGCATCTAACGGTGGTAAGAATAAATGTAATTTGTTATCTCTTATTTCGGCACAAAGTGCGGTTCTAATAAAGTAATCGTGCTCTGGTTTTGCAATACCTTCTGCTTGAATCTTGTCAAAACGTTTTGAAACTGAATCTGCAAAATTTGGTAATTTTCCTTGTTTTGTAAACTTATCGGGTTCAAATTTTGGAAACTCTTCTTGTTCTGGTTTTTCTAGCAATGAATTAAGAGGTAAGCGTAAGCCGACTGGGGAATTTCCAGGCACTAAGAAAATGTGCTTTCGTCTTAATTCCCAATCGTTACTATACCAAACACCATCAGAATTATTTAGAGGCAATACATGGCCAACGGGTCTTGAAGTGCCTTCCTTTAAAATTTCCTTTAATTTATCTTTCACTAATAAATTGCCGTTTTCTTTTGTGGGATCTATGTCTATTGGCATTTGTCCTTCTTGCCAAAGGAAATAAAAAGCATCCTCGTAAGTTGGTTTAATGTGTGTATCTGAAACGCCTAAATAGGTTGTCAATGTTTCCAAGAATTTTTTATCGGCATCTTTTGGTAATTCTGGATTCTCTGAAAATAGGGACAATAGTTTTTTGTTTTGCCAGATTGGGATGCCATCTTTCCGCCAACATATTTCAATAGACCATCTTGGAAGTGGTTCTCCTGGATACCATTTTCCTTGGGCCTGATGCAGTACAGCGCCGTTTCCGTATTCGTCATATAATCGTGCTGAAAGGTTTTTTGCTAACTCACGCTTGTGTTCGCCATCGGCATCGGTATTCCACTCAGGCGATTCCATATCGTCAATGGAAACAAAGGTAGGTTCGCCACCCATGGTTAGTCTAACATCGCCTTTTTCAAGTTCTTCTTCAACTTTAAACCCTAAATTATAAATGGCGTTCCATTGTTCTTCAGTATAAGGTTTTGTAACTCTTGGAGATTCAAAAATGCGTTTAACTGAGTTCTCGTAAAAGAATTCAGTTTCACAGACATCGGTCATACCAGTTACAGGCGCAGCACTTTCAAAAGAAGGCGTACAGGCCAAAGGAATATGACCTTCTCCAGCCAATAAACCAGATGTTGCGTCAAAACCAATCCAACCTGCTCCAGGAATATAAACTTCTGCCCATGCGTGTAAATCTGTAAAATCTTCTTCAGGACCAGATGGCCCATCCAATGATTTTTCATCAGATTTCAACTGTACCAAATAACCAGAAACAAAACGGGCACCAAATCCTAAATGGCGCAGCACTTGCACAAACAGCCACGCATAATCTCTACATGATCCATTTTTTTGCTCAAGTGTTTGTTCACAAGATTGCACGCCAGGATCCATTCTGATATTATAATTGAGGTATTCATAGATTTTTCTATTGATATCAATTAAAAAATAGATGGTTTTTCGTGGTGTATAATCGATGGTTTTCATAAAATCTTCCAACAATTTACCTCTATCTGTAATTTCTAAATAGGGTTGTAGTTCTTTTTTGGTAGTTTCTAAATATTCAAAAGGATATTCTTCGGCATATTCTTCAACAAAAAAATCAAACGGATTTATGGTTTTTAAATCGGCAATAATTTCTATATCCACAGACAATTCTTTCGTTTTCTCCGGAAAAGTTAAACGTGCGAGATAGTTTCCAAAAGGATCTTGTTGCCAGTTGAAAAAGTGGTTTTCGGGCTTTATTTTGATGGAATACGCTTCAATAGGCGTTCTACTATGAGGTGCAGGGCGCAGTCTGAAAATATGGGGAGACAGATTTACCGAACGATCGTACTTGTATAATGTCTTGTGTGAAATAACAATTTTTAATGCCATAGGATGTTTTAGATTTAACCATTTACAATTTAAGCTTTTTCTTTTTAGAAACCAGACAAATATGGCTTAGATACTCTTATATTTTCTATTATAAAATTATGATTCTTATATTTTAAGAGATGAATAAATTATAATAATTAAAAATCGCTAAGGAATCATAACATCTTTAAAGCCTCATTTAATATCATATTCAATGCAAATTTGCTATTTGCTTTTTGGAGCTACCCAAAAATAGCTTTTTTTATAGTCTTTAGTATTAAAAGTACATTTATTTGGTTTACATTTAGTAAATATACTTTCGTATATTGGAAGCCAATTATTTTGAATCATGATATTTCCCCCAAGGACTAAAAAAGGACTATCGCTATGGGTTATATGTTCCATTATTGGAGCAGCAATTCTTGGTGCCTTCTTTTTTATTGGTATTAAATATATAGAGGATATAAATTACCTTATTACTTTTTCGTTATTAGTTTTTATCTTATTAATTATTGCTACTGCAACTGTTTTGTATTTAATATGGTCGCAATTGGAGACAGAGGTTGTAGAATCTTTTTTGAACAAGAGATTGAGTGAACTAGAGTTGGAATTGCAAAAAGCCGATGAATCATCAGATCATAAATCAGTTTACTTAGCTAACATGAGTCATGAAATACGGATTCCCTTAAGTACTATACTGGGAATGATTCGCATGTTGAAAAACACCGATTTAGATGTAGATCAAACTGCACAGGTTGAAATAGCTGAGTATTCATCTGAACACTTACTGCAACTTGTAAATATGATTTTGAACAACTCAAAAGGTTATGAGCATGATTTGAAATTGAACATGGTGACCATCGACATAGAATCTGACCTATCTAGATTATTCAAAATTTTTGAATATCAGGCTTGGGAAAAAGGTTTGGATTTTGAGTGCAAATTTATGAGTGATAAAAAGCACAATTTTTTATTGCTAGGAGATTTGAGCATGATTCAACAAGTGTTGGTGAATCTGGTAAATAACGCCATAAAGTTTACCAATAATGGTAAGATTGAAATTACCATAGACCATACCATAACCTATGACGACCACCAAGTAGTAACGTTTTATATAAAGGATACTGGTGTTGGCATGAACAAAAATGAAATGGAGCATGCTTTTAGTACTCTAGAGAATAAAAATACTGCATCATTACAACATTATAGAGGTTCTGGAATAGGGTTGACTGTCACTAAAAAATTAGTTGAATTCATGGGTGGGGACTTAAAAATAGAAAGTAAAGAAAATGAAGGATCTACGTTTTACTTTAGCTTGCAATTACAGAAAACACTTAATATAAAGCAAGGGTTACCTCCAGAGAATCCTATGTTACTTAATAAATTTGATTACAGATTTAATGTTTTAGTAGCTGAGGATAATAAAATGAATCAAAAGGTGATTAAGTTTTTATTGGAAAGTCAAGGTGCTGAATGTACGTTTGTAACCAATGGACTGGATGCAGTAAACCTTTATAAAGTCATTAATTTTGATATGATTTTCATGGACATATACATGCCAAAAATGGATGGATATGATGCCACAAAAATTATTAAGAACTCTGACAAATATGCTAAAAACAACATTCCGATAATAGCAGTTTCGGCGAGTGCTTTCGATCAGGACATAGAAAAAGCTAAACAAGCTGGAGTTGACGCCTTTTTGGCAAAACCGATTGATACTGAAAAGCTAAAAACATTGTTAGAAAAATATGCTCTTAAAAAAGAAAGTGTTTCCTAAATACCAGCAATAACAGCAATCATGCTAATTTCTACATTGACGTTTTTGGGTAATTTTGCCACCTGAACCGTTTCTCTCGCAGGTGCATTGGCGTCATCAAAAAAACTGCCGTAAACTTCATTAATTGCTCCAAAATCATCCATATTACTAATAAATATTGACGACTTAACTACATTGTTAAATGTGAGATCTGTAGCATGCAGAATGGCTTCTAGGTTTTTCATAACTTGCAGCGTTTCACTTTTAATATCACCTAAAATTAAATCACCACTCTCAGGGTTTATCGCAATTTGCCCAGAGATATACAATGTGTTTCCGCTTAAAACTGCTTGATTGTAAGGGCCAAGTGGAGCAGGAGCATGTTCGGTAGTTATTATTGTTTTCATATTAAAGATTTACTATTCTTTTCTAAAGATAAGAAAAATGGAACTTTATATGTAGTCCGAAATATTTATAGCGTTTGATCTGGTTGTCGGCGTTGTTCGTATTTTAAATCTTTTAATAAGCTGGATTTAATACCGATAAAGAAATTCCAAGAACTTCTGGAGCTAAAAGGCACCCAGCTAAAATTCATGCGCCAGCTTAGCAAATCGCGTTCAAAACGCAATTGTGTAAACGTAAAACCTTGATTTTTAAAATCGTAACCAGAAGAGCCGCCAACGGACCATTTAGGCGACAATTCTATATCTCCAGAAAACATTAAGGAATGGGAAGATATTTCACTATTCCTTCTCTGATTGCTGTAATTTACGGCATAGGCCAATCGTAAACTCCAAGGCACCTTAAAATTGTAGAATTCACTATTTTTATCCTTATCGTCTTTTGAATTTTGATCTAATTTTTTGCTGGTATAATCTTCAGAACGCCCAAATAAATCATCTGCACGACCTCCGTTACGTATATTCTCTTGTACACTTGGGTCGCTTCTGTTATCTTTTTTATCTGTCCCCTTGCTTGAAAGCGAGTAACTCGCATTTATATTAGCACTTGTAAGTCTGAATAAACTACCTCCATTATCAATATTGAATTTATCAATTCTTTTATTATTGTTGTCCAAGGCATAAGGATCTAAGGTAGCACTAAAGTTTACGCTTAATTTATTATCAAAAAACTGTGTGCCACCATTCATTCTTACTGGGCTCCATTGTAAAGAATCGCCAGCAAAATTATAAGCGGTTGAGAAATTCAGGTTATTTAATAAAATAATTTTTTTGGGTTCGGTAGCGGTACTGTCCTTGTCCCTAACTTTTGCTTCAAAATTATTTGAAAGCGATAAACCCATGGAACTGGAGAAGTTTTTATTGGGCGCACCAAACAAACCTTGTTCAAAACGAGAGAATTCAATTTCTTCTATAGTTAATCCATCTGCTGTAACTACTTCGGTGTCGTAACTATCATAATATTTATCAAAAGCAGGATTTATATTATAATTTACGGAAGGTCTTATAACGTGCCTAATGGCTTTTATTTTTTTGTCCTCTCCCTTTTTTTCAAAATTAAACATCCCGTAAATGGTAGTTCCTAAACTTGTACTAAAATTATAGGTTCTATAAGAGTCAAATCCATTTATGGTATCGGTTACGGTCTCACGCGTATCAAAATCAAAACGTTTGTCTATGGTTTTAAAAGCCCATACTTCACTATAATTGGTGCTTGCGCTCAAACTAAAATGCTTAAACACTTTAAAGTTTGTACTTAAAGGAATGGAATGTTGAAATCCGGTTTTTGCGTCATCAAACATTTCTTTTTTGAAAAATAAGGAATCTGTAGTTTGAATTCTGTTTTCCCCTCTTACGCTATATTGAAAGTTGACATTTTGGATGATGCCTTTTTTACTCCCCGTTTTTGGAGCAAAAGGAAATATCCGTCCCATATTCCCTTGAAACGTTGGCAGCGTCATGTTTATTTGCTGCGTTTGCGTATTTTGGGAATGTGTTGCGGTTACGCTAAAATCCAATTGAGGTTCTCCAATAAATGTTTTAGAATAAGACACCGATGATGCTAACGTATTATTTAAGAAAGCTCCCGTTGTAGCTTGATTTAAAGATGTTCTATAAAAAGTGCTACTTCCTAGGTTTACAGATGCTGAAAACCTTGAGTTAGGACTCGCTTTTGCATCTTGACTATGAGACCAACGTAAATTATAAACTGTTGACCTTGAATAATCTGGGAAACCACGTTCGCTAGTTATTAAATTCTCATACCTAAACCCAAAATTCCCCCTGAACCTATAGCGCAACGCATAGGTGCTTTCGCCTCTAATTCCATAACTGCCGTTGGTGTAATAATCTCCCATCAGCGCTAAATCAACATGATCGCTTATTGCAAAATAATACCCACCATTTTGCAGAAAATACCCTCTTTCGTTTTGCTCTCCAAACGTCGGAATTAGCACACCTGAAGTTTGTTTTTCAGACTGCGGGAAAAAGCCAAAGGGCAATCCTAAAGGCGTAGGCACATCATATATAAAAAGGTTGGCTAAACCTGTTACAATTTTTTTTCCAGGAACTATTTTTGCTTTTCTTAGTTTCAAATAATATTCAGGATCTTCAAGATTTTCAGCTGTTGTATATTTTGCATTTTGTATAAAGTAAACAGAATCGTTCTCTTTTTTAGTAATCTTAGCAATTACGGTGCCTTCGCCCTGTTCTGTAATACTGTTATAAATTAATGCTTTTTGGGTTTTGGTATTAAAACGCATGGAATCTGGTTCCACCTTATTTCCTGTTTGCGTAAATACAGGTGCTTGGGTGTATTCACCTAAAGAATCTACTATTCCTCTAGCATAAACCTCATTCCTTTTGTAATCGATTGTAATATCACCTGCTTTTATATTGATATCGCCATAAGTAACTTCAGCATTGTTATACAAATATATTTTTTGTTTTTTCTGATTTAAAGAGGTGTAATCGGTAGCTTTATAAGTCACTATATTTTCTAAAAACTCTTTCTTTTTAGGCTTAATGGAATCAACTACCGTAGTGTCTTGAGGGGTTTCCGCAACTTCAGGTTTAATTATGCTATCTAGGCTTTTTATGATAGTATCCTGAGCTTTGGGGGTAATCGGTTTAGTCTTTTTAGGGATGTCTTGAGCGAAGCAGAACGTGTTAAAAAACACAGTAAAACTTAATGTAAAAAGTATTTTAAACTTATTTGTACGCAACGCTTTTAAATGTATTTTTGTAAAAGTATGGCTCGGTTTTTGAAACGCCAAAATTACATATATTTTTCTTGGATTAATTTATATTTCTCCATAAAAATTATCATTTGAAATAAACCGATTTGTTTAGCCGTTTAAATCTTTATGACACATCAAAAATTGAGCCTTTCTGAGAAATATTCAAAATTTGTAAAACATAAAGATTATAATTTTTTATTTATCACATGAAAACGAACAGAATATTACTTTTCGTATCTTTTATAATAGTATTAACATTTCCATCAGTTGTTAGTTCGCAGGCCATTGACAAATTTGTTGTGGTCCTGGATGCAGGACATGGCGGGAAAGACCCCGGAAATTTGGGAAATGGCTTTCGAGAGAAGGAAATTGCTCTAAAAGTTGTTTTGGCAGTTGGTAAAGAGTTAGAGAAGCACCCGAATATAGAGGTTATTTACACACGTAAAAAAGATGTATTTATCGATTTATTTGTAAGGGGCAAGATTGCAAACAAGGCCAATGCAGATTTATTTGTCTCTGTGCACTGCGATTCCCATACCTCCCAAGCTTACGGTGCAGGAACTTTTGTTTTGGGTTTACATAGAAATAAGACAAACTTTGAAGTCGCCAAAAAGGAAAACTCGGTAATTTTTATGGAAGATGACTATAAAAAGAATTATGCAGGGTTTGATCCAAATTCTCCCGAAGATGCCATAAGTGTAATTTTAGGGCTTGAAGAATATTTAGACCAGAGTATCTATTTAGCCAGTTTAATTCAAGATAATTTTGTGAAGCTCAACCGAAAAAACCGAAAGGTTAAACAAGCAGGTTTTATTGTGCTGCATCAAACAGTAATGCCCAGCGTGCTTGTAGAATTAGGATTTTTAACAAATAATAGAGAAGGGAAGTATTTAAATTCTAAAATGGGACAACAACAAATGTCTAGTGCTATTTTGGATGCTATCCTTAAATATAAAAAATCACTTGATCTTAACACGGCAGAAGTTCTTATTGAAAATAATGATTTAATAGAGTCTGAACCAATGGAGTTTGATAACGTGGTTTTTAAAGTGCAAATTGCTGCAAGCTCTAGAAAACTAATGCCAAAACCCTATAATTTTAAAGGCTTAGATGCTATTTCCAGAACCCGAGAAGGTAATTTGTATAAATATTTCTATGGAAATACCTCCGATTACAACAAGACGAAGTCTTTAGTGCAACAGGCTAAATCTAAAGGTTATAAATCTTGTTTTGTCGTCGCTTTTAAAGATGATAAAAAGGTTTCACTTTCCGAAGTTTTAAAAACAAAACCCAATTAGCAAGTTACTATCTAAATTTATTTTAAATTTGTTTTTAAAACAAAGCATATTTTGAAAATATCAAGAGAAGTAAAAACTGGAATACTCGTAATATCTGGAATTGTTTTATTGTACTACGGTATTAATTATTTGAAAGGGAGAGACCTTTTTAATTCTTCACTTACATTTTATACCGAATATGAAAATGTTGAAGGTTTAGTGCCATCAACACCAGTTACCATCAATGGACTTAGCGTAGGAAGGGTTGTTGATGTCGATTTTAAAGGAGATGGTTCTGGTAAATTAAAGGTAGAGTTGTTAGTTGAAAGCAAATTTGAATTTTCAAAAAACAGTAAAGCCGAACTATACGAGACTGGCTTAATAGGAGGTAAGGCCATAGCTATTATACCTGCTTTTGATGGTGCGGAAAAAGCAAAGAAAGACGATTTTTTAGACGGAACGGTAAAAGCTGGATTAACCGATTTGGTAAACCAGCGCTTAACACCTTTGCAGGAAAAGATTGAAATTATGATGGTAGGCGCAGATTCGTTACTTGGTAATTTAAATGATGTTTTTGATGAAAGAACGAAAGCTAATTTAAGAGCCAGTATCGCTGGGTTGAACGAAACCATGCAGAATTTTAAAAGTGCGTCAAAGGGACTCAACGGACTTATTGCCAGTAATGAAGAAAAGTTAAATAGTACTTTAACCAATTTTGACAAGGTATCTTCAAATTTATCTAAAACAACTCAAGATTTGGCAGAAGCCGATTTAAATAATGTTATTAAAGAGTTAGAGGCTACAATCTCTAATTTTAATAGTATTTCTGATAAAATTGAAAAGGGAGAAGGTTCAATTGGTAAATTACTCAATGATGATGCGTTATATACTAACATGAAGGGCGCATCGAAAGAACTGGAAGAACTATTGCGTGATGTAAAATTACATCCAAAACGCTACTTCAGGATTTTATCAAAAAAAGAAATCCCTTATCAAGAAGAATCTAACTAAAAATGGCTTACATACCTAATATTCTCTTTGCTGTAATTCTAATTTTTGGAATAGGTTACTTTGCGAAAAACGTAAAGAAATTGATTAGAAATATTAAGTTGGGACACGATGTAGATACCAGCGACAATACCTCTCAACGTTGGAAAAACATGATTAACATTGCGCTTGGGCAAAGTAAAATGGTGCGTCGTCCAATTTCTGGTTTTTTACATGTTATAGTTTACCTAGGTTTCATCATCATTAACATAGAGGTGCTTGAAATCATTATTGATGGCTTATTCGGAACGCATAGAATTGGCTTAAGTATTTTACCAACATCAGTTTACGGCTTTTTAATTGGTGCTTTTGAAGTTCTCGCCTGTTTGGTATTTGTATCGGTTATTATTTTCTGGATCCGAAGAAATATTATAAAAGTTGCACGTTTCTGGAAAAGCGAAATGACCAGTTGGCCAAAAGATGATGCAAACTACATTCTATATTTCGAAATGGTATTAATGATGCTTTTTTTGATAATGAATGCAACAGATACCTCGTTTCAAGCGTTAAACTCAGGGAATGTTGTGAGTCAGTTTATTGCGCCTTTGTTTTCAGGATTGCCAGAAACAACACTCCATATTATAGAAAGAAGTGCCTGGTGGATACATATTATAGGGATATTAATATTCTTAAATTACCTGTATTTCTCTAAACATTTGCACATTCTTTTAGCATTTCCAAACGTGTATTTTGCAAGTTTAAAACCTCAAGGACAATTTAATAACCTTGAAGCGGTTACCAAAGAAGTGCAACTAATGATGGATCCAAACGCAGATCCATTTGCAGCTCCAGCAGAAGGCAGTGAAGACGACATACCTGCAAAGTTCGGTGCTAGCGATGTGTTGGATTTGAATAGAATTCAATTATTAAACGCTTACACATGTACAGAATGCGGACGTTGTACAAGCGAGTGTCCTGCAAACCAAACAGGTAAAAAGCTCTCGCCTCGTAAAATTATGATGGACACTAGAGACCGTTTAGAGGAGGTAGCTAAAAATATAGATGCAAACAATGGCGCGTTCAAAGAAGATGGCAAACAGTTGCTAGACGACTATATCACAAAAGAAGAGTTGTGGGCGTGTACGTCATGCAACGCTTGCGTAGAGGCTTGTCCTGTAAGCATTAATCCGCTATCCATTATTTTAGATATGCGACGCTATTTGGTTATGGAGCAATCTGCAGCACCAACTGAACTCAATACTATGATGACCAATATCGAGAATAACGGAGCGCCTTGGCCATACAACCAAATGGACAGATTAAATTGGAAAGACGAATAAATAGGTTTAGAAGTTTAAAAGAAAGTTTAGAGGTTTAAAAAAAGTTTAGGGGTTTAGAAGTTAGGAGCATCTAAACCATTAAACTAATAAACCCCTAAACTTATACACCATTAAACTTATACACCATTAAACTAATAAACCCCTAAACTTAGAAGATGAGCGAAATACTCAAAGTGCCAACAATGGCAGAATATATGTCTCAAGGCAAACAACCCGAAGTATTATTTTGGGTAGGTTGCGCAGGAAGTTTTGATGACAGGGCAAAAAAAATAACCAAGGCATTTGTAAAATTATTACATAAAGCTAAAGTGGAATTTGCCGTTTTAGGCACCGAAGAAAGCTGTACAGGAGATCCCGCAAAACGTGCTGGAAACGAGTTTTTGTTTCAAATGCAAGCAGTTACAAACATTGAGGTTTTAAATGCTTATGAGGTTAAAAAAATAGTAACCGCTTGTCCGCATTGTTTCAATACCATCAAGAATGAATATCCAGAATTGGGAGGGAAATATGAAGTTATGCACCACACACAGTTCTTAAAAACACTTTTAAGCGATGGGCGTTTAACTATTGAAGGCGGAAAATATAAGGGCAAACGCATCACATTCCACGACCCCTGTTATTTAGGTCGTGCCAATAATGTTTACGAAGCACCAAGGGAACTCATTCAGAAACTGGAGGCAGAATTAGTTGAAATGAAAAACTGCAAACGCAACGGTTTGTGTTGTGGGGCAGGTGGCGCTCAAATGTTTAAAGATGCAGAACCAGGAGACAAAGAAGTAAACGTAGAACGTACAGAGCAAGCTTTGGAAGTAAAACCAGAGATTGTAGCTGCCGGTTGCCCGTTTTGCAACACCATGCTAACCGATGGTATGAAAGCTAAAGAAAAAGAAGACGTTCAAGTCATGGATATTGCTGAGTTGATTGCTAATGCTCAGGATTTGTAAACGGTCATTGTTGAAAATCGTAAATTGAAAACCGTCAATCATAAATCAAAATCATGCTAGTAGAATTTAATACATTACCAGAAGAATCACGAGTTTGGATCTACCAAGCCAACCGATCATTCACTCCAGAGGAAATTGAAGAAATTCAAAATAAGTTAAATGTGTTTATTGAAAACTGGACAGCCCATGGAAGCGATTTACAATCGGGCTATCTAATTAAATACAAGCGATTTATAGTGATTGGATTGAATCAAAACTTAAATGCAGCTTCAGGATGTTCTATTGATGCATCAGTACATTTTATTCAGCAATTAGAAAAGGAATATGATGTCGATTTAATGGATAAAATGAACGTGTCTTACAAGCAAGGGGAGTTCATCGCCTACAAAACTTTAATCGATTTTAAAAAGATGGCGAAGGACAGGGCGGTGTCTAAAAACACAATTGTTTTTAATAATCTAGTAAATACTATTGCAGAATTTAATGAGAATTGGGAAGTGCCAGCCAGTGAGAGTTGGCATAGTCGGTTTTTGTAATTAAACTATCTTCTTAATCACCCGCAACTTATGCGTGTGCATCTTAGTATCCACATTATAAATCCCAGAGTGGTCTAGTCTATCAATGCGAACTTTTCCATGCGCGTGGATAATATAATTATCTTTCATAATAATGCCCACATGAATAATGTCGCCTTCATTATTATCAAAAAAGGCTAAATCCCCAGGTTCGCTTTCTTCAATAAAACTAAGTGCTTCTCCTTGTGTCGCTTGTTGAGAGGCATCACGTAATAATTTGTAACCATTGAGTTTATACACCATTTGTGTAAAACCAGAGCAATCTATCCCAAAAGGCGTTTTACCTCCCCATAAATACGGACTGTTTAAATATAAAAAAGAGGTTTCAATAATGCTATCTTTATTAATTACACCTTCGGTAGAAGTCCCATCAAAAGTATGTTTAAGTACATCTAATCCGTTCAGAGCGGAACCCAATTGAATAGGGTAGAGCTGCTCATCTTCATCTTGTACAAATTCAACTAAATCTAAAGAAAGTTTGGGTGTTTCAGCATTTAAGGTATTGTAATTTTCTGCTTCAATTTCCAAATATTGTTTGTTATCTATCCAGCCTTCGTAACTATCAAATGCTAATCGGATTTTACTCCAATTTTTACGTTGCTCCAAAACCTTGAAAAAATCGCCATACAATACCTGCGACACCAACTCGCTTTTATCGGAGGCTTCAAATCTTAAAGGGATGATACTTAAATTACAAATTCCGTATTGCATAGAACTATTAACTATTTCTTATTTTTATTATTTATTATGCAACGTCGAGATTATCAAAATATAATAAATCAAAAAAGTTAACTATTGTATTTAAGGTAAATTTCATAATAAATGTAAATAATTTTTTTTCATTTGAGTGATTACTGAATACTGTTTACTGCAAACTTACACCCTACGTTCAATTATCATTGCAGAAGCACCACCGCCACCATTACAAATCGCCGCGGCACCAACTTTGGCGTTATTTTGTTCGAGAACACTAAGCAATGTGATTAAAATTCTAACCCCAGAACAACCCAACGGGTGTCCTAAAGAAACAGCGCCACCATTAACATTCACTTTATCATCAGTTAATCCTAAAATCTTCATATTTGCTAATGCCACTACTGAAAATGCTTCGTTAAACTCAAAATAATCAACGTCATCTAAAGTGATTCCAGCTTTATTTAGTGCTTTTGGTAATGCTTTTGCTGGAGCAGTTGTAAACCATTCTGGTTCGTGAGCTGCATCTGCATAACTTTTTATCGTTGCTAAAATCTTCAATCCTAATGCTTTAGCTTTTTCTTTACTCATTAAAACTACCGCACCAGCACCATCATTTATGGTTGAAGCATTGGCTGCGGTAACTGTGCCATCTTCAGAAAATGCAGGTCTTAAACTTGGTATTTTATCTAATTTCACTTTCGTGAATTCTTCATCTGTATTGACTAGTACAGCATCTCCTCTACGTTGCAGCACTTCAACAGGAACAACTTCGTTTTTAAATTTCCCCGAGTTCCACGCCGCTTCAGAGCGTTTGTAAGATTGAATGGCGTAGGCATCTTGTGCTTCCCTAGAAAATTTATATGCCGTAGCACATGCATCTGCACAAACCCCCATGGCGTTTTCATCGTAGGCATCAACTAAGCCGTCTTTTTGCAAGCCATCGACTAAAGTTGTTGGTCCAAATTTTGTGCCTGTTCGAGCATATAAATAATGGGGAATTAAACTCATGTTTTCCATACCGCCGGCAACTACAATTTCGGCATCGCCCAAACGAATGGCTTGAGCACCAAACATGACCGCCTTCATTCCCGAAGCACAGACTTTATTAACTGTGGTGCAAGGGACTCTATTCGGAATTCCCGCTCCAAGTGCTGCCTGTCTCGCTGGTGCTTGTCCGTTTCCAGCCTGAACAACATGTCCCATATATACTTCGTCCACCAATTCTGGTTTCAAATTAATTTTATCTAAAGCGCCTTTTATGGCTACCGAACCCAATTTAGTTGCAGGTACAGTAGATAAAGCACCCAAAAAACTACCAATTGGAGTCCTTGCAGCGGATACAATTACAACTTCTGAATTCATAATTCAAAATTTATGATTATTTAAAGCGAAAATAATCAATTTTTAATAGATAGTATAAGGATTATCGGGTTTATAAAAACCAGAATAACCCTAAGAATTTATTACATTTGACAATATTTCTTCAATACATGAAAGACTTTATAAATAAGCTATATCGAAATCATTCATTGATTTACAAAGCCTTATTATTTGTTTGTACCACTTTTTTAATCGTGTATTTATTTCCTAAAAGCGGAAAGTTTAAATACAATTTTGAAAAAGGGAAGCCTTGGCAATCGGAAGATTTACAAGCTCCTTTTGATTTCGCCATAAGAAAATCCCAAGACGAGATAGAAAAAGAAAAGCAGGAAATTAAGGATAGAGGACTTTTGTATTTTGATGTAGATGAATCTGTGCAAACTAAAGTGCTAGAGGATTATAAAGCTTCGTTTAAAGAAATTTTTCCAGATTCTATCTCTGTTGAAAAATTAAATAAGTTAAAGACCGTTGGAAGGGACATTATATCAAACCTATATGATTTTGGGATTTTATCTGAAAATTATAATTTTAAGGATGAAAAAGTAGTTAATATTCTTAGCGGAAACACAAAGAAAACCAATACGATTTATGGTAATTTAATAGCACAGGAAGATGTAAAAACCATTATTGAAAGTGTGTTAAATGAACGAAGCCTGAATCAATATTCAGGACAGTTTACCTCGTTGTTTTTTGATATAATTAAACCTAATCTCAGTTATAATAAATCTTTTACCGAAAAAGCTTTAAATGATGAATTAAACAAAATATCATACACGCGAGGAAGTGTGGAAAAGAACACGCTTATTATTTCCAAGGGAGAAGTAGTTGAAGGCGATAAATTCCAGAAATTAAAATCGTTACAATCTGAATATGAATCCCAGGTTTGGAACGAGTCTAATTACAATTGGATATTATTTGCATACACCTTGTTAGTAGCCTTGGCTTTATTGATGTTATTGCTTTTTTTAAGAAAATATCGGATTGAAGTTTTTGATAACAATACCAAAGTAACCTTTATATTTTTTAATGTGCTACTGATGGTTTTTATTACCACTTTGGTAGTAAACTATAATTCTGAATACATATACGTAGTGCCAATTTGCGTATTACCATTGGTGTTAAAAGCATTTTTTGATGCCCGATTGGGAATGTTTGCCCATGTTATCACGGTGCTTCTACTAGGTTCTATTGTGCCAAATAGTTATGAGTACATGTTTCTACAGATTTTAGCGGGAATTGTAACCATACTAACGGTTTCAGAATTGTATAAACGTGCTAATTTGTTTATTTCCGTAGGACAGATTACCTTAATATATATCATCGCTTATTTCGCTTTTTTCGTGATCCATGAAGGAAGTATCGAAACCATAGATTTAAATACTTTTTTGCTATTCATTTTATGTGGACTAGCAACACTATTCGTACAGCCTCTAATATATGCTTATGAGAAGTTGTTTGGGTTGGTTTCAGATGTGTCTCTTTTAGAATTATCTGATACCAATACAAAATTATTGAAAGAGCTATCAAATGTATCGCCAGGAACGTTTCACCATTCGTTGAATGTTGCTAATCTTGCCGAAGCTTCTGCAAATGAAATTGGAGCAAATGCCATGTTGGTTAGGGTAGGCGCTTTATATCATGATGTAGGGAAAATGGTAAACCCTAATTACTATACAGAAAACCAATCTACGGGAATTAATCCGCATGATGAATTGTCTTCAAAAGAAAGTGCAAGAATTATTACCGACCACGTGATTAATGGTATTGAGATTGCAAAAAAACATAATTTACCTGATAGGGTAATCGACTTTATAAGAACGCATCATGGCACAAGTGTTGTGTATTATTTTTATATGAAGGCCAAAGAAGCTGACAAGGAAGTTGATGCTAATTTATTTAGATACCCAGGACCTAAACCCTTTAGTAAAGAAACCGCTATTTTAATGATGTGCGATAGTGTTGAGGCCGCGAGTAAAAGTTTAAAGAGCCCTACATCTACAAAGATTGATGCTTTCGTAGAAAATATTATCAATAAACAAATAGAAGAGGAGCAATTTTTAAACGCTAATATTACGTTTAAAGAAATTCAATCCATCAAAAAAATACTAAAGCACAAGCTTGCAAATATTTACCATTTACGGATTGAATATCCCGAATAAAAATTGAAAAAAATAAATAAAAAAGTTGTGTTCTTTAAGATGAAAAGTTACATTTGCATCCGCGTTCTAAATAAGGACGCAAGTTCTTGAAATTATATTGAATTGGAGAGGTGCCTGAGTGGCCGAAAGGAGCGGTTTGCTAAATCGTCGTACCCTAACAAGGGTACCCAGGGTTCGAATCCCTGTCTCTCCGCAAAATATTAGATAATCAATTCGGGGTGTAGCGTAGCCCGGTTATCGCGCCACGTTTGGGACGTGGAGGCCGCAGGTTCGAATCCTGCCACCCCGACAAATTATAGTTTAATTCCTATATCAAAAAACTGATAATCAAGAGATTATCAGTTTTTTTTATATGATTTCATTTGATATCCTGTTAAAATCAACTAAAAGGTACGCAATTAGGTGTACACTTTCTTCCCAGAAATGTCAAAATTATAAAGTGCTTTTAAGAGCAATTTGACTTTTTACTGAACAGCAAGCTAACATTGTAAAAGGGATAGATTTTTTAGTAAACAATAAAAAACCATATTTTTTACTATACAAGTAGAAATCTAACAATTAATCGAAAATTTGAACATTGTAATAATTTTACTAAATTAGTACTGAATATCAGCTAAATAATTCTTAATTAAGTACCATCGATATAGTATATCGAATTATCTCTCACTTACATCAATTGTTTTGAATAAATTGATTTTAATTAATAGCAAAATTGTTTTATTACTTATTTATAAACGAATATTGGTAAGTAATTTGAAAAGAAACTTTTAAATAGAGTATTGTTTTTAGGCTGCACATTTTAGGGTTAATTTAAAAAATAAAGCATGTTATGTTTTTCTAAGCAGATTATCACTTTACTGGTAATAAATTCTATATTTTGTTTTTCAATTTCAGCTCAAGATATTGAAAACATTGGCAACCAAGAACCTTTTCAAATTTCTGGTGCCATTGGCGGAACTACTATATATTTTAATGCAGATGGCAGAACAGCTGTGTCAGGAAAGGAAACAAATACTTCAGCGGAAGTGCCTATTTATTATTAAAACTCGTTGTGCATTTTGAATTTAAAATAGTGTTAATGTGTCAGTTTGAGTGATTTTGAGGAACGAAAAATTGTATCGAGAACCAATTAAAAAGCTAAAATTCTTATTCTCGATACAAATTTTACTCATTTCAATCGTAAAATCCACTCGAACTGACAGAATTTTATCAAAATGCACAATGGTTAATTAAACTTAAAAATTATGAAAAAAATAGCAGTATTATTAATTACTATTTCAGTTTTTACTTGCGGATATTCACAAGATAGAACCTCAGCGAAGAAAAAGAATGTAACTACAACAACAAACTCCGTAGTTAAAAAGAACCTTAAAGTAAAAGAGCCTTCTAAATTTAAAGTAATAGTAGCTAAAGGAATTCAAGATTTTCATCCTAAATATCAAGATGTTTATGTTAAGTTTGGAAGAGTACAGGTATCGCCGTTAAAGATTGATTATATTGAATACAGTCCTGTTTTTAATGCTACTGGTTCTAAGCAAAAAGCATATTATATAATAGTAGGAGGGGCGACGAAATGGAAAAAATCATCAAGTGAATATGATCCAAAGCCATATATGCTTTTGTCTTGGTCATTTAATAATTATGAAAAATACAAAGAAGTTATTAGCTTGTTAGGGAATCGGGATAAGGACAAAGGGAAGCTATTGTTGGCAGGTGCTTCGGGAAATTATGAGGGTTATGTAGCTCTTTTGCCTTTGGGTTTTCGTGATTATTTGCAAGTGGAAGAATAGTTCAAACAAAAAAAGACCTCAAGATTTTAGATGTTGAGGTCTTTTAGTTTAGTCTAAAAAAATTAGAACTATTATTCCTTAATAAATTTTTGAACTACTCTGTTATTGTTGGCATCTTCAATATTAATTAAATATAATCCTGATTTTAAACCGCTTATATCCAATCTGTTATTGATGAGTTTACTAGATTTTAAAACTTGTTTTCCTGTGATATTGAACAATTCAACTTTAGAAATAGTGTTAACCCCTTGAATATTTAATACAGAACTAGCAGGATTTGGGAATACTGAGAAATTAGCAGAGGTAAAATCATTGCTACTTAAAGTATTGTCAATAACTACTGAACTAATCTCAACAGTTCCTGCATCAGTCGCTTTTCCATTAGCAAGAGATCCTATACCAATAACGAATGTTTGGTTACCTGTCCATCCTACAACACCAGTCATATCAAAAGAATATGTTTTTTGAGTACCATCGCTTACAGTCATAGCTTGTGTACTGGTTGAGCCACCAGCAACAAGGCGCAGTTGGTCATTTAGCGCAGAATTGTTTTTTAATGTAATATGAACGTACTTGTTTGCACTAGCATCGGCATGATGAAATGTTTGTTCTAACTTTGCAAATTTAGCTGGAGTTGGCGTAAATGTTAAAATGCCTCCTGTTGGACCAGAAATACTTCCGTTATTAGCTAAGAAACCTTCAGTAAGATTATCTGTATCAAAGTTAAAAGTTTCTTTGAGCGTTGTAGTAGGGGAAGCTGCAAACTCTATTTTATCTATGTCAATACTAATTTGTGCGCCGCTGGGAATAATGTAGTCTGCACCTGATGTACTACCATTGGCTGTTTTAAATTGTATTCTTAGCCTGTCTTTTGTGCCAGACCAATTGGAGTTTGTTAAATCTATCCAGTAAGTTTGAAATGATCCGTCACCAGAGGTTATAACTGAATTTTTTTGTGTCCAACCGGAATCATCTGTCTTCCGATATGCAAAGCGAAGGTAAGTTGGTCCAGTTGCATCATTATTTTTGATGGTAACACCTACCCATTTGTTTACATCTGCATCAATCCCAGCAGCCACGGGTATTTCAACATTCGGATTAATTAATGTTGCACCATCTCCTACAACAGAAGTAAGTGTATAAAAAGTTGGATTTGTAGTAGCTGTAAAACGAAATAAAGTATTCCACCCATCATCCGAGGATGTGAAATCAAACTGTGCAAACCCTACTAAAGGTAAGATTGTTAGTAAAATAATAAATGTAATTTTCTTCATGATTTAAGTATTTAGTAATTAATAATTAGGGTTATAATTTGATGTTTCTGCATTATCAAAAATTATTTCTGACATGCAAAGACCTTTAGTTAAAGGAGGGAATTTTAATATGTAATTATTAGTTCCGTCAGTACCGCCGACCGAACTCTCGTTTAAATTTAAAAGTTTAATGGTACTTATGGTAAAATCAATTATGCAATTAGCTAATATAGGGGTTTTTAAACTTTTAACATAATTATTTGCTTTTAATCGGGTTTTTGTTAATCTGTAACCAATATTTGTAGCTTTATATATACGAATATCTTTGTTAAAAATTTTATTTGCTTTTTCAGCAGCAACCTCAATAAAATAAGATTCCGTAAATGCAGGTGTCCAATTACCTGCCACAGGAGCACTCAAAACATGTCCTATATGAATACCTCTTGCCATATTAATTATCATGTGCTGTGGTGTAATTTGGATGGCAACATTTAATGACATAGCTAAAAGTATTAATATTATGGGATTTTTAAGTGCTTCATTATGGTCAGTAGCTATTAACAGAACTTAAGCTTAGGTTCTTTTTTTTCCAGCTCTTTGAGCCTTAACCTGAGGTTTTGTTAAAATCTCCTTAAATATTTTCTGAAAGCATTTTTTGTTTATCTGCTTGATATCATCTTTAGATTGACCGTTTTTCTTGGCTTGTTTTACATCCTTTAACCTATTTACATGAAGGGTTTGTATTTTGGTTATTTGATCGTCTGTTAATGCTAAAGATGTATCTATGGCAATTATTTGAGAATTTAATTCTTCAATCTTTTCGTTTGCTTTTTGTATGATGTTTTTAGGTTGTGCAAATCCAGAAACCGATAAACCTAAAAGCAATAGACAGGTAAATAGTATTTTTTTCATAATTCTTTTGAATTTTAGTTGTGGTAGTTTTGTGCTTTACAAAATTCTAAAAATTATGCTATTTAAAGGTTTAATAATAGTCTGATAGCGTTTAAAAATCGTGAATTTGAAATTATTGTTGAAGAAACAAGCTGGTTTTTAGTAAAATACACTTTGTTTAAAGATATATATTTGAATTAAAAAATTAACTTTTCAATAGGAAATAATTGCCATAAACCCTCTAAGTTTTCTTGTAAAATAACTTCGGGATCGCCTCCTTTTACATGGCCTAAAATTCCAAACGGTCCTGAATATTTTAAATCCAATAACTGTTGAATCATATCTTTTTCAAGATTCCCTTTTCCAATCGTGATGATTTTAGGCCCCTCTTTTTTCATACCATTCAAATTGACACACCATAAATAGGGCAGTAGCAATTTGATGTTTTTTGAATAGTGTTCTAATTCATCATGGGCATGATGAAAATTGAAAATAATACCAAGATTTTCTTTTGGTAAGCTTTGAATGATTTTTAATTGATTTTTTGGGTCGCCAAACCATCCGCCATGATTATAAAGCGCAATTTTACAGCCTAATTTTTTTGCGCGTTTTGATAGGTATAGAACTATTGCTACAGTTTGCCTTAAGGATTCTTCTTCTGATAAGGTGTCAAAATAAGTAGGTTCAAACCCCACCCAAATTTGTGTTTTTAATCCAACAGCTTCTAAATTTTTAAATACTGCTTCACTTTCAGGTTTTAGGGTATTGGGTTGGTCTTTGTTCAAATTGATGTACAGCCATACAGCTTTTATGGCTATGTTTTTTTCTTTGGCTAATTCCCATTCTTGGCGCATGGTTGGAATATTCTTGGGTCTGTTTCCATAGGCATATTGATCATAGCCTAAACGTTCCAACATTTCCAAGCGTTCTTTGGGTGTGCGCTCCTTTACATCAAAACCAACAATAGACCAGGGGATTAAATTGGTTTTATCAAAAAGTGAACTAGTTTTAGCTGTCTTTTGTTTACTCATACCGCATCCTCCAATAGCCATAAAAGAACATGCAATTAGTATCATATAAAAAGATTTTATATATCCCATTATTTCCGATCGATTAAGATGAACAGCCAATTTATAGATGATTATGCAAACTAGTGATAAAAAAAGTCGTTTTTAACCCTAATTAACGCTGAACATACTATATAAGTCAACTTTCAAACCAGAGTAGTGCATTTATGCCTTACTTTAGTGGCTTCATATTTATTAACCAACCAAATAAATTAAATTATGAAAAATTATTATGCTTTTTTTATGCTGCTCATCAGTAGTTTTACTTATGGACAGAATACGTATTACGTAGATCAACAAACAGGAGACGACTCAAACAATGGCACAAGTTTAGCCAGCGCTTATGAAACCATTGAAGCAGCTGTTGGAAACCTTCAAGCTGGAGACACCATGTATATTGTTGGAGAATACCACAACCCTAGCTATAACCCTAACTATAGCTATTCCGGTAATATCAACGATTCCCATATTTGGCATGCAGAGAACACCGTAAAAATCAACAACTTAAATGGTACTGCTTCACAATATATAACCATTTCTGGATACAATAACGCTACGGTGTTGAAAGGCGACGGTGCCAATATATTAAGGATTACCAATAGTTCTTATTTAATAATTAAGGATTTTGAAATAGAAGGGGAGGTAGATAATATTCCCCTTTCAACGGCACTTTCTTTACAATTTCTTTACAGAATAGGAAGTAGTACGAGTACACAACATCGTGTGCCACCGGGAACAACAACTGCACAAGTAGAAGCATTATATTCTCAAGAAGGTAGTTTGCCTAAATTAAACAATTCAAAAAGACCAAGCTATACCGATACGCGTGGCCTGTATTTTTCAAAAGTGCACCATATTGATATTTTAAACAATACGGTACACCATACACCGGGAAATGGGTTTAGGGTTTCTGACGGCGATTATCTAAACATTACAGGAAACGAAGTATATAGCACCTCTAGAAAATCGTATTCTGGAACACACGGTATGGTAATTACCAACTCATTAAGTTTTGATACTAGCAATGCCACAAAAATCTTTATCACTAAAAACAAGGTGCATAATAATTACAATGAAATTTATTCATGGGCGCCTACTAAAACTTTTATAACACCTCGTATTGATGAAGGTAAGGGGATTTCTTTACAACGAAATGATATTGATGATAATGGTACGCCTAATGATCCAAACGATGATACTGGATGGCTAAATGGAAGAATTTTAGTGGCTAATAATTTAACTTATTGGAATGGCTTTAGTGGCGTACATAGTAATACGGGTTTACGCATAGATTTTGTGAACAATACCTGTTTTATGAATTCTTACACCAATACTGTAACGTATGCAAATGAGGTGCAACAAGGTAGAAATATTGGTGCTAGTGCTCAGGGTGGAGCGGACAATAAATTTATCAACAACGTTATTTATATTGATAATGCTTGGGAAGGCTATCCTATTTCCATAGCAAACGAAAGCAATGTAGAAGTTCGGGATAATTTGGTGTTCGGTATTAATGGTAGTGTTACAGAAGATTTAGATGTTACGGCTATTGCTGTAAATACAACGATTGCCGACCCCTTATTTAATAATACTGCACAATTGGATTTTGGTTTACAAACTGGGTCTCCAGCTATTGATATCGCCAATACTGGTTTTGCGCCAACAGATGATTTTTTTGGAAACCTAAGGGATTCTAATCCAGATTTAGGAGCCATAGAAAATATGGATAGTGTTCCAACCTTACCTGAAGCGCCTACCAACGCGGCGGCTGTAGAAACGAGTTGTACCTCAATTGCTATCACATGGGACGACAATTCAGATAATGAAGATGGATTTAAGATTATGCGAGGTATAAACGGAAGCAATCACACATTATACGAAACAACTGCGCCAGATGTCACATCTTTTAATGCGGAAAATTTAGATGAAAACACTACTTATAGTTTTAGGGTTAAAGCATTTAATGTGGTAGGTAATACTTCAGCAAGTCAGGCTAATGTCATTGTAACATCAAGTTGCGGAGTTAATAGTGTCGATGCCACTAATGATGCTTATGTACGGAATGGGAATAAATCTGGAAATAATTATGGCAGTAATTCTGTCATGCAGATAAAAGAAACAAGTAAAAGCAACAAAAAAAGACACGCCTATATTCAATTTGATGTATCAGATTTAACCACGACCCAAGGAAATATTGTGTTGCGTATTCAAAACGACGGTAATAATGGTTCGGTTAAAGTGCATGAGCTTTCAAATGATAGTTGGGATGAAAACACCATCACTTGGAATAATAAGCCTAGTTCTACGGGTTTAATTGGGACGTTAACCCTAAATAACAATGCAACAAATGAAATTGATGTGACCAGCTATGTCGTTAATCAAGTCAACGGCGATGGTGTTGCAAGTTTTGTGTTAAAAGGAAATAACTCAACGTTATATAAAATAGCAACGAAAGAAGGATCTTTTGCTCCAGAACTTGCTGTGGCAGGTACAACTTCAAAAAGGTCTAATGGTAAGCAAATTGCGGCATCATCTAACGTTACGTCGGTTAAAATATATCCTAATCCAGCAACCGATAGAATAACTGTTAATTTTGTTGCAAGTAAAACTAATGCACTAAATACAGTACGTGTTTATAATAGTATTGGGCAACTATTGATTCATAAAACCACTAATGAAAGTTTGTTAACCATACCATTAAATATCAAATCTGGTATTTACTTTATGGAAGTGGAAAGCCAAGGCAATAGGACTATTAAAAAAATAGTAAAACAATAAATACCATAAATTTTCCAATAAAAAAGCGACGTCAAATTTACGTCGCTTTTTGTTTTTATCAACCTTATTGCACGCTGCTACAAGCAGTCTTTTTTTGTAATGACCTTAAAGAATGGTTATAGAAAAAGCACATTCAAAAGTAGTTTGTCAATTTAATTTCTGCATGCCTTCTTTTTAAGATCGTATAGTATCAATCATTTAAGGATTAAAATTGTCAATTAAAAAATAGCCTGACTTAAAACAAACCTAAAAAGTCTAAAATTATACCTATTTTATCGGCATAATGTTTATTTTTACCGACGAAATAAATATATATGAGAAAATCCTACATTAAACAACTTTTGTTATCGACTTTATGTCTTCTATTTATAACCAATGCGATAGCGCAAATGGATATGATGAATGCATTGCCCTCAAATTTGGCAACACACCAAGCAATACAAAACGGTTCTTGGTTTGATACCACCACTTGGAATACTGGAACGGTACCTTCAACAGGTGCCATCGTATATATTCCTGCCAGTATTACTGTAGATTACGAAGGCTCTTCTGGAGATCATATTTTTGCCATTAGAGTTGATGGAAATTTTAATTGTAAACAAACAAACTCTAGCCAAACTACGCGACTAAAATTCGATACTTTTTTTGCAATGAGTTCTTCTTATGTGACATTTTTGGCAAATAATGCTTCAGATGGAGACATCATTATAAATATAGAACCTTTTGATATTGAAACCTATCGTGCGGGCAGTAATATTTGGTCTGCAGCAGCCGAAACTCATTTTAGGGATAACGGTGTGGTTACTTTTAAAACCAGAACTGGCCAAGGTGATGATAGATACAATACTTTCTCAGAAGCACAGAGCGGAAACTTTCAAATTGTAGAAGGTGTAGGCTCAACAATCAATGATGGTTCTGGTGTTTTAGGACGTTATGGTTGGGATCCTAAACAATTAAGTTTGGGAATGGTCACCATGGGCCAGTTGGAAATTATCGGTCAGGAAAAACTGAATATGGCAAAATTAGCAGCAGATGCTACTTCTGGTCAAAACAGTATTGAATTATCAGAAGTGCCTACAGGTTGGGAAACCAATGACGATATTATTATCACAAGTGGTGGCAACGCTGGGGCTTCAAATAATGGCGAAGACCAAGTTGCGATTCAAAGTATTTCCGGTACAACACTTACTCTAGATTCCAATTTATCTAAAAACCACGAAGGACGATCAGCAGATAATTTACATTGTTATGTTGGGAATCTTACGAGAAACATCTTAATAAAATCACCTTCAACAAGTGTGGTTTCACAAAGAGGACATGTTATGGCAATGCATAACGATACGAATGTTCAAATAAAAAATGCTCAATTTTTAAGATTGGGAAGGACTGATAAATCAGTACTGTTAGATGATTTTGTTTGGGACAAATGGTTAGAGCCCGTTGTGTTCACTTCAAAAGTATCAGCTTTAGGACAAGAATGTGCAGAAATGCGAACTATTCCCGTAAACGAAGTTACCAACCCTAGAGGGCGCTATTCTATTCACTTACACAAATTGGGCGCAACAGCTACTGCAACTATGGCTCAAGTAACTGGAAATGCGGTTTGGGATAATCCAGGTTGGGGAATTACACATCACGATTCCCATGCCAATGTTTCAAACAATGTAGTTTACAAAATTATTGGTGCTGGAATTGTTTCCGAAACTGGAAGTGAAACGGGAACTTGGGATAACAATTTGGTGGTTAATGTGAGCGAAGGTCATAGTGTAGATCCTTACGTAGCCTCTTTACATCATGATGATTATTTGTTTTCTGGTCAAGGACTGGCTATGAAAGGTCGTGCAGTATTGTGTAGAAACAACGTCATTGCAGATACAAAACAAGGTGTTGGTATAATTAATATGAATAATGCCATTAATAATTTAGACCGATTGGATGCACAGGCTTTGGCAACTACTAGAGTTGGCTATGAGGTTGATAATTTTCCGTTAAGTACAAACGGTTACAGTAAGGAAGGCGATGGTGTTATGCCAGTCGAAGCTGCCTTAATTATGGAAAATACTTTGGTTATAGATTCCAATAGAGGCTTACGTTCCATAGAACGTGATATGGGAGTTAATAGCGAAACACGTTCCATTTTTGATGGCTTTAAAGCCTGGGGAATTAAAACAGGGATTTCTATTACTTACCAAGCAGATTATTCATTTAAAGATGTTTTTATCTCTGGAGATAATGCCAGTAATGCTTTAGGAATTGATATGTGGAAACATTCACACAATCAAACCTTTGAAGGGATAAAACTTGTGGATTTAGAATATGGTATCAAAGTATCTAGAGTGGTATTGAACAATTCACAAGGGCCTAAAACACGAAATAACGGTTTTACACCATGGGTTTTTGTAGATATGCAAACTATTAACGTTGGTGATCTTTATGAATTGGAAGTAGATAACCCAAGCGTTAATGCGAGTTTTAATTATACCGAACATACCGATAATACCATTCATTTAAGTTCAAGCGATATTGTTTCTAGGCCAACAACTTTTACAATTATAGACGATTCTACATTAGAAGTTGACTATGCTGAAGTAGGTGCAGATGCCTTACGCTTTGAAGTTGACGGTGTGATTACCGATGATTTTGGAAGTTACGACATGGGTATTCAACAAGCATTGGCACAAGGTAATCTAAGGGAAGGGTATCCAAAACGTATCTATCAGTTTGCTTCACATGCTAAATTTGAAGAATATCTTACCGTTAATGGCGTTTATAAAGATGAAAATGATGGAGACCAATTGTATTTTATCATTAAAGAAAGTTTACCAAACAGACGTGATTTTGATTATACCGAATTTCCAGTACGTGTAAAAATCATGAACGCCCCTGCATCTGGAGTGTTTGCAAGTCCGCAAGTGGAAAGTGCCGCTGCACTTGCACCAAAAGATCAATTAATTAGTCGTTTGGCAACTGTGTCTCAAAGTTCTACAAGAAGCAATTTGAGTTATGATGATGGTACACATCCTTCCGCAACCATTACATTGGAAGCAGAAAAAGCCATTGATGGTAATACTAACGGACGCATAAATGCACAGTATTATCAAAGAGGTTTAGTGCCTGTGGGTAGTTTTTCGCATACCAAAAATGAAATGGAGCCTTATTATGATTTAGATTTTGGCGAACAAAAACTCATCAGTTATTTTGATATTTGGAATACGGTTGAAATTAATGGAGCTGGTATAGAAACGCCATCTAATCATTTTAAGAATTTTTCAGTATTTATTTCAGACACACCTTTTACAAGTACCACGTTTGCAGGTTCGCAAGCAGAATCTGATTATGAATATGAAAAAAACTCATCGCCAACACTCAAATTTTCCCAAAACAATTTGAATGCAATTGGTCGTTATATGCGTATTCACTCCTCACATTCAAGTAATATCAAGATAAAACTTGCTGAAATAGAGGTTGTTGGTCGTACTTACACAGGTACTTTAAGTGATGATGAAATAGTAGATAATACGATTAGTATATATCCTAATCCAACAAATGGAGTCATAAATTTAAATCTGAACAAAACCTACAATAATGTAAACATCAGAGTTTACAATATATTAGGACAAACTATTTTGACGCATCATTATGACGATTTGGAAAACACAGAACTTCGTTTGCAAGGTGAATCTGGAATTTACTTTGTTGAAATTAAAGGGGATGACAACTTAGGTGTTGTTAAGAAAGTATTGAAGAGATAGTAATCAGTCTCAGTTTACAGTCGCAGTCTCAGTCTCAGTTTACAGTCTCATTTTGGAAACTGTAAACTGAGACTGCGACTGTTTACTATTTTATTTCCTGACTTGTAATCTCACTTTCCTTAAAGCCAATACGTTGCGCAATAGCATAAACCGTTTTCCCTTTTGCAACAGCAATTGGTTTAGAATACAACTGCCATGTGCTGGTCAAATCTGGCTTATTATTAGGATTATCTGAAATATAATACCCAATTGAAGCTCCTTTTGTTTCTGAAGATAGCGTTATTGTCTTTCCTTGAGACGTTTCGACAGAGCCTGTGCTGAGCGCAGTCGAAGTACTCAACGTGACAGTAGCGGTAACAGGCTGCTCAAAATTAGGCCACATTTTGTTTATCAGTTGTGCTTCTGGCTGCAAACCTAAATCAGGTCTATCTTTTACATGTTTTTTTAGTGTTGTTCTCATTTCAGCTAAAACCGAAGCATAGTCTGGATTTTTAACTAAATTATTGATGTTGTGTGGATCTGCTTTACAATCGTATAATTCTTCATTGGTTTTTGTTTCGAACCAAATTTTCTGAATCTCGTTTAATTTGTCTTCATCTCTTAACTCCAGAAAAGTGGACATCATAGGTACATTCTTTCTGTAACCTACATCTTTGTATTTTGGCAACTCAGGAAAGTCGTTACGTAAATATAAAAACTGGTCGTTTCTTACGGCTCTAATTCTATCTGTGAATTCATCAAACCTATCAGAACTTCCAAAAATATAATCTCTTTCTTCGGAATCAAATTCGCCTAAAAACGCATGTCCTTCTAAATATTCTGGAGGTTTAATACCTGCTAAACTTAACATGGTTGGCGCTAAATCTACAAATGAAATCATACGGTCTGTTCTGCCTTTTTCAGCTACACCTTTTACCATAAAAGGTACTTTTAAACCAGAATCGTAAATCTCACGTTTTTGTCTTGGCAACGGTCCGCCATGGTCGCTATAAAAGAAAACAATAGTATTGTCATACAAACCATCATCTTTTAATTGTTTGATAAATGCACCGACTTCAGTATCCATTAATTCAATATTGCTGTAATGTCTCGCTATGGTATTTCGGGTAGCTTCGTTATCTGGGAAATAAGGAGGCACTTTTACATTTTTTGGATTTATGGTTAATGGTAAATCACTCTTTTTCCAAAGTTGACTTTCATGGGTGGTGCCAATATTAAATACTGAAAAAAAGGGTTGACCTTTTAGTGCGTTTCTCCAATGTGCTTTAGTACTATTTTCGTCCCAGGCTGTTACTGGGGCTGCAAATTGATAATCGGTTTTTCTATTATTTGTACAGTAATATCCAGCTGCTCTCAAATATTCGGTATAACATTTTACGTTTTCTGGAATTACTGCCGAATATTGAATTATTGAATCCCCTTCAATATCTACTCTATCTGTTTTTTTGTAAGTTCTTTTTCCTAAACCCATCACATCTTGTCCCGTGCGCATGTGTATGGTCCCAATCGTTGTTGGATACATGCCCGTAATTATAGACGAACGGGTTGGGGCACAAACGCCAACTACGGCAAAGGCATTATCAAAAATCAAACTTTCTTTCGCCAATGCATCCAAATTTGGAGTTTTGGCTGTAGTATCACCATAAAAGGATAGGGTAGGACTGATATCTTCTGTTACAATCCAAACGATGTTAGGTTGCATTTTTTTAGATGTTACCGCAGCTTGTTTTTCGTTTTTCGAATTACAAGAAACACATAAAATAAATACAATTAAGGACAGTAAATGTTTCATAGTTTTAAATTGTTGGTTTTCCGGTTAGATAGCCTAATGACTCTAGAAAAATATCAGTTTCGCGTAATGTTTCTGTAAAGTATTGTCCTCTATAGAAAAAGGAATGTTCTTGCCCTTCATATAAAAACAAATCGCATCTACTACCAACGTCATGCATTCTTTTTTCATAGGCTTTTGAAGATGAAACGGGTGTTGTTTTATCTTTAGTTCCAAAAAACACAATAGTTGGTGGAGCACCTTTTGAAATATTATGTAACGGTGAAATTTCTAAATATCTCCCATTCATTCTTCTAAAACCATAGCCTGCTTTACTGTTGTCGTAAACGGGGTTAAATAGAACAAGTGCGTTTGGTTTTGAGGATATTGTTAAATCTTCATTGGTTTCTTCCAATCCTATAATATTACCGCAAGCTGCAGCTAAATGCCCTCCTGCTGAACCACCACCAGATGCAATTTTGTTTGGGTTTATATATAATACTTTAGCATATTTTCTAACATATCGAATGGCGGATTTGGCATCTTTTACCGCTTCAAAGGGTGTGGTGTTATGAGTATTTTTTAGGCGGTAATCTGCTGAAATAGCTATCATTCCTCTTGAGGCAAGATATTGAGATTGTCTCCTAAATGCTTTGTGACTGCCACCGTTCCAACCACCCCCATGAAAAAAAACGATACAGTTATAAGTTTTATCTGGATTGAATTCTTCTGGTTTATAGATATGAAGTTTAAGACTAATGGTATCTATTTTTTTGTATTCGATGGTCTCCGCCTTTATATGATTATAATTTTGAGACCATATAGACGAACTTAACATTAAAATTATAAGTAAGCCTAAGTAATGTGTTTTTTTATTATTAGATTTCATATACTTTAAAATTCAGATTTCCAGTCGTTTAAATCGTTCAATAAATTTTGTGTCAACTCTGGTTTTTCTTCAGAAAGATTATTCATTTCAGACGGGTCTTTTTCAATATTATATAACTCGGTTCTACCTTCTTTATACCAATTAATCAATTTGAAATTTCCTTTCCTTATAGCAGAAGATTTTGTGTCTCCGGTATTTACAGGTCTTGCATTATTAGAATGCCAAAATACAGTTCTATCATCCCATTGTTCTTCATTTTTTAATACAGGAAGAAAACTTTTTCCGTTGGTATTTAAAGATTTATTAGCAGCAATATCTAAAAGTGTTGGAAACACATCCATGAGCATTACCAATGATGCATTATCTTCTTTAGGTTGAAAATGATTAGCCCATTTCACAAATAGAGGTACTTTAATGCCACCATCATATAACCAACCTTTTCCTGCTCGGAGCGGGTAGTTAGAAGTTGCTAAATCACGTTGTTTTGTGCCATCGTTAGAAAGCCCTCCATGGTCTGAAGAAAATACAATAACGGTGTTGTCATCGATTTTTAAGTCTTTCAATAGCTGCATTAATTTCCCAATGTTTTCATCCATGGTTTCTACCATAGCGGCATATTTAGGATGGTCTTGACGCATTTTTGTTCGTCCAGTTCCTTCTAAAATGAATTCTGGCTGATTCCCAAAGTCAAAATTTTTGATGTCTTCCTTATTGCGTTTAATATCTTCGTCTTTTGCTTCTAAAGGTTGATGCACCGCATAAAATGAAAACATGGCCATAAAGGGTTTGCTCTTGTCTGTGTTTTTGATGTATTTAACCACATTGTCAGTCATCACATCCATTAAATAATCACCTTCTTTACTCACGTTATCTACATCTGGAATTGGCGATTTTTTTGATTTTCCATTACCGCGCTTGGCCACATTAAAAGGATATAAAAAACTAATTGGCGAACCTGCATGACCCGCAGCAAAACTAAAATCGTATCCAAAATCTTTTAAACTTTCTTTACTTCCTAAATGCCATTTTCCAAAATAAGCGGTTTGATACCCAGAAGCCTTTATGTTTTTTACAAAATTTTTATCATTTGGGATGCCTTCCATTTTAAAACCATCATCTGGCACATCTCCATTTTGAATAGGATAATTTCCTGTCATCATTGCATAACGAGATGGCACACACCGTGGATAATTAGCGTATGCATTATTAAAAACAACGGATTGTTTTGCTAGTGCGTCAATATTTGGTGTTTGATAGATTTGGCTTCCGTTCATACTTAAATCATGAAAACCTAAATCATCAACATGGATAATTAGAATGTTTGGTTTTGTAGCTTCTGAATCAATTTGTTTTTCTGAAGAAATAGGTTTCGTTTTACAGCCGAAAACGAATACTAAAAGTATCATACCAAAAATTAATTTCGAAATCCTCATGATTTTTTAGTGCTTTGTCTCAATGGCCTTTTTAATGACGTTATAAGCTGGAGTAGGCTTAAAATCTGAATTATAAATGGATTGGAAATCTCCCATGCCTTCTTTGTGCCGTTCTCCGAGATCCCAAAGGTTAAGTGTGACTTCTCCGTTTTTACTTTTTGCCAATAAAACATCAACTATACTTTGATATACTCTTTTTTGAATATCGCGCTCTGTTTCTAATTTTGAGACGTCCTTCACTAAATAATCCAACTCAGTAACATGAAAACCAAGATTATTGTCATGCGCCCAATCTATTAAATCAGAAAGTTTTTTCATGGTGGCATCGGTATTATCTACAAAGTCTTTTCGTTTTGCTCCTAGTAATAAATGTGCTTGCCAACCAATACCATCAACCCGATATCCTTTTGATCTTAAATAGAGTACAGTTTTCTTTAGTTTGTCCCAAATAGCATCCTCCATACCTGCATTTTGATTATAAACTAATTTTAAATTTGGAGCATGCTTTGTAGCTATCTCGAAAGCCTTTAAAATATAAAGTGGAACTCCAATTTCATCCAATCCTATATTTAACCAGGGGTTCTCCCATTGGTCAACGCCTTCTTTTGACCCAAACCAATCGCCATTGGCTAATATGGTTTCATTGACAACATCCATCCATTTTACAGATGGTTCATTGTTAAATCGCATAGCAAAAGCTGTAGTAAATTCTACTAACATGGTTTCTAATTCTTCTGGAGTTCGATTGTCTGATTTTACCCATTTAGAGGCTTGCGGACTTATAGGGCCGTGCAGTCTAACAACAAGTTTGTTCTTATTTGCGAAATCTATGAAATCATTTATTTTATTCCAATTCCATACTTTGGGTTTAGGATGAATCGCACTTTGTTTCGCAGCATTTGCTGGGGTTAGGTATTTAAAATCTTTTAAAAAGAGTTTTTCTTTTTTGGTATTTAATTCATTATGATTTAATGTTGCTCCAACAAGTAATTTGTTGTTGTTTGCTTTTTCTTTTGAAGAGTTTTGTGCTGCAAGACTTGTAGCTTCCTTTTGTTGGGCACAGGAAGATATAAAACACAATAAAAATAGGATGTATATATTTTTCATTGGTGCTTTTTATTGATTTTTAATCTTCCCCTTTTTATCTCCTTTTGGTTTTTTGCCAACGTCTAAACGCTCTGGCACTAGCATCTCTTTTTTCCAATTTTTTAATAACTGAAGCATTTGGGCCGTTTTAGCAGATTCTTTTTCGGCAAGATTGTGTTCTTCGGAAATGTCTTTTTTAAGATTGTAGAGCTCAACGTTTTTTGTTTCCAGAAACTGAATCAGTTTATAGTCTCCTGAACGAACAGCTATCGCTTTACTATCTCCTGTACTGTGTGGTCGTGCTTTTCTGGACATCCAGTAAACAGTTCTGTCTTTCCAATTGTCTTTTCCTTTTAATACTGAAGCGTAGCTTTGTCCATCTAAGCCATCAACTTTTTTGTCAATTGCTAAATCTAAAAGGGTAGGGAAGATGTCCATTCCTAAAACGATAGATTTTTCGTCTTTTTTAGGTTTTAACTCTTTAGGCCATTTTATAAATAAAGGTACACGAATGCCGCCTTCATATAAATGGCCTTTTCCTGCTTTAAGGGGGAGGTTAGTGGTTGCTAAATGACGCTCGCCTTTATGGCCATCATTAGATAATCCACCATGATCTGACGAAAACACGATGATGGTATTTTTAGCAATACCCATATCTTTTAAAGTTTGCAGTAAACGGCCAACGTTTTCATCTATATTCTCCACCATACCGGCATAATCTGGATCGTCCTGACGCATTTTTCGTCTGCCCTCACCTTCTTTGATGTATTCAGGCGTGTCTCCAAAATCGATGGTTTTTAATTGTTTTTTATTCCGAAGTTTATCTTCTTCTTTAGCTTCCAAAGGTGTGTGTACCGAATAGTAAGCCAATACTGCTAAAAACGGTTTGTTTTTTGGATTGTTTTCAATGAACTTTATGGCTTCCGAAGTCAGCATATCACTAATATAATCGCCTACTTTTCCATCTTCTTTTACATTTGGGACATCATATTTTGCAGGTTTTCCGTTTTTTTTGGTGTTAAACGGATAGAACCGAGAGCCGACACTACCAGCTTCACCTGCTGCATAAATATGACTAAACCCAAATTTATCTGGATTGCTCTTTCCTTTTCCTAAGTGCCATTTACCAACATAAGAGGTGTTATAACCAGCATTTACAAATTGCTTAATCATGTTTTTGTCTTCTGGAATCGCGCCTAAATTACCTTTGTTTTCATTTACGGGATACATTCCTGTAATCATCCCATAACGAGATGGTGTACAACGTGGATAACTACTGTAAGCGTTTGAGAAAGAGACCGATTCTTTTGATAAATTGTCAATGTTTGGAGTATCGTATAATTGTGAACCTGTAATACTTAAATCGTGGTAGCCCAAATCATCGGTATGGATGATTAAAATATTCGGCTTGTCTTGTGCAAAAACTGAGACAGACAACATAAAAATAAAAAGAAGACTATATTTTTTCATCTGTATTTTATATTTAAGATTAATAATGTCAAAAAAGTGATACTTAAGAAGCACCACTTTTTTTCAGGTTGGCTACTCAAAATTACTTAGTTAAGTGGTTTTTTAAGGTGCTTTTTAATTCTGAAACCACGGCATTATAAGCAGGGTCTTTCACCAAATTTCTGGTTTCCAAAGGATCTTTATCATAATCGTATAATTCTCTAGCGATAATATTACTCTCATTATAAGCTTTGAAACTTCTATAGTCGTTATCGTGCCATTCGGTATAGCGGTATCGGTCTGTTCTTACTGCATACCCCATACGTTTCCCTCTTTTGTATTGATGATAGGCATAATCCATATCTATGGAAGTTGACGTGTCGTTGTCTAAAAGTGGCACTAATGATTTTCCATCGGTTTGAGGACTTTGAGCAACATTTGCCAAGTCAAAAACGGTTGGAAATAAATCTACCAAATTTACAGGATGATGTGATTTTTGATTTGCTTTTACACCAGGTCCAGCAAACATAAACGGAATACGGGTTGCTTGTTCGAAGTTTGAATGTTTGCACCATTCGGTATGATCGCCTAAATGCCAACCGTGATCTCCCCACAGTACAATAACGGTATCATCAAGGATATTTCTTTTTTCCAATTCGTCAAACAACTTTCCTAATTGTGCATCGATATACGAGATACACGCCATATAACCATGAATCAACTCACGTTGTTTCGCCTCGGGTAATTTGTCGCCAATACCCAGTTTGTTATCAATATCACTAAATGCTCTCAGTTCTCCAAAAGAGTGGTATGCAAATTTTGGTGTGCCTTCTGCCAATTCTTGAAATTCTGCTAATTTAATTTTAGACCTATCATATAAATCCCAATATTTTTTGGGCGCCACAAAAGGTAAATGTGGTTTTTGATAGCCCACACCTAAAAACCATGGTTTCCCAGAATTTTCCAAATCTGCCAATTGTTTTAATGCAGTTTGTGTGTATAAGCCATCTTGATAAGACTCATCGCTAACATCGGCACTTTCTGTACTTGGTTTTAAACGTTTGAAAACATAGCCACGCATTTTTCCGCCTTTAATACCTTTTGCTTCGCCTTCGGCAATCAAGGCATTCATCTTCTTCTTGGTTTCTGGGTTTTGATAATATTCGAAAGCAGCATCTCCGTATTTCGGGTCGTAATTTTTTGGTAATTCATGTGGGATACTCCAGCTTTTTCCATCATGTCCTGGAGCAGAACTTCCTTTGTGATAAATTTTACCAACAGCAGTAGTTTCGTAACCTTGGGAAATTAAATATTCCGGCATAGAAACTAAATCTGGAGCAGACTCTCTAAAATCGGTATGTAAATCCCAAACTTTGGTTTTGTCAGGATTAGCACCGGTCATGACGCTTGCTCTTGACGGCCCACAAACCGCGTATTGTACGTGTGCGTTTGTAAAGGTCATCCCCATTTTTGCTAAACGATCAAAGTTAGGCGTAATCACTTGAGATGCACCATAATTTGAAAGTAGCGGTTTTAAATCGTCTATAGCCAGAAAAAGTATGTTCTTCTTAGTCCCATTGGAAACTGAAGTGGCACCTTTGTTATCTTCAGAAGGGTTTATATTTGTACTTTTTTGAGCATTACAAGCTATTACTAGTGAAACTGCAATTACAAATGCTATTTTATATAAGTTCTTCATTGTTATTTGTTTGTTAGGACGTCTTGTACGGAAGTTTCATCATCTTTACGGTCTATTATAGAACCAAAATCGGTATCGGTAATAGCTCTAAATTCTGTTAAAGATTTGTCATTTTCGTAGGTCGCCATTAAGTCTTTTAATTGTGATTTTAAAGCGACTACCACGTTGGCATATTCTGGATCGTTTATCACATTATTCATTTGCTGTGGGTCTTTTTCTAAATCGTACAATTCCCAAACATCAATATTATAGTAGAAATGTGCTAATGTATATTTTTGTGTTCTTATGCCATAATGTGGTTGTACATGGTGCCAATATGGAAATTCGTAATAATGATAATACATCGCTTGTTCCCAGTCTTTTGGTGTAGTTCCAGATAACATGGATTTAAAACTTTTACCTTGCATTTGCTGCGTGGTTTTAATGTTTGCTAAATCTAAGAGTGTTGGTGCAAAATCGATATTTGTGATGATATCTTCATTAACAGATCCTGCTTTTACCAGTTTAGGATATTTTACCATAAATGGCATTCTAATTGATTCTTCGTAAATAAATCGTTTATCGAAAAACCCATGATCTCCTAAATAAAATCCTTGATCGGAGGTTAAAACAATGACCGTATTTTCAGCTAAACCATTATCATCTAAATATTTAAGGACACGACCTATATTGTCATCAACTGATTTTACACATGCCAAATAATCTTTAATGTAAGTTTGGTACCTCCATTTGCGACCTTCTTCGGCACTCATGCCTTCGGGTTGTACAACTTCCCCTTTTTTGGCGCCGTAAAATGCCCATTTTATTTTTTCTTTCCCTTTTAAATCGGCAGGTTCTTCAAATTTCATATCTCTTCGGGAGAAATACTCCATGGTCATTTCTGTATCGCCTGCGGTTAGCTCACGCCCTTTATAATCATCATTGAACGTTGAAGGATAGGGCATTTCGATATCTTCCCACAGTTGTTCGTATTTGGTGTCTGGTTGCCATGGCCTGTGTGGTGCTTTATATTGCAACACCATCATAAATGGTTCGTCCTGTTTTCTACCATCCTGTAACCAATTCATTGCAAAGTCGGTACTCAAGTTTGTAGAATACCCCTCAACTTTAGTATCCTGCCCATTCATGTTGTAAACAGGATCCCAGTAATGGCCTTGTTGTCCTGCAGAATTATGATATTTAAACACATCAAAACCTTGAGGTTCTGTACCTAAATGCCATTTTCCAAACAAAGAGGTTTGATAGCCATTTTTTTGAAATTCCTGTGGGAATGTCCATTTTGATTCGTCAAATTTCCCGCCACTTTCATTTTTATAATACCCATTAAGATTGCTATAATTTCCAGTTAGAATGGCAGCACGACTAGGGCCACAAATAGCATTTGTACACAATACGTCTTGAAACAACATACCTTCTGAAGCTATTCTATCTATATTTGGAGTAGGCGCGATGTCTTTATAAATACCACCGTAGGCACTAATTGCTTGCGTGGTTAAGTCATCTGCCATGATGTAAATAATATTTGGTCTTGCGGTTTCGGAAGCAGACGCACTATTTAAGGCTTGGTCTTTTTTTGTTTCCTTACAGGAAAATAATACCAATGCACAGACTGCAATTATGTTGAATATTTTTAGCATGTTATCTATTTTTATCTAATGTAATCTTTTCTTTTACCGAGATTATTATTTTCTTTAAATCTTTGTCAGAAGAAGAGTTGCCAATCATAATCGTAAATGTTCCTGGTTCTACAACAAAATTATAGTCGGCATCATACATGGCTAAACTTTCAGCAGTAATAGGAATGGTTACTTGTTTCGTTTCACCAGCTTTAACTGCCACACGTTTATAGCCTTTTAATTCTTTCACAGGTCTTGTATATGAACTGATATCGTCTCTAATGTATAATTGAACGACTTCTTCACCATCCATTTTTCCTTTGTTGGATACTTGCACCGTAACTTCAATAATATCATCAATACCTGCAAAATCGGCTTTTGAAACTTTGGGTGCCGATAGTTGAAATTTTGAATAACTCAATCCGAAGCCAAAAGGATGTAATGGCACTTTCTTTTCAGTATTGTATTTATGAATATAAGCAGTTGGTTTGTGGTTATATACCATTTGTAATTGACCAACGCTACGCGGAATAGTTAAAGGCAGTTTCCCTGAAGGATTTATTTTTCCAAAGAGAATTTCAGCAGTAGCTTGTCCCGCAAACGCACCACTTTCCCAAGTGTTTAAAACTGCTGCGGCTCTTTGCTCTAACCAAGGTTCTGCAATTGGGCTTCCGCTGACATAGACCACAATGACTGGTTTTTTCAATTCGAACATTTTATCTGCCAACTTCATTTGATTTCCAGATAATTTTAAGGTAGCTCTATCAATATTTTCACCTGTAGTTTTACGTCCCCAATCATGACGAAAAGAGTTTTCACCTAAAACCAACACAATTATATCTGCAGTCTCAGCTTGTTGCGAAGCCTTATTGATATTTTCTGGTGTAATTTCTTTTGAACGATCTCCAGAATCGAAATAATTAATGTTATAACCATTCGTTTCTGCAATTTCCGAAATACCTTCAACCATAGTCACCACATTTTCTTCAGGTTGCGGCGATACCCAATCTCCTAAAGTAGTTTGGTTGTTTGCATTTGGACCTGTAATAAAGATAGTTTTTCCGTTTCCTTTTTCAGCTAAAGGTAACGCATTGTTTTTATTTTTTTGAAGTACAATTGCTCTTCTAGCTTGTTCTAAAGCATTGTCTTGATGAGCTTCGGTAAAGTTAACTTCTTTTGATTTTTCAATATCAACAAACGGATTTTCAAAAAGCCCTAATTTGAATTTTACTTCCAATAATTCCCGGCAGGCATAATTAACGCGGGCTTCATCGACTTTACCTTCATTCACCAATTCAATTAAATGTTTATCGAAAACTGGTCCATGCATGTTCATATCCATTCCGGCATTTACCGAAAATTCTATGGATTGTTTAAAGTCTTTTGCAACGTGATGCCACAAAGCAATTCTTGAAACATCGTTCCAATCACTCACATAAAACCCGTCAAATCCCCAACGGTTCCGCATTAAATCGTTCATCATAAATTTATCCATATGTCCGGGCATTCCTGCAACTTCGTTATGGGCAGCCATGATAGAAAACACATTAGCTTCCTGAACAGCACGACGGTATGGCGGTAAGAATATTTCAAATAAAGTACGTTTAGACACATCGGTTGGCGATGCGTTTAATCCGTTTATAGATGAACTCCCAGCAATAAGATGTTTTGCACATGCAATGACGCTTTCATT
This sequence comes from Algibacter sp. 2305UL17-15, assembly GCF_040720935.1. Lineage (NCBI taxonomy): Bacteria > Pseudomonadati > Bacteroidota > Flavobacteriia > Flavobacteriales > Flavobacteriaceae > Algibacter > Algibacter sp. 2305UL17-15. Next base: position 237,320 of record NZ_JBFDAE010000002.1, read on the forward strand.
TCCAGAGAAATCATCAGACTGTAAACCGTTAATGCTTGCAATGCCCATATTTCCAACGAGATAAGGGTCTTCGCCATAAGTTTCTCCGGTGCGTCCCCAACGCGGATCACGCAACACATCTATATTTGGTGTGAACGACCAATGCATGCCGTTGGCTCTCATTTCAAGCGCAGTTTGACGGCTACCTTCTTTTATCAAATCATCGGCAAAGGTTGCTGCTTGCGAAATAGGAGAGGGGTAAATGGTAGAACCACTTACCAATCCGTTGCCATGTATGGCATCAATACCAATTAACAATGGGATTTTAAGAGGCGATTTTTGAGCTAATTCCTGTAAATAGTTGGCTTCTTCTGGTGTTACCACATGAAGAAATGAACCAATTTTACCGGCTTCTGCTAAACGACCAACACTATCACTAAGAACACCGGGATAGAATCCCAAAGCATCATTTTTATCCAGTTCTTCTTGGGTAATGTTTTTTTCAGCATGTTTCATATGCTCTAAACCAACATATTGGCACATTTGATAGACTTTATCTTCCAGCGTCATGCGAGACATTAAATCTTCAATTCTATCTTCAACTTTAGCGGTTGCGTCTAAATATCTTGGGTTAGCATCATCTTTCATATTTTTTTTGTCTGAACAGGACAAGACCATTAAAATGATACAAGTTATTGAGAGCTTATTAATGTTACTTTTTATCATTTGGTTTTAAACTTATTCGTTAATTAAATTGTTTCCCGATAATTCAGCAGAAGGTATTGGTAATGTCATTTCAGTTTCAACGTCTTCAAAAATAAAATCTTTATCATTTTCAGATTTATAGAATGTTACTGCTGCATTATGATGATTTATTTGTTCTTGAAAACGGTTTAATCCTCGACGTCTCATATCAAACCATTCATGGCCTTCTCCATTTAATTCATACTCACGTTCTTTCATAATACGCTCCCGAAATGCGTCTTTTGTAGCAACAGTTGTCGCATCCCAATCTGATGGTTCTTGTGTTGTACCAGAAGTTGTTGTTCTTGCTCTTTTTAATACATGATTCACAAAAGCATAAGCACTTGAAGGCCCGCTAATTTCATTTTCAACCTCTGCTCGCATTAATAAAATATCCGCATAACGCATTAGAATCAGGTTATTAATGGTATTTGTACCGTTATAAGTTAAATCTCTATATTTTTTTAAATGTGCATACGCATTGTTTCCTTTATTAAGTCTAGGAAATACGTTTTGATTTTTAGTATTACTTGTTTTTGTATAGGAATTGAAAATATATGTTTCGTCAATTCTTGGGTCAGCAACATTAGGATCTAAATCAATAACATCTTTACCTTTTCCGGCAGAGATAAACGCTACATCAGAATAATCATCTCCAGAATACTGAATAATATGATCATTAAACATTTCTTTATTTGGTCTTATTCTACCAAATGAATTTGTGTTTTCAGCTATAATTGGATGTCCTGAAGGCACCACATCACGAATAATATCATTATCTCTTGATGCGCCTGTAGCACCATACTGAAGTTCGAAAATGGATTCTGAAGTATTTCTGCTTCCAATACCTTCTTCCCATAAATCTCCAAAAGTGGTCGTAAGTTCATAACCGCCATTATTGATAACTTCATCTAATTCACCTTTCGCTTCTTCCCAAAAATTGGTAATCTCAGTTGCTGTAATTTCAGATTCGGTTACACTATTAAAGCCTTCTGGTTGTTCCGAAGCATCGTTAGACCCTGCTAGTGTTATGTAAACTTTGGCTAAATATGCATTAGCTGCAAATTTAATTGGACGTCCAGCAATATATTCTCCTCTATTAGGTAATAAGTCTGTGGCTTTTTTTAAATCAGAAATAACTAGATTGTAGATATCTTCTTTACTGCTTTTTGCAATATTAATATCGGCTAATGTTGCAGGTTTAGTTCTCAGAGGAACTTCACCAAACATACGGGCTAAATCAAAATAGACTACAGCCCTTAAAAAATAGGCTTGACCTAAACTGGTATCTTTATTAGTTAAACCTGTGTTTTCAACATTAAGAATTACAGTATTTATTTGATTTATAGTTTGATAGATGCCGCGCCATAATCTATCTAAATTAAGATTATTATTTGTAACGCTTAATTGGTTGGCATCAGCATTTGCGTTTTGTTTAGATTGGTATTTACCGGAATGTGGCCAAAGTAATAGTCTCAGTCTTGCGCCGTAGTAGTCATACCCTTGTAATTGGGAGTACATACCGTTTACTGCTTTTTCTGTCCCTTCTTCATCGCTAAAAAGTTGATCTGCGGATAAATCATTTTCTGGAATATCTTCTAATTGTTTCTCACAATTAAAGAAGCACATAACCAATATGGAGAAAATTAGAAAGCTGGTTCTTGTATTTTTCATGTGTTTAATTTTAATATTATAAGTGCTAAATTCTGTTTTTTCTTTTAAACTTGTACTAAAAAGTTATGTTTAGTCCAAATGCATATGTTCTTTGGTTTGGAAAAGAACCCCAATCTACTCCTGATCTTAATGGGTCATAAGCAAAACTGCTCACTTCAGGGTCAAAACCGGTATAGTCTGTAAGTAGCCATAAATTTTGTCCGGAAAGTGTGAATTTCAAGCTGTCAATAAGGTTACTTTTTAAGGGTACGTTGTAGCCTAGAGTGACATAGCTCAATCTTAAAAAGCTTCCGCTTTCCACCGCTCTATCATTAAACTCTGAAGTATAACCTGTACCATTAACACCAACAAACGGGTATTTTCCATTTGGATTTAAAACCGCATTAAAAGCATCATAATAAGCTTCAGAGCGTACATTCCTAGGCGTTGTATTGGCATATGCATTTTCTAAACTATTACCGTTAGCAAGATCATTACCATACACACCATTAAATAATACGCTTAACGACAGATTTTTATATTCAAAAGATGATCCGAAACCAAACGTATAATCCGGATTTGGATTTCCAATAATGGTTTTATCATTTTCATCAATATTTCCATCATTGTTCTTATCAACAAACTGGACATCGCCAACCTGTAAATCTTGTCCTTTAAAAGTTAATGGGTCTCCAGTAGGGGTATCTATTAATGCAGTATTTGTTCTAATGATTCCATTGGTTTCATAACCATAAAACAAGGCGGCTTCTTCTCCTTCAATAAAAATATTTGCCGGTTGTTTGAAAGTCGTACCTCCAGCAATTTGAGTACCTTCAAAAGCGACGATATTTCCAAGAGCACCAAATGGTTTAGCATCTAAACCTAAACTTGTTATTTTATTTCTATTAAAAGAAATATTGGCAAAAACATTCCAATTGGTGTTTTTATTTCTAATAACATCTGCATTTAAACTAATTTCTAAACCTCTATTTTCAATACCACCCTGATTAGCAGTTAAAGCGTTAAAACCTGTGCTTGGTCCCAAAGGAACACTTAATAATAAATCAGAACTTTTTTTCTCATATACATCTACTGTTCCATTAATTCTATCATCAAAAAAACCAAAATCAACACCAAGGTTATATTGTTTTGATGTTTCCCATTTTAATTCTTCATTGGCAAGGTTTTGAGGTATTATAGGAATAAGCGTGCCATTACCTTCTGAGTCTGCTAAGCTATTCTCTGTTCTATTGAATATCGAAAGGAATCTATAAGATGCTATATTTTGATTGCCTACTTCACCGTAACCTGTTCTTAACTTTAAATTAGAAATTGTTTTTTGATCCTTTAAAAAAGGCTCCTCCATAACTTTCCAAGCAAAGGAAAATGCTGGAAAATAACCCCATTGATTCCCTTTTGGAAATCTGCTACTACCATCTGCTCTAAAAGTTCCTGTAAATAAATATTTATCTGCTAGTGTATAGTTAGCACGCCCAATAAATGATAATATGGTTGGAGATTCGCTCCCTAAAATTTTTGCATTTTGGTTACGACCTGTATTGATGCCATCCGCTCGTAAAGATAAATCTGGAAAATCACTTGCAGAGAAACGTGATGTTTCAATGTGCGTTTTATCTATTAAAAATCCAGCTGTAGCATTAATACGATGGTTTTTATTAAATCGCTTATTATACAATATGGTGTTGTCAATATTGTATCTAAACCTGTCTAGCGTACTTACTCCTGCAATTCCATTAGGATCTCTACCTTTTCTTAAACCCGTACCAAAGAAAAATTTACGTTCTTTTGTTCTGTAATCACCACCAAAAAGTAATCTGTACTTTAAAGTTTTTGATATTCTATATTGCATATCAACAGATGCCAATAAACGTGTTTCTGTGGCATCATCATCATACTCTTGAGTCCAAGCTCTTGGGCCATCCAGTATTTCATCTACATCTTCAGCATCGTTGTTATTATCGGTAAAATTCAAAATTGGAGCTGCTAATATGACTTGTCGTACCATACTATTATTTGCGCCACCAGTCTCATCAGTCCCTTTTGAGGCCTGTAATTCTGTGAAGGTTGCTGCTGCTTTTGCTTTTATGCTAAATTTATCATTGAATTTATGTTTTATATTAGCGTTAACATCAAATGCTTCTGCTAATGCATTTGGAAATGTACCTTGGTTTCTTGTCATTCCACCAGAAACGTAATAATTCGTTTTGTCTCCAGCACCGCTAACTGATAATCGATTTCTAACAACATAGGCTTTTTTATACGTATCGTCTGCCCAGTTAATTCCCTCTACCACTATTGGATCGTCTCCTGTTGTAGATATTACTCCATTTGGAGCAATTGAATATGGTAATTCTTGGCCTATTGCTAGTTTAGCATCGTTTTGATAGTTCGCAAACCCTTCTATATCTAATACCTCTATATTTCTTACCACATGGCCTATTGATGTTGTAGTTGTGAAATTAAACTTTGCAGTTCCTTTTTTACCCTTTTTAGTTGTAATGATTACAACTCCATTTGCTGCACGAGACCCGTAAATGGCAGTAGCAGAGGCGTCTTTTAAAATCTCTATACTTTGAATATCTTGCGGGTTTACACCTGTTAAACCAGCTTGCTGAGAGCTATAGCCTCCCAATGGGTCTTGTGTGTCTTCTGTGGCTGAATCTATTATAATACCATCAACTACGTATAGTGGCTCAGAATTGTTAGTTAAACTACTTAAACCTCTAATCCTAACAGAAATGGATGCGCCGGGTTCTGCACCATTATTTACAACTTGAACTCCCGCCGATCTTCCTCTAATAACATCTTCAATACCCCTAGATTGTTCTGCAATTGCTTCTGTTGGTTTTATTGACGTAATTGCTCCTGTTAAATCTTTCTTTTTAACCTCCCCATATCCAATAACAACAACTTCATCTAAGCTCTCTTGGTCGCCTTCTAAAACTATGGTTATGTTTTTTTGATTTGTAATTAGTACTTCTTTAGTAACATAGCCCAAATAACTGATAAGTAACGTACTTGGTGTAGATTTTAAATCTATGCTAAAATTACCATCAAAATTTGTTACCGCTCCAGTAGTAGTGCCTTTAACCAATATAGAAGCACCAGGAAGAGGTAGTTGGTTGTCGTCGGTAACAGCTCCTTTTATGGTATGTTGTGCCAAAAGGGTAAATGGCAGCATAAAAAGAATGAGGCAAAAATATTTTTTCATAATAGTTTGGTTTCCGCTAAACTACATAAATATCCGCTTAAAGGGTCGTAAAAAGCATCACAAAGGGTTTGTAAATTGTCAAACCTTGAATTTTGAGGGAAGTTAAATATAAATACCTGCTTTAAATATTGTCTTTAAGACTATCCAAAAAGGCACTTGGCGTCATTTGATAAAATTTCTTGAATGACGTGCTGAAATATTTTGGATTTGAAAACCCAGAACGATAAGCCACTTCCTTAATGCTGGAGGTCCCTTCGATTAAAAGTTTTTTGGCATGTTTCAATTTGGTGTGAATAATGAAATCTTGGGGGGATAGATCTACCAAATTTTTAAGTTTCATGTAAAGTGAAGTTCTGCTCATGCTAAAACTTCCTGATAGGTTGTGAACCGAAAAGGATTCATTTTCAATATTCTGAATAACTACATCTTCAAGGTTCTTTAAAAATTCCTGATCATTTTTATTTCTAAATAAAGAGGCATTGTCTGCATCGTTATCGTGAATGTATTTTTCGCGAAGTTTTTGTTGCCATTTCAAGGTATTTATCATTTTGGCCAACAAAAATTTAATATCAACAGGTTTCTCTATATACTCAGAAATACCACTTTCAATGCTTTCAAGTTTTTGTGCGGTGTTTTGAAGCACCGTAAGCATGAATACAGGAATGTGGTTCAGGTTGATATCGTCCTTTAATTGTTTAGCCATTTGCATACCATCTATTTCTGGCATAATAAGGTCTGTTATAATAAGGTCTGGAAATATTTGAGATGCCATTTTTAAACCTTCTTCACCATTGTTGGCTTCGAAAATTTGAAAATACACACCTAATGTATTTATCAAAACATCACGCAATTCATCATTGTCTTCAACAATTAATATTTTACTATCGCTAAAAGCATCTATTTCTGCCTGATCTTCGGTCGAGGCGTTTAAATTATTGATGGTGCTTTCTTTAGAAACCAGCTTTTTATCATATTCAAACTTTAGGTTTTTTAACACTACGGTAAATGTTGTGCCTTTGTTTTCTTCACTCAAAAAATCAATGGAGCCACCAGTTTTTTCCAATAGTTTTTTAACCATCATGAGTCCTAATCCAGTTCCGGGACGTTGGCTATTGATAACATTTCTTGCTCTGTAATAGCGTTTAAGTATGAATTTTTGCTGGTCTTTTGGGATGCCTAAACCTTCATCGATAACTTCAATCTTCAATTCACGCAAACGGGTTTTATGAAGATTGATTGTGATTTTTCCGTTTTCAAAAGAATATTTTATGGCATTTGTAATGAGGTTTAAAATAATTTTATCGAAGTTGTCTTTATCAAAATAAAAACCATTTTCATTCCAATGGTTATTTAAAACAATACTAATATTTCTTTCTTTAGTTAATGGTACAAAATTATTGATGCGTTTCTTTAAATGGTGTCCCAAATCGATTTTTGAAATGTCTATTGAAAGCGCATCATCTGAAGTGACTTTTTGAAAATTAAGCATTTGCTCAAATAGTGAATTGATGCGTTGTACGGTTGTTTTTATTCTTTTTTTCGAGTCTTCTCCAGTATCTGCGTTTTCGGTTACATTGTCTAAGGATGAAATCAAAATGGTAAGCGGCGTTTTAATTTCATGGGTAATATTATTGAAAAAATCAATTTGTTCATCGGCATTTTTCTTCTTTATAACAACACTTGTAAAATGAATAACTGCCATTATTAGTGCAATAAGCAGTAATCCATAAAATAAGTATGCCGCAGTTGTTGTCCACCAGGGAGAAGCTACTGCGATATTTAATTGGCGCTCTTTACCGGGATTGGCATATTTGTTATAAGCTTTTACCTTAAAGGTGTAATTGCCAGGGCTCAAATTTGTATAGGAAGCAATTCTTGATCTACTTGGGGCAGACCATGTTTTATCAAAACCTTCGAGTTTATGGGTGTATTTAATTTTTGAAGCAGAACTATGTAAAACGCCAGTAAATCCTATTTCAATAGAGTTTTCGTTGTGTTTTAGAATAATTGATTCTGTTTCGTTGATATGTTTTTGCAATACACCATCACCGGGTTTAACAGGTTTGTTAAAAAGCTTAAAGGCATCAAATGTCACTTCTGGGGTATAACTATCACTTTTTATATGATTTGGGTTAAATAGCGTAACGCCACCAACGCCGCCAAAAGCAAATAGGCTATCACTAAGTTTTCTGTAACTTCCATAATTGAATTCCGTATTTGCTAAACCGTCCCTTCTGTCAAAAACATTTATGGTGGTATCTTTTTCTGTGATAATAATATTTGCTAAGCCTTTAGTGGTACTGGCCCAAATATTAGAGTTTGAGGTTGGGATAATGCCTTGAACAATATCAGAAGGCATACCGGAGTTGACTGTTAGTTTTTTGATACTTTTATTTTTCGAATTGAAAAAAACAAGACCTTCCCCATTTGTTGCCAAAATAAGATTGCCATTATTTGTTTCATAAACACTGTTTATGGTAGAGTAGGCAAGTGCGTTTTTATCTGGTTTTAAAGCTTCAATAAGTTGAAGCTCTTTTGTAATCGGGTTTATTGTATAAACACCATATCTGCCCGTGGTAAGAATATTTCCGGAACGGGTTTCTTTAATGGATCTTAATTGTTGAATAGGGTAGGTTTCTATGTTGTCTTCTGGGGTAATTACGGCTAGACCACCCTCAATTCCTCCGACCCAAATATTATTTTTTGCATCTTTATGTATGGCATAGACCTTTTTTAAAAGTTTGTTGTTTTTGGTGTTATAATGTGTGCTCTTCAACGAATTAATATTCATCTTATAAAGGCCATTGTTGTAGGTTCCAATCCACATAAAATCTTTATCCGGTTCTAAGGCAAGTACAATATTTTGCTTATTATCCTGATTTTTAGATAGGTTGGGAATATGTGTCCATGTTTTGTTTTTGGCGTTCCTGATACTTATTCCTTTTTTTGTGCCAAACCATAAATTGCCATTCTTGTCTTTTGCAATAGACCTTGTGAAATTTGCAGCAATACTATTTTTATCATTAAAGCGATGGCGTATTTTTTTAAAAGGCAAACGGTTGGCATCAAAATAGTTGATACCGCCCCCATAAGTGGCAACCCACAAAATATTTTCTTTTCCCAATAAAATATCATAAACACCATTACTGGATATATCGCTAGCATTATTGGCATCTTCACTAAAATGGCTTATAACAGAAAAGGCATAGTTTACATGGTAAATGCCATCGCCATCGGTAGAAATGTAAATGCTATTGTCGTCATTTTTAACGGCATCGGTTATAGGGTGTATCAGCTTATTTTTTAAATGAATAGTATTTACTTCTAATGTTTTGGGATTTAATTTAAACAGACTACCAGCTTTGCTACCTATAATGGCATAGGCATCAATAATAGTTATTAAACTAATACTGTTTAACTGATTATCTAGCTTTATTTCCTGTAAATCGTCATCCAAAGTGTTGTAAACGAACAAGCCTTTAGGAGTGCCAAAAAGTATTTTGCTGCCGGAAGGTTTTAATGTGAGTATATTATGGTTACTAACAATTCTAATGAGTTCCCCAGCCTCAGATTTTACATCGTATTTCCATAAACCGTTAAAACCACCAACCCAAATATTGCCATGGCTATCCTCATGGATGCTAGTTACTAAAGAAGGGTTAATATCAGTATTGCTTTTTACTTGTTTAAATACATCCAAATTGGCATTGTAAATACAAACCCCCTTTTCGAGTCCAATCCAGATGTCTTGTTTAGAGTCGATAAATATTTCCGTTGTACGGTTACTAAACAATTCTGGCAGACCATCATAGGTGTTGTAGATTTTGTAGAATTTAGAATTGTGCTTTAGTACACCTTCTTCGGAAGCTATCCATAAATTGCCAACACTATCTTGAGCCACAGCATAGGTAATACTTTGTGTAGAAACATTTTCTCCCCTTAATTGCTGAAATTCAATATTGCTTTGGGAAAACGCGAATTGACCACAAAAAAAGATAAGTAATAAGAATATGATTTTTTTTAGCTTCAAAAAAATAAGGTTAAATTTTTGGTAAACTCCAGAAAGATAAATTTAATCAAAATTAAATAACGAAATAGAAAATAGGGTTTAGTTATGGTTTGATTAGGGGCAAAAATTGTCAATATACTGTATATTTAAAAGACGTATGGAAGAAATGTTTCCAATTTTACATTTATTTTAAAACGCCAAATTTAGAATGAAAACATCTGATTTTTATGCACAATAAAAAAACCAGAACAGTAAGCTGCTCTGGTTTGATTCAATGTATTTAATTTGTTTGTCCAATTTTGGACGACTTACTTTAATTTTACTATTGTCCCATCATTTCTTGCAATTTTTCCTGCATCAATTCTTGATCTTGCAATGTTTCCCATCCAAAAGTGGAAACCATTACAACTACAAATAATAAATAGAGTACACTTAATATAATACCGATAATTGCTAAAACCTTACCTGTTTTCACGTTTTGAAAACCTGAATATTGATCGGGGTTTTCAGAATACATCTGTGTCGCTTTTTTGGCAAGCACAATAGCTACTATTCCTAAAATTAATCCTACTATGCCGTAGCAACAGCAGGTGACAATTGATAAAATCCCGAATACGAGAATTAAGGTTGAATTTGGTAGTTTTTGTTGTTCCATTTTGTTTTTTTATTTAATTAAGAAAGTTTTTAAGATAAAGCTTGTGATGATAATTACGGCGTTTAATAATGCTAAAGATAAAATTGTTTTATAACCATATTTTAAAGGTTTAAAAGCGTTAATACCAATAATTAAAAACATTAAAACAAGTGTGTAAATGGCGGGATACATTTTAAAAGCTTCGGCAAACTCGCCGTTAATCAATAACGAAAAACTACGTTGTAAGCCACATCCCATGCAGTCTATACCAAAAAACTTTTTGTTTAAACAGGGGAGCATGTATTGTTCAAGTTCACTCATAATAATTAAGCAAGCGCTAAATTAACAAGTGATAAATATACTAAAAATGAGAAATAACAACACAGGCAATCAAACGAAAATCAATTTTAATTTCCTGAGATCATCACTTTTTTGTTAAGTACTTGCTGGTCTGTTAATTTAATTTCGACAATATAGGTGCCTGTGCTCAATCTTCTTGAATCAATTGTGTGTTTACGTTCGTTTGAAGAAATTATTCGTTTTGTAACTAATTTACCTGAAACATCATATAAAGTAATTGAAGCTATGTCCAATAATTGCGGATTGTGGATTTCAAGTTGGGAAATTCCTGAGTTTTCAAATACTTTAAAATCATCGTTGGAAATTGTTTCTACGTTCAGATTGCTTTGATTGTTGAATGTGATTTCAAAACGGTCATTGTGGATGCCTTTTGGAAGCGAGACTTCAAAAGCACCATTTTTTATATCCGTATAAGTGTTGTTGTCTTTATCAAAAAGATAAACGTTAACATCAGCAGGTACATCATTCAGTTTAAAAACCTTTACACTAAAGCGTGTTGAAATCTCATTTGCCTTAAAGCCAATAGGTAGTCTAGTATTACTATCATACTTAATAGATTTTATAACTAAGTTTTTATCATCAGAAATTAAATAAGCATCGTTAGCTAAATCTTGAGCTGGGCTAAGTGCATCAAAAGAGTTGTTATAAGTTGTGTTATTTGGAGTGCCTTCACGAAAGGCAATAAGGTTTTCTTTGTAGAATGTATTATTGATGTGTGTATGGATTTTTATTTCAGGAATTATTGTAGGATTGTTTAATATACTTTGATAATCAATACCGTTATGAGACATAGCTATCACTTCTTTTTTCTCAGAATCCCCTGTTTTTTTAGCATTACCACCTTTTGCAAAAATAGAGCCATCACCACCAGGAGTAGAATCTTCTGCTAGATATAAGCGCATAGCATTTGTAAAAAAAGCTTCATTTCCAACAGGAGAGGCTTCAGTTCCATCCGGCATTGCTACATTATACGGGTTTAGTTTACTGCTTATAATAAAACCTTGGCCTACTGCTGCAAAACGTCTTTCGTTGTTGGGGCCATAATCTGCACCTGTTCCTACATCGTCACCGTTGCTACCTCCTTGAGCATCATAAGTTGAGAATGTAGCTTCTACATAAGTACCGTTATCCATATCGTCTGTTAAATCTCCAGCTGTATAAGTGCCATAGCCGCCCTGATAATTCGTTATATAATGTGAGCCAGTAGCTTGTTGTTCCCAAAAATAAATTTGAGCATTAATATAGGATATCGTAGGATGTCCAGCTCCACCATCTGCAACACTAACATTTGCCTTTAAAAATTCTTTTAAGTCTAAAGCAGAAGGGTAAGGGTTTCCGGTTAGTGTTTCAACATGATCATCTGCACCTGAATTTGGGTCGGTATCTGTTCCTGTGAACTCACAAGCAACCGAGAAATTACCATTATTTGGTCGTCCTCTAAAATCTAAAACATTATCGGTATTTGGGCTGCCTTTCATAGTAAAGCCATAACCTGTTGCTATACTACCAGTGTCTAATTGTAGTGCCCAGCCATTATAACCACCAGCCGAAATTAAGGTAAATATCCATTGGTTAGAGAGCGTGTTTGCTGTAGCGTTGTAGCTTGATGTATAGGTATAGTCAGTAGAGACAACATTGGTTAAATCTGCGTCATCATCAGGATTATGTATATTAGAACCATTAAAAGCAACATTCGCTTTCGCAGTACCAGCTACACTTACCCCAACTGGCGAACACCAAAAGTTATATTCAGTAGCTCCCACGGTTTGATTTTGATACACAGAAAGTTCCCCTTCATCAGAATTTTTAATATCAGCATCTTGCATCAATTGGGCGTCACCTCTCATGTAGAGCATAGAAGTATCCGTTTCTAGACGGATATCGTTATTTACAAAAAGCACTACATCCCTTGCGTATAAATAGGAGTCATCATCAACATATAAATCTTGCGAAAATGTGTTAAAAGAGTACGTTATTGCTAGAATAAAAGCAAGAGTAAACTTTAAGTTTTTAGAAATACAATTACTTGCTATTCTGAAATTAGGGATTTGGGGAATCATATTTTTCAATAGTTGGATGAGCAAATATAAATAAAAATATCAGTATAACCTGTTTTTGTGTATTTAATCGGTAATTTGTATTGATTTATATTAAAATGGATACTCTATTTCAGTTCGTTTATTTCATGTAAATTTGCCAAATTATACCTCGTTAGTTATGAAATATTTCAATTACGTTTTAATTTTATTAGGTGCTGTTGTTGCAATTTATGCCAAAGCAGAAGAGCATCAAGATCAATACATATTGATAAGTGGCATTGTGATATTAATGATTGGTATCTATAGAGTTTCTAAAACTATACCCAGCAGAAAAGAGCGTGATGACGAAACTGATACCGAGGACTAATGCGTTTTAAAATAGGAAATAGAGTTGCGGTTTTAGATGAAGAATTATCTGGTGTTGTAAAGCAGATAGATGAAACTACTGTTACTTTAGAAACCGAAGATGGATTTCTATTGGATTTTGAAGCGCATGAATTGGTGCTATTAGATACAGATAATGATTTGGACGCTGCTGTTTTTTCAAATTCTAATGTAAATGAAGTGCTTTCAGAAAAGGAAGGCGGCAAACGTAAGTCCCATAAAAGAGTAAAACCAAAAGAGCGCTCGCAACCAGCAATGGAAGTAGATTTACATATCAATCAATTGGTAAGGTCTTCTAGGGGCATGACGAATTTTGATATGTTGAACTTGCAGATGCAAACCGCGAAACGACAATTGGAATTCGCCATTTCAAAACGGATTCAGCGTATTGTTTTTATCCATGGTGTTGGAGAGGGTGTTTTAAAAGCGGAATTGGAATCTTTGTTTGGACGTTATGATAATTTAAAATATTACGACGCCAATTATCAAAAATACGGTCTTGGTGCAACCGAAGTTTATTTTTATCAAAACAAAGCTTAATTAAAAACTGGGGTAACTTTTCTAGTATTTGTGAGCTCACTTAATCCAGTCAAAAAACCAAAATTTAATTCTTCTTGTAATAGGAAATCCAAAGAAATATCCTCAACTACCATGTTTACCGTATAGGTCTGACTAATGGAGTGTTCTTTGTAAGCCGTTGCAGGAGTTTCGGTTTTAACTGCTGGATTCAAATAATCTGCTCCTACATCAGGATTGGTTATATCGTCTAGCGGGTTTTGGTTTTGTGTATTATTTTCCTCATCTCTTGTTAAAGTGCCGTCGCCGTCATCATCACTATCCAAATAATCTGGTGTACCGTCTTTGTCAAAATCTTGAGCATCAGAAGGGCTGCCATCTCCATCCACATCTGGTTTTTCATTTTTAGTAAATACATTATCGCCGTCGTCATCTGCATCTATAAAATTTGCTAAACCATCGCCATCTGTATCGAAACCATCTTCAATTTTTTCATCAACGTCCCCAATGGTTTTATCGTTGGAATTGTCATCCAGATAGTTGTAAACACCATCATTATCATCATCTCCTAGTGGATCAATACCGTTTGGGCCTTCAAATTCAGAAGGAATGCCATCATTATCATCTTCTATAAGAATCCTAATAATTTTTGCCGTACAAGAGCTGCTTTCATCAACCACAATATTTAAATTGGAAGGCGGTATAATGGTGCAAAACAAATCGTTAGGTAAGTCTGTTCTATTGTATGTTCTATAATTAAATGTTGCGGTTTCTTCAAAGGTTAAGGTATCTACTTCGGTTTCAAAAAGTTCTTCGAGAGTTAATGATGTAAAAAGCACAGAAAGCGTTTCGGTAGGTTCTTCCTTTGTCTTGTAGAATAATAAATCGCTTTCTTCACAAGCTTGAAATGTGTCATCAAAATCAAATTCAACAGTAAATACATCGCCATCGCTACACGAAAAAATGAATAGAAAACAAATTGAACTAAGTAGTAAGAATAGATTACGCATTGGGTTTTTAATTTTACACAAAAATAATAGAATTGTATTTATAACGAGACTTATTGATAATAATTTTATTTCAAGTATTTTTGAGCCTTAAAGGCTATTTATTCATTAAATGGTTTTGTTAATAATTATAAACCATAATCTTATGAAATCGGTTTACTTGGATAATGCAGCAACCACCAAAATGCGTGATGAAGTTATTTCTGTAATAACTGAAACGATGAAAAATAATTATGGAAATGCTTCATCTTCATATGGTTTAGGTCGATTATCTAAAACGTTGATTGAAGCGTCCAGAAAAGCAATTGCTAAAATTTTAAATGTTTCTGCAGGCGAAATTGTTTTTACTTCGGGAGGTACTGAGGCTGATAATTTGGTACTGAGAAGTGCGGTAAAAGATTTAGGGGTTGCGCATATTATTACCACAAAAATTGAACATCATGCCGTACTGCACACCGTTGAGCAATTGCAAAAAGAGTATAATATCTCTGTAAGTTTTTTAAAACTGGATGAATTTGGAACGATTGATTTTAATGAACTCGAACAGCTATTAAAAAACAATACAAAAGTTTTGGTAAGTTTAATGCACGTGAATAATGAAATAGGAAATATTTTGGATATAAAACGTGTTGCCCATTTATGTGAAGCATATGACGCCTTGTTTCATTCTGATGCGGTACAATCTATAGGACATTATAATTTAGATTTACAAGAAATTAAAATTGATTTTCTAGCAGCTAGTGCGCATAAATTCCATGGGCCAAAAGGTGTGGGTTTTGCTTTTATTAGAAAAAATAGGGTTTTAAAACCGATGATTTGTGGTGGGGAACAAGAACGCGGATTGCGTGCAGGCACCGAAAGTGTGCATAATATTGCGGGTTTGGAAAAGGCAATGTCTTTAACTTATGGCAACATCGAAAAAGAGACTAGTTATATAAAGGGACTGAAAACCTATTTTATTTCTAAGCTTAAAGCTGAAATACCCGATGTGAAATTCAATGGACTTTCGGAAGATTTGGAAAAAAGTACTTATACACTTTTAAATGTGCAATTGCCTATCGCGGCTAATAAGTCGGCAATGTTTCTCTTTCAATTGGATTTAAAAGGTATTGCATGTTCTAAAGGAAGTGCTTGCCAGAGTGGGAGCAATCAAAAATCGCATGTGCTTACTGAAATTTTGAATAAAGAGGAATTAGAAAAGCCTTCAATTCGGTTTTCCTTGAGTGTTTTTAATACTAAGGATGAAGTGGATTATGTGGTTGGTGTTTTAAAAGAATTAATCTAAATTCTTCTAGATTGTTGGTTGCCTTACTTTCTTATTTTGGAATTTAGTGTTTGTTTTTTTGGAGTTTTTACAGGTAGTTAAAACTTCATTGTCGTCCTAACATTAAACACACGGGGCGTTAAATAATTAGGAATGGCATATTGACGCTTGCTATAAACATCTCTTACCCAGGTGTTGGTAATTGAGTTTTGAACATCAAAAAGATTAAAGATTTCAAACCCGAACGCCAATTCCTTAAACGGTTTTTTCCAGCCGCTTTTAAATTGTTTTTTCTCATCTACGATGACAAACTGAAACCCAACATCGGCACGTTTATAATCTGGCAATCGATTTTGGTATTGATACGGATCTGCATAACTTGGGGAGCCACCTGGCAATCCCGTATTGTAAACCAAGTTTAAATACATTTTCATGCTCGGAATATTTGGTACATAATCCTGAAACAAAGCGGCGAACTTTAAACGTTGATCTGTAGGCCTTGAAATGTAACCTCTGTTCTCAATGTTTTCTTCAGTTTTTAAATACCCGAAACTAAACCAAGATTCTGTTCCGGGGACAAATTCACCATTCAATCTCATATCCAGACCGTAAGCATAAGCTTTTGCATTGTTTTTAGCGCGGTATCGAATTCGAACATTTTCTAGAGTATAGGCGTTTACATCGCTTAAATTTTTATAATAAACTTCAGAAGTCAATTTAAAAGGTCTGTCCCACATTTTAAAACTATAATCATTTCCTAATACCAAGTGAAAGGATTTTTGGGCTTTTACATTCGGTTGAACCGTTCCTGTTGAATCTCTTAACTCACGGTAAAAAGGGGGTTGATAATATAATCCAGTAGCAACTCTAAACAGCATGTCCTTCTCCCAATTAGGTTTTATGGCAAATTGCCCACGCGGACTGAAAACAGTTTGATTTGATGACGCGATACCATCTCCTTTTACACCCCAATTATGCACACGCACACCTGCATTGTACCAAACATCGCTAGACCCTAAAGTAGAACGTTTGCTCCATTGCGCATAAGCCTGCAGTCTATTTATTTGAGTATTGTTTTTGGCCCTTACGTTTGTAAATGGTGTTAAAGGGCCTGTGTAGGGTTCATAAGGTTGCTCGTTATTAGGCAAGGTCTTAGGAGGTCTAATTGAAAAACCTGCGGAATCTATAACTTCCCATTCAACGAGTCTATCTCGAATATCCTCATTTGTAAATTTAACAGACCATTCAATTCTATTGTCCTCTATTTTCAAATCGCCTTTATGTTGAATGGTGGTTATTAAAGCATCCAAATCATTTCTACCATGATTTAATTGACTCCCGATTCCTTCGGTAAATTCAACGTCTCCTAAATCTTCATCCCCAATATTTGTATTTACTTCACCTAAACTGTATTGCGCTAAAATATCAAAGTATTCCTCTTCTGTAGTATGATAAGCGGAAGCTGTAAGGTTTAAGGTTAAATCATCATTTGCAAAGTAAGTCCCTTGAAATGCACCAAAAGCAGTTTTGTATTCGTCCTTTTCCTTGCCTTGATAAAACACCACAAGTGCAATAGGTTCGGCTAAAGTTCCAAAATTAGTCTGACGTGTTAAGGGTTCGTAATCATATTTGTTCAATGAGGCATTCCCCAAAAAACTAAAATGGAATTTATTAGTGAATTTATAGGTGAAAAAACCTTGAACATCGGCAAAAACAGGTTTAAAGTTCGTTTCAGTTTCTTTAGCATTTACCAGTAAATTGTTATTTCTATAACGCGCGCCAATAATGCCCGTGAATTTGGAATCTTTACTCATGTTTTCAACAGAAACCGCTGCTCCCAATAAACTTAAATCGGCGTTGACTTCAAATTGATGAGGTGTTTTATAAGTAATGTCTAAAACAGAAGATAACTTATCGCCATACTTCGCTTGAAAACCACCTGCCGAAAAATCCACATTTTGCACCAAATCCGTATTAACAAAACTCAGGCCTTCCTGCTGACCCGAACGGACTAAAAACGGACGATACACTTCAATACCATTGATATAGACCAAGTTTTCATCATAATTTCCGCCTCTTACCGAATATTGTGTGCTCAATTCGTTGTTGTTGTTAACACCCGGCAACGACATTAATAAATTTTCAACGCCAGGATTTGCGCTAGGAATTTTTCTAATAGTTTCTGGTTCTAATGTAACAATACCTTCAACATCTTTTCTTCGTTTCCCTTTAACTATTACGGTTGCAATTTGTTCTCTTGATTCACTAAAAACAGGATTGAATTCTTTAATCACCCCATTCTTCAGATTAAAAGTAACCACTATTTTTTTATAGGAAAGATGCGTAAATTCAATCGTTACATCTTGATTTGCAGGAATTGATAAGGTGTAAAACCCGTTTTCATTGGTTTCTGTTCCTACCGTTCCTGCTTTAATTGAGACTTTTGGGATGGGTTGATTGTTTTCATTTAAAATGATACCTTTTATAGATGCTTCTTGTGCAAAACCAATTGCGAATGAGAATAATGATAATAAAAGTATGGAGAGTCGGTAAGTTGTTTTCAAAAGTGCTGCAATTTATTTTCGGTAAAATAGTGTTTCAAAAGTAGAACTATTTCCAACATTATCGGTAACAATTACTTTTAAATTGTTTTTTGTTTCGGTTATAATGCCATCATTAAAATCATGGGTTAAGGTATTTAGCTTATAGTCGTGCTCCATTAAAATCCATTTTCCGTTAACGGTAGCACGATAGTTTGAAATACCCGAGGCATCATCATCAATCCTAATTTTTAAAAAACGAAACTTACTTAACCATTGCCCGTCTTTAAAATTAATGGGTTTAATAGTTGGCTTCGTATCGTCCATTGCTAGCGCAAATTCACCTAAATATTTGGTATATGTTGTTAATGTATCGCCACTTCTTTTAGTAAACGAGTAATATGGTGTTTTCTTGTATCCAGAGAGTTTTGCGATGTATAGTTTTCTCTTTTCGGCATCAGCATATTTTGCAATGTTATAGGAAATCTTGATGTTTTTTTTAAGTGGAATAATATCCTTATGTAGTTTTAAGGTATCGCTATTCACATTATAATCTAAATAAAAATCATTATAAAATGTGTCAGGAAAAATAGAGACATGGATGTCTTTTTCCTTTAATTCGGTGCTTTTATCGGCATAAATATAGTAAGGTGTTTTTATCGTTTTTTTGGGTTTGATGCTTTTGCTTCTAGTGCCTTTAATGGAAACAGTTATCCAAGAGGTATTGTTTTTAAAATCACTTACTTTAATTTTATACACCGAATAAGTGCTGTCTTCAACTGAAAGAATTCCTTCGTTTTGAATGTCTTTGTAGATGCTTAATGGATTGTTGTCTCTAAACAATTTTTGAACACGCTGTCTGTTGGTTTTGAAGTGTTTATAGTCTATTAATTGATTGATATGTTTAGTTTCGTCAAATGAAAATCTTTTGAAATCCAATTCAAAATTTTTGCTGCCATTTACAAAGGTTTGAATGTTGGAAACCCCATTTTTGTTGGTCGCCATATCTTGCCTGTCCCAAGTAGAAATGCCAAAACCAATCTTCCCGAAAGCTTTAATGTTTTCAACGGTATAATCTCCGTTTTTTAAAGGAATCAATCTCAATTTCTGTTTTTCACTTGAATTGTTGACATGAGAACTTTCATTAATAGGATAGGCATAAATTGAAGTGACAGTTGGCAACGAACTGTCTTTAATATCAATTCCAAACAGCATTGGGTTTATGGGGCGTTCTGCGTTATCGCGAATTTCAAAATGAAGATGCGGGCCTCCTGAGCCTCCAGAATTACCGCTGTACGCCACTAAATTGTCCTTTTTTACCAAAAGTTCATCGGGTTTAGGAAACAACTCGATTTCATAAGATTCTTTTTCGTATTGTTTTTTCTTAATGTAGTTTTCAATGTCTGGTGCGAACTTTTTTAAATGCGCATATACCGTGGTATAGCCGTTGGGATGTGTGATGTACAAAGCTTTGCCGTAACCATAATGCGCTATTTTAATTCTGCTTACATAACCATCAGCCGAGGCGTTTACCTTTAAACCGGTACGTTGTTGGGTTTTGATGTCCATTCCGGAATGGAAGTGATTGGTTCGTAATTCAGCAAATGTTCCAGATAACACCAAGGGAATCTCCAACGGACTAGAAAAATAATCTTGTGGATATTGGGTCTGGGCATTGGTAAATAAAGGTATAAGTACTAAAAGGGCAAGGATTAATCGCATAATTTTGTATTGGGCTAAAATATTAATTTGATAGTTATTAGCAAAGAACAAAACAAAAATCAAGCCATTTAATTTTATTTCAAATCTGAAATTATTTTCAAAATATATGGAAAAACTATTGTAATTTCGAGTGAGGTATGTTAACTTTGTGTAATAAGTATTGAATTTTGTAAATGAGTAACATTGAAGGAATTGTCGATTCTTTAGAGAATAAAATTAGTAAGGTGCTACATAAAGTAGATAATTTAAAGCTTACTAATTCGAAGTTGAATGAAGATTTGGCTTCGGCAAAACAAGATATTCAAACCCAAGAACAGTTAAATGCGGATTGGGAAGAAAAATATGAAGCTCTTAAAATTGCAAATTCAATGTTAGGTAGTGACGAAAATAAAAGAGAAACTAAGCTTAAAATAAACGCATTAATTAGAGATATAGATCATTGTATTGCTCAGTTATCCGATTAATGTAACATAAAATCAATGTCAGAGAAGCTTAAAATAAAGCTGTCTATAGCTAATAGGGTATATCCTTTAACTATTGATTCAAAGCAAGAGGAAGGGTTGCGTAAAGCGGCTAAGAATATTGAGACAATGATTAAACAATTTGAGCAAAGTTATTCCGTTAGAGATAAACAAGATGTTTTAGCCATGTGTGCTTTACAATTTGCATCTCAAGTGGAGCAGAAAACAATAGATAAAGAGGTCAGTAGTGAGGTGGTTGAGGAAAAACTCGATGCCATTAACAAAATGTTAGAAGCTCATTTAAACTCTTAAACGTTCTTTAAAATAAGTAGAAAGTTACTACCTACATCGGTTATTTTTTTTGATAAACTCAACGTTAATTCTTTAAAAAGGGTGAGTTGAAGTTGTAAAAGCATGCTGCTAGTATTGCCTGTGCTGAATTTATTTCAGTAACACAATATCTCGGGCAGATCCTTGATCAGCTTGTTAGCCCTAAACTTGTTTTTAAGGAGTTTATACAAAACACTATACTGATGTAGGTTTTTTTATATACATAAATCAACTAAATTAAAAATGGATAGCACAATTGTATTAATTGCAGGGGGCGTAATTGTAGGGCTTATAATAGGATTTATTATAGCTAAGGCAATTGAGAGAAACAATGCATCAAAACTCATAAAGAACGCAAAAAAAAATGCAGCATCAATACTAAAAGAAGCCAATAGAGATGGCGAAACACTAAAAAAAGATAAAATACTTCAGGCAAAAGAGAAGTTTATAGAACTCAAGGCAGAGCACGAAAAAGTGATTTTGTCTCGTGACAAAAAAATGGCTGAAGCCGAAAAGCGCACAAGAGATAAGGAGTCTCAAATATCTAATGAGCTTGCTAAAAATAGAAAGCTAAATGCTGATGTTGAAAATAAAATTAAAGACTACAAACATAGATTGGATGTGCTTGATAAAAAACAATCTGAAATAGACAGATTGCATAAAAGTCAAGTACAACAGCTAGAAGTGATTTCAAGTTTATCTGCTGAAGAAGCCAAAGAGCAATTGGTAGAATCCCTAAAAGGGGAAGCTAAGAATGATGCCATGTCGTTCATTCAAACTGCTTTGGAGGAAGCAAAAATGACTGCAGAGCAAGACGCCAAAAAAATAATTATAAATACCATACAGCGTATTGGAACAGAAGAGGCGGTTGATAACTGTGTCTCTGTATTCAACATAGAATCTGATGATGTTAAGGGACGTATTATTGGCCGTGAAGGTAGAAACATTAGAGCGATAGAAGCTGCCACAGGCGTTGAGATTATTGTTGATGATACTCCAGAAGCGATTATATTGTCATGTTTTGATTCCGTACGTCGCGAAATTGCGAGACTATCACTTCATAAATTGGTGACAGACGGAAGAATACATCCTGCAAGAATTGAAGAGATTGTAAAGAAAACCCAAAAGCAAATTGAGCAAGAAATTATAGAAGTTGGTAAGCGTACCGTAATAGATTTAGGAATTCATAATTTGCATCCTGAATTAATCAAAACAGTAGGTAGAATGAAGTACCGTTCTTC
The DNA here is from genome assembly GCF_040720935.1 of Algibacter sp. 2305UL17-15. Taxonomy (NCBI): domain Bacteria; kingdom Pseudomonadati; phylum Bacteroidota; class Flavobacteriia; order Flavobacteriales; family Flavobacteriaceae; genus Algibacter; species Algibacter sp. 2305UL17-15. The sequence goes on from NZ_JBFDAE010000002.1 coordinate 259,435, forward strand.
TTACGGACAAAACTTGTTACAGCATTCACGCGAAGTTGCAAAATTGTGCGGTGTAATGGCTGCGGAATTAGGGTTGAATCCGAAACTTGCTAAAAGAGCTGGATTGTTACATGATATTGGAAAAGTGCCAGATGCAGAAGCTGATATGGAAACGCCTCATGCTATTTTAGGAATGCAATGGGCGGAAAAATACGGTGAAAAGGATGATGTTTGTAATGCCATTGGCGCACACCACGACGAGATTGAAATGAAATCGTTATTGGCACCAATCATTCAAGTTTGTGATGCTATTTCTGGTGCACGACCTGGAGCACGTCGTCAAGTATTGGACAGTTATATTCAGCGTTTAAAGGATTTAGAAGATATCGCTTTTGGGTTTAACGGTGTTAAAAAGGCTTACGCTATTCAGGCGGGAAGGGAGTTGCGTGTTATTGTTGAGAGTGAAAAAGTAACTGATGACAATGCAGCAGATTTATCATTCAGTATTTCCCAAAAAATACAAACGGACATGACGTATCCAGGTCAAGTGAAAGTAACCGTTATTAGAGAAACAAGAGCGGTTAATATTGCGAAGTAACAAATTCCTGCGAAGGCAGGAATCTCATATAGATTAAGATTAAGAAAATCCAGCGCAAGTTGGATTTTTTAGTTTTGTCTATTTGTCTATTTGTCTATTTGTCTAATTGTCTATCGTCTATTGTCTATCCTCTATCGTCTATCCTCTATCATCTACTTCCTAGGATGGTATTTCTCAACAACCTCAGTTAAATGACTTTTGTCCAAATGCACATAAATCTCAGTTGTAGTTATACTTTCATGCCCCAGCATTAATTGAATGGCTCGTAAATCAGCATTATTTTGTAAAAGATGTGTAGCAAAGGAATGTCTAAAAGTATGGGGAGAGACATTTTTTTTGAGTTCTATTTTTTCAGTTAGTTGTTTGATGATGGTAAAAATCATGGCTCTTGTTAATTGTCTGCCATTATGATTTAAAAATAAAGTGTCTTCAAATCCAGCTTTTATTTTAATATGGGTGCGGACTTCATTTTTATAAATATTAATATATTTCATAGTAGTTTCAACTATGGGCACAAAACGTTGTTTATCACCCTTTCCTGTTACCTTTATAAAACCTTCATCAAAGAATAAATCAGATAGTTTTAAATGAATCAATTCACTTGCTCGTAAGCCACAGCCATATAAAGTTTCAAGTATGGCCCTATTGCGTTCTCCAATCTTTACGTTATTGTATTGTTTGCTTAGGTCAATAGCTTTAATCAGATTGTTTATCTCCTCAATACTCAATGTGTCCGGAAGTTTTCTTCCAATTTTAGGAGATTCAATGAGCTCTAGCGGATTATCTTTTCTATAATTTTCAAAAACCAAATAGCCAAAAAAGCTTCTTAACCCTGAAATCAATCTTGATTGAGATCTTGCATTCAAACTTTTAGCAGATGTATAAAGAAATTGTTGAATAAATTCAGACGAAATAGAAATAGGGGAGGTGTTGCTATTGTTCTCATCGTGATAAGAAATTAACTTTTTAATATCTAAACCATAGTTATCAATTGAGTTTTTTGATAAACCACGTTCAATCTTTAAGTATAATTGATAGTCCTTTAATGCATTTTCCCATTTCATAAAAGCTAAAATAAGTGAAAAAATTGATGTTATTAAATGGTTTTAAACATCTTTTTAACATAATTATAATAAAAATGTTAATAACTGTATTTGTAAGAATTTGAAAATCAATCAGTTGAAATTAAATGTTAATAAAAATGTTAATAAGTGTGGTGAAAATGTTAATTCTTCGTAAAAAAAGTGCTTAATTTGTTTTAATCAAACAATAAACTCTAATAAATTATGAAAAAACTATTTTTATGTACTGCTATTGCAGTATTCGGATTATCGAAAGTAAATGCTCAATTTGATGCTAATTTAGATAGCACCACTTTAACGACTGACGAAACTGTTCTAGAAGAGAATGATGCCACTGATAATTTTACTGGTATATCTCAAGGAGATTGGCTTTTGACAGCTTCCCTCAGATATAGTAGCGACAAATTTGGAGACGACAAGAGCAATGGTTTTACTGTTATGCCACAGGCTACCCATATGTTTACTGATAATGTTGGTGCTGGAGCTGGTATAACATATATGAGCAGTAAATCAGAGTTCAATGGAAATACGTCTTCTGAAACAACCACATTTGGCGCTGGGATCCATGGATATTATTTTTGTAATCCGCAAAACCGTTTTACAACCTATACGGGATTAAATATTGGTATTTTAAGTGAAAAGGACAAAGTTAACGATGTTAAGGAAAATGGTTTTGAAGCCGGACTTTCTGTTGGGGCGCTTTTTAATTTGAATGAGTGCTGGGCATTAAAAACACATATTGGAGCACTTAACTACAGTACTCTTAAAGAAGATACCAGCGGTGCAGAGTCTAGAAATGAATTTGGACTTGATTTTGATTTAAAAAATATATGGTTTGGAGCTGTATATAAGTTTTAAAAATAAAATATTCCATTAACTCATAAAAAGGAAGCTATTTATAGCTTCCTTTTTTATGCGCAAAATTGAATTCACAAGTCACCAATATGCTCTAAATCAATCCACAATAATTTTTTGTATTTTGAATATTGCTATTCTTTAGGAGCTTACGTAATAAATCAAACTAATTGTTTCTTTGAATACAGGTTGCGGATTTTCAATTAATGAAACCTAATGGAGTTCATGTTGGAATTTTGGCACCTCGGGTTTTGTGGCAAAATTTCCCTTTCTTCCAGATAACAGTCTTTTTATCTATCAAGACTATAATTATCAACTGGGTTTTGTGATAAATCACGCTCTAAAGCAATGTTATTCTATGCGTAATTCTGCGTATTTTCTAATAAAACTGTTAATAATATAATTTTTAAATATATGATTACCAGTTAATTGGTAATTTGTGTTGATAAAATTGTTAATAACTCGGTTATTCTTGTAGTATTTTTCAAAAAATTGTGTTTAATTTGTGTAATCAAACTATAAACTTTTATTATTATGAAAAAATTATTTTTATGCGCTGCAATTGCAGTATTGGGATTAACAAGTGTAAACGCTCAAGGAAGTCCTAATGTAGGTCTTAGTCTAGGTCTTATTACTGGTGATTTTAGTGATGGCTATTCTTTAAACATTACTTTAGATGCATCTTACTTATGGGAAGTAGCAGATAAAATTGAGGCTGGAGCAGCAACTGGCTATTCTCACTCTATTTTAGACAGTGATTTTTCTGGAGATGATACTCAATTTGTACCTTTAGCAGCTGCAGGGCGTTTTAACGTTTCTGATGAATTCGTTGTTGGTCTTGATTTAGGTTATGCCATTGGTATAAATGAAGGAAATGACGGAGGGTTCTATTATGCGCCAAGAGTGCAATATAGTGTAAGTGAGTCACTAGATGTTGTTGCTGCATATAGAGGTGTGAGTATCGACGCCGGACCAGTTACAGTAGGTTTCAATACAATCACTTTAGGTGTAGAATTAGCTTTATAAGTTTTTTTACAAGAATTTATAGAAAAGGAAGCTCATTCAGCTTCCTTTTCTTATGGGCTTAATTCTTTAGGATTTATAATATGAATGTTATTTTTTCTATGACAAAAGTCACTCTATTTCATATTTTATTTTGGTTCCTTTGAAAAGAATTTCATTCAAAAATAATCTACTATGAAAAACATATTAATACTATCTGTTTTGTCTTTGTCCTTATTCTCTAATGCTCAAAAAACAGTATTTGGCGTTAGCGCAGGTTATAACTCTTTAATAGCCACTGTAAAAGTAGATGGTACATCTGCATCTACTAGTGCGTCTGGTTTTTATGCTGGTTTTTTTGCGGATATTGCAACAAGTGAAAAATTTCATGTGCAACCAGAAGTTTTAATTTCGGTTACAAGTAAAAATGGTGATTCTGGAAACGTATTAGTTGTTCCAATTGTTGGTAAATACTATTTTGCAGATAAAGTAAACTTACAAGCAGGGCCCCAACTTGATTATATTCTTGAAGATGATTCCGAAGGCATAAAAAAACTTGGGTTAGGTTTAGTAGCTGGAATGGGTTATGATATTTCAGATCATTTTGTTGCGTCCGTTAGGTATGCTTTTGGATTGACAAATAGATTGGACGAAACTGAATTTTTTACTGATCCTAATGATCCTTTTGTTGCTGATATTGACATAAAAACAACATTAAGCTTTTTTCAAGTTGGCATTGGTTATATCTTTTAAGCTATAGATTAGGTAAACACTATATATTTAACCGAAGCTTCGTGCTTTGGTTTTTTTGTACCATAACTTTCGTATTTTTACACTATGAAAAAACTAATCATCATCAACGGTCCAAATCTTAATTTATTAGGGAAGCGAGAACCAAATATTTACGGAAGTTTAACCTTTACAGAGTTTTTAGATGAAGTAAAAGGAAAGTACGACGCTATTGAACTCGATTATTACCAATCTAATATCGAAGGCGAGCTTATAGATAAACTACATGAAGTTGGATTTAGTTTCGATGGTGTCATACTTAACGCAGCTGCTTACACTCATACTTCGGTTGGTATTGGAGATGCAATTAAAGCTATAGAAACCCCAGTTGTAGAAGTACATATTTCAAACACGTTTAATAGAGAGGAATTTAGACATCAGTCTTTTATTTCACCAAATGCAAAAGGAGTTATTCTAGGTTTTGGGCTACAGAGTTATGAATTGGCAATTCAGAGTTTTTTAGATTAAGTTTTAAGATGAAAAAAATAGTTGCTCTTTTTAGTGTTCTCTATTTTTCTTTGGTGTTTACTTCTGAAGCACAGAAGAATACTGAATTTGGCATAAAAGGCGGACTAAATTTAACGTTCTTTAAAGTTGTTGAGGGCAGCTTTGGAACCCATCCTGAAACTGCTACAGGGTTTTACGGAGGTGCTTTTGTTGATTTTATAGTTGAAGATGGTTTTTCTATGCAACCCGAATTACTTTATATTGTTTTAAATGATTTTAAATTTTTGAATGCTCCAATTTATCTGAAGTACAAAGTTGGACATAATTTCAATTTATTAGTAGGACCAAGTATGAATTACTTTTTTGATTTCTTTTCGAATAAATTAAAAATTAGAGCAGACCTCGCAATGTCTTATGATATAATTGCTCGTTTAGACGTGCACGTAAAATATACTTTAGGATTTCAAGAAATTACACCTAATGGTTTATTTATTGGGCTTGGTTTTAAAATTTAGTTTTTATAGGTCTTAAAAAGCAATCCCTAAAGTAATCCCAAACACAAAACCTGTTGTTGTTATATTGTTTACAATAGCTAAACCGCCTCCCGCATAGGGATTTAATGAGATTAAATCTTCAATTAAAAACTGATAACCAAACAGACCATCAATTTCGAAACCAAATGCATTATCCTTTGTGCCAGTAAATGCATTACTTCGCCTAGATTCTGCGTAAATAGCTAAAATTCTTGGACCAACATGAAAACCTTTTGGAGCAACTTCTGATAAATAATATCGAGATTGCATACTCAATCCAAAAGCATTAACTCCAGATTCTGAACCATATCCAGCACCAAGCTCCATAGAATTGTTCTCCGTGATATTAAATTCATAAGATAATTGGTAAAAGTTGTATTCGGCTATGGTTCCGATATCGGTTTTAATAATACCATTCGTGTCTTGCGAAAAGCTTTTAAGGCCAATACATGCAAATAAGAAAAGAATAGTCAGTTTGTTCATAAGTTTAATCCATTAAAAAGTGACTCTTAAAACATTCAAGAATCACTTTTTTTTATTTTATATATCCATCCGAGTAAGAGTTCCTCCCCCCGTGGGGAGGCCAGGAGGGACCTTTTATATATGTATCACCTCATCATAAGCCGCAGCAACAGCTTCCATAACCGCTTCACTCATTGTTGGGTGTGGGTGAATTGCTTTTAATACTTCATGTCCAGTTGTTTCTAACTTTCTGCCTAAAACAGCTTCAGCAATCATATCGGTAACGCCTGCACCAATCATATGGCAGCCTAACCATTCGCCATATTTGGCATCAAAAATAACTTTTACAAAACCATCTTTGTTACCAGCGGCACTTGCCTTACCAGAAGCAGAGAACGGGAATTTTCCAACTTTTATATCGATGCCTTTGTCTCTAGCTTGCTTTTCTGTTAAACCAACACTAGCAATTTCAGGAAAACAATAGGTGCATCCTGGAATGTTTCCATAATCAATTGGCTCCACATGTTGACCCGCTAATTTTTCAACACACAGAATACCTTCGGCAGAAGCAACATGTGCTAAAGCTTGTCCTGGTGTAACATCTCCAATTGCATAGTAGCCAGGAATATTTGTTTGATAGAAATCATTCACCAAAATTTTATCTCGGTCAACTACAATACCAACATCTTCCAAACCAATATTTTCGATATTAGATTTAATGCCTACGGCAGATAAAATAATATCCGCTTCAAGAACTTCTTCTCCTTTTTTAGTTTTAACGGTTGCTTTTACACCTTTTCCTGAAGTATCAACACTTGTAACTTCAGCAGAAGTCATAATATTTATACCACTCTTTTTAAACGAACGTTCTAATTGTTTAGAAACGTCCTCATCTTCAACAGGAACGATACTCGGTAAAAATTCTACAATCGTAACTTCTGTTCCAATAGAACTATAGAAATAGGCAAATTCAACACCAATGGCACCAGAACCTACAACAATCATTTTCTTAGGTTGCTTTTTTAAAGTCATGGCTTCTCTATAACCAATCACTTTTTCGCCATCTTGGGGCAAACTAGGTAATTCTCTAGAACGCGCTCCAGTAGCAATAATAATATTATCAGCACTATATTCAGTGCCGTCAACATCAACCTTCTTGCCAGGTTTCAGGGTACCGTAACCTTCTATAACGTCAATTTTATTCTTTTTCATTAAAAACTGAACACCTTTGCTCATGCCATCGGCAACACCGCGACTGCGATTTACAACCGCATCAAAATCATGTTCAGCATCCTTAACTTTTAAACCATAATCCTCAGCATGTTTCAGATATTCAAACACTTGGGCAGATTTTAAAAGGGCTTTTGTTGGAATACACCCCCAGTTTAAACATACACCTCCAAGGTTTTCTTTTTCTATTACTGCGGTTTTAAAACCTAATTGCGACGCTCTAATTGCCGTAACATAACCACCAGGACCGCTTCCAAGAACTATAATATCGTATTTACTCATGTGAAAAATTTTAGGATACGAATTTACGAAATCGTATTTGAATAAAGAATATAAGAGCCCTATAAATTTACATCTTTTACTACCTTTGCGTTGCAATTTTGATGATATGAATATACCAAGGACTAGTTTTCCAAGAGTTGTTATAATAGGTGGCGGTTTTGCGGGTGTTGCCTTGGCGAAAAAATTATCAAAGCAAGAAGTTCAGGTTGTGCTATTGGATAAAAATAATTACCATACGTTTCAGCCCTTACTGTATCAGGTTTCTACTGGCGGATTGGAGCCGGATTCTATTGCATACCCTATTCGAAAAATATTAAAGGATTTCCCTAATTTCTATTTCAGGTTAGCTTCTGTTGAAGAAATAGACACCAAGAAAAACAAGATTAAAACGAATATAGGGAATTTAAAGTTCGATTATTTAGTAGTTGCTTCAGGTTCTAAAACCAATTATTTTGGTAATTCCGAAATTGAAAAGCACAGTATGGCAATGAAAACCATACCACAGTCTTTAAATCTAAGAAGCTTGATTCTAGAAAATTTTGAGGATGCATTATTAACTTCAGATTTAAACGAGCGCAATGCATTGATGAATTTCGTGATAGTAGGAGGTGGACCAACAGGCGTAGAGCTTGCAGGTGCTTTAGCTGAAATTAAAAAAGGCATTTTGCCAAAGGATTATCCCGATCTGGATACGCGTTTGGCGCAAATACATATTGTACAATCTGGCGATTGTATTTTAAAAGGTATGAGTGCAAAGGCATCTCAAAAAGCCGAAGATTTTCTGGAAAAACTAGGCGTAAACATTTGGACCAACGTTCGTGTGACCAATTACGACGGAAAAACAGTAACCACAAATACCGATTTAACTTTTGAAACGGCCACCTTAGTTTGGGCAGCAGGTGTAAAGGGTGCAACTATAAAAGGACTGGATTCTGAAGATTTTGTAACTCATGGCAACCGAATTATCGTCAACGAATTCAACCAAATAAAAGGGTTTGAACATTTATTTGCTATTGGAGACATAGCGAGCATGATTTCCGAAGAACATCCTCATGGTTTCCCGATGATGGCACAACCTGCCATTCAACAAGGCGATCAATTGGGCGATAATTTATTGCGAATTATTGAAGAAAAACCACTTAGGCCATTTCTATATAAAGACAAAGGCGTTATGGCAACCATTGGCAGAAACAGGGCGGTGGTAGATTTAAAGCATTTTAAATTTCAAGGTGTTTTTGCCTGGTATGTCTGGATGTTTGTGCATTTGTTCTTCCTAATAGGTTTTAGAAACCGTATGGTGGTTTTCGTGAATTGGGTGTATAATTATGTGCGTTTTGATAGGGAAGCGCGATTAATCATAAGACCTTTTAAGAGAAATAGAAAGTTTTAGCCTTGTTTCTGTTAAACAATTGATTTTAAAACAGACACTAATTACTTCATCATCAATTAATTTAGTTAAATTTAAGAAATATTAATTAACCAAAAATTTAACTAAAATGAAAAAAGCAATCATTATTGTAATGGTACTATGCGTTAGTATCATGTATTCCCAAAAGAAAAAAAACGGAACTGTTTACATTGAACACCCTGCCATTGATGTTGTAGATGCCATGGAAAAAGCAGACATTGCAGGAGATGTTGAGAAATTAGCTACCCTACTAGCAGATGACTTTAGGTCTCGTAATGGAACCACACTAAACAAAAATGCTAAAGGGACTAACAAGGAAGACTTCTTAAAATGGACGGAAAACAGAAAAAAATGGGTATCATATCTTAGTTTAGCACCCCATGGCGAAGCGTATCCAGACGCTATTGAATACAAAGATGGTAAAGTTTGGGTGCAGACTTGGAATTACATGAAAGGTGTGCACGATAAAACTGGGGTAAAAATAGAAATGCCAGTTCATAGCCTATATCGATTAAATGACGATCATAAAATTGAATTAGCTATTTATTATAATTACCCTATTGGGAAAGACATTAGAAAAGCTTTTTCTACTAGAACAAACGGTACAATCTATAATGAACATGAAACCATTAATAAGGTAAGACGCATGATGGCTGCTTTTGAAAATATGGATTTAGAAAAAGCATATAGTTATTTTGATGAAAAAGCCCAGTTTAACAGTTTAGAAATGGGAATAGATGAAAGTAAGAGTCTAGACGAAATTAAAGAGGCGCATGCTGCCTTTTTCAAAAATTTTGAAATTGCGAGCATTGATGTTGTAGGGTATCCTGATGCTTTGGAATATGAAATTGGCGGTGGTGGTTTAACCGTACAGTCATGGTGGAACTTCCAGCTGATTAGAAAATCTGACAAAAAGAAATTGACAATGCCGGCAATGTACACCCATGATTTTAACGACGATGGCAAAATTTCAAGATCAATTGGATATTTTAGCACCAAAGTTTTGGACTCTAAATAAGAATTAAACTTTTGAACAAAAATTTATAGAGACTGTCTGAAAAGGCAGTCTTTTTTTTTTTTTGCTGATTTTTGAAGTAATTTTTAATAAGCAACCATTAGTGTCCGATAAAAAAATTTAGAAACCTTTCAACCTCATACTAAATAAACGATTTTTAAGATGTCGCCCCGATGGGGCTTGATTTTTTAGTTCTTATCCTTTTGCTACAAAGATTCCATCCCTATGGGATTTTTTTTAGCTCCAGAGGAGCGTAATCTTTATAGACCGAAGCAAAAAATATTATAAAACTCCAGAGGAGCGAAATTTAATCGGACAATAGTGATAAGCAACATAGTTTTTATATTATAACGAAACTAACCGCTAACTGAGACTGAAAACAGCAACTCATTTACAGATCATCCGTAAAATGACGTCTCCCTTTTTCTTGACTGAACTTGTCCTTATTATATGTTGAAGAATGGCCTTTTGGAATGGATAAAGATTTCCAGTTCCCGCCTTTTACTAACTTCCCAAGAAATACAATCTGACCAACATGATATGCATAATGTGCCAATTGGCGATTAATAGCTTCGGTAACCGTATGTCCTTGATTTCTTATGTAGATAATATGTTCTAAATCGTCTTCAGATAATGGGGTAATGGCATCAAATAAACATTGCCAACCTTTGTTCCAACTGCTTATCAATTCTTCTTTAGAGTTGTAAGTATCTATAAACTCCTCATCACGCTGTCGCCATTCTTTTTCGCCATCTTCAGTCAAAAAATTAGTCCATCGGCTTAACATATTGCCCACAATATGTTTCACTATAATTCCAATAGAATTGGAATCTTGGGCAAACTCTTTTTGTAATTCTTCAAAACTCAATTGGTCAATAGTTTTATCGCCTAAAGATTTATAGTATTCAAATTGTTTTATAACAGATGTTAAATAGCTTTCCATATCATATTCCATAAAAAATCTAATTTACAAATTCCAAATAACAACTATAGTTCTTTGAGTTGGAATTTTAGAGGCTGTTTAAAAGTAAGTGACAATGTAGTTTTGAGCGCAATCGAAAAACATCAAAAAGCATTTCGACTGTGCTCAATGTGACATACGTGAAAGTTCAATACTTTTTAGATAGTCTCTTGTTTTTTAAGATTTTAAAAACTATTTCTTCGGAATAAATTTTAAGGACACACCATTTATACAATGCCTTTTCCCAGTAGTATGCTTTGGGCCATCATTGAAAACATGTCCTAAATGTCCCCCACATGTAGCGCAATGTTCCTCTGTTCTGGCGTAGCCCAAATTATGATCTGTGGAAAATGCCACATTACCCTTTATTTCTCTATCAAAACTTGGCCATCCCGTACCCGAATCAAATTTATGTTCGCTTTTAAATAAAGGGGTTTCACAAGCTTTACAAACATAGATGCCTTCGGCGTAATTTTTATTCAACGGACTAGAAAAAGAGCGTTCAGTACCCGCTTTTCTTAATACATAATATTCTTTCTCAGTTAATTGGGATTTCCATTCTGCTTCAGTTTTTGTAACCTTATAGGTTTTCTTGGTTTCTTTTTCGGTTGATTTTTTTTGTGCTGTAGAATTACAATTAAATAGAAGTGTCGTTATAATTATTACAAAAAATTTATTCATGGTACAGAGTTTGTTTTAAATTATATGTTTTGTCGTTGTTTTGATGGGTTCTTAACAGGATGTAACCCATATTTCTAAAATATAATGTGTTAAATATTTTATGAAATAAGATAACAAAATGAATTTAATTCAATTATTTTTGAAAATGACTATAAATAATAAGGTGTTTTTTAAGTGACTATTTTTATTGATTTGTGTCACATATATTAAATATCGATTTTGTACATTTAACTCTAATTTTTAAATCATGAAAGTGAAAAATATACTATTAAGTTTATCTGTTGTTTTGCTGGTTGTTGCTTGTGCCACAAACCCGTTTACAGGTAAAAAAACTATGGCGTTAGTGCCTAATTCCCAATTGTTTCCAACGGCATTTGCGCAGTATAGTCAGTTTTTAAACGAGAATAAAGTCGTTACAGGAACAAAAGATTCAGAAATGATTACCAGAGTCGGGCAACGTATTGCAGTTGCTGCAGAACGTTATTTGAATGCCAACGGACATCAAGGGTATTTGAAAGATTACAAATGGGAATATAACTTGGTAGAGGATGAAACGGTAAATGCTTGGTGTATGCCAGGTGGTAAAATTGTGTTTTATACCGGGATTTTACCAATTGCTAAAAACGAAGCTGGAGTAGCAGCAATTATGGGACACGAGGTGGCACACGCATTGGCAAACCACGGACAACAACGTATGAGTGCCGGTATCTTACAACAAGTAGGGGCAGTAGCTGGAAATGTTGCTATAAAAGACGATCAAACACGCGCTATATTTAATCAGGCATATGGGATAGGTTCACAAGTTGGCATTATGCTGCCTTTTAGTAGAAGTCATGAAACAGAATCTGATTTAATTGGTATTTACCTCATGGCAATTGCTGGTTATAATCCAGATGAAGCAGCAGAATTATGGAAACGCATGAAAGCGAATAGTGGCGGACAAGCACCACCGGAATTTATGAGTACACACCCATCTAACGATACTAGAATTGCGAATTTAACAAAGTGGGCGCCTAAAGCTAAAGCGGAAGCGAAAAAATACGGAGTTACATCTTTTAGAAATTAAAATGACACACTAGAACAAAATATTTGTTTATTTTAGGAGTCACGCAATTAAAGCGTGACTTTTTTTATGGATCAACTTAAAAAGGGGAGTAGTAAGTTATTGAATGCTTGGGCATTTTATGATTGGGCTAATTCTGTTTACACACTAACAATAGCATCTTCTATATTTCCACTCTTTTATTCTTCGCTATTTAATTCAAAAGAAGAATTGGTTTCTGCATTTGGGCTTATGATGAAGCAAGAGGTTTTAATTATGATAATTACGGCCTTTACATTTTTAGTAGTGGTTTTTTTATCCCCTATTTTGTCTGGTATTGCAGATTATGTTGGGAATAAGAAGAATTTTATGAAGTTTTTCTGTTATACAGGTTCTGCTGGCTGTGTTGGCTTGTATTTTTTTAATTTAGATTTTATTCATTTAAGCCTATTATTTTATTTTATGGGGTTGATTGGGTATTGGGGGAGTTTGGTATTTTATAATTCGTATTTGCCAGATATCGCGTTTGAAGACCAACAAGATAGCATAAGTGCAAAGGGGTTTTCTTTGGGTTATATTGGAAGTGTTCTTTTATTAGTTGTGAATCTGGCTATGGTTATGAGTCAAGATGATAAAGCTGGTGCTATAAAAATGATGAAATATTCATTTATAACCGTTGGGGCTTGGTGGGCTTTATTTAGTCAATATACATTCTATATTTTACCTAAAGGAGTTTCCTCTGGACATAAAGTTACGAAAGATGTAATATTTAAAGGTTTTAGAGAGTTAAAAAATGTTTGGAATGAGTTAAAGCAAAATTTGAGATTAAAAAGATATTTAAATGCCTTTTTTGTATTTAGTATGGCAGTACAAACCATAATGCTTATGGCTACTTATTTTGGTGAAAAAGAAATTGCCTGGGCTTCAGATAGCGAAAAAAGAGAAGGATTAATAGTAAGTATATTAGTTATTCAGTTAGTAGCTATTCTTGGCGCCATATTAACATCTAGAGCGTCTGCCAAATTTGGAAATATAAAAACACTTATTGTGGTTAATTTTATATGGATGTGCCTTTGTGTGTATGCTTTCTTTATGATTACTCCAATACAATTTTATATCGCTGCAGGTTTAGTTGGTTTGGTTATGGGTGGAGTGCAAGCATTAGGACGTTCTACGTATTCTAAATTTATGCCAGAAACTAAAGATACTGCTTCATATTTTAGTTTCTATGATGTAGCAGAAAAAATTGGGATTGTAATTGGTATGCTAATCTTTGCTATTGTATCTGAATATAAATCGATGCGTTATGCCATTCTTTTTCTGTTTGTATTCTTTTTGATTGGAATCATTTTATTGTTTAGAGTGCCAAGAACGCTAGAAAATGAAGATAATTAGTATGGTTTATAGCTTCTTATGTATTTTAAAAATCACTTTAACTTATATATAGGTGCTTTGTAGAAAAATATATATGATTATTGTCTGAAACCACTTTTTATTCATTTAAAGTACTATGTTTGTTTTCCTTTTTAATTCAAACATAATCAATGCGATATTTAAAGTCTTTTTACGCGGTTTTTATTTTAATATTTTTTTTAAGTTCATGTAATATTGAGCCTTATGAAGGGGAGGTTCCTAAGGAAATAGATGATTTGCCCAAAACATGTGAAGAAGCAGTAAATATTACGACAGATGCAGCTATAAGTTATGAAAGCGCCTCTTCCGCAGATGCTAATTTTGGAGCGTTATGTGGTACATATAAAACTGCTTTGAAAAACCAAATTTCGGTTTGTGGAGATCAAGGAGGCGTGTTTCAATTGCTTATTGATAATTTAGGGAATTGTGAAGGTGGCGGAGAAAATGTTGCTGAAGAACGTGCCTTCATGACAGCAAACCTAAAGGGGGAGCAGTATAATAATTTAACACCTTCAGGTTATATTTTTCATAATGATGCGGTCTCTATGGATACTTTTTTTGTAGAAGATGCCGATGTTACGTATTTGAAAATTCAGGGAGGAACAAACATTTTTATTATAGGTAATCTTACTGAAATAAATCTGTATATCCCTGAAAGTTATTGGGCCGAAGGAACTTATCATTTAAATATTCAACCTCGTGCTTTCGATTCTGATATGAAAGAGGTTGCTACACCATATGTGTCTTTAGTTTTAAGTGAGGGCAATTTGAACTATAAACAAGTGGAAGGAGGGAAAATTATTATTACAGAATTTAATTTAGATACTAGAATTATAAAAGGAACTTTTGAATTTCAATTTGAAGACGTTTCTGGTAATACTCCTGGTTCTCAATTGTTTTGGTGTAAAAATGGTACTTTCGATTACTCTCTAGATGATAAATACTTTGATTAAGTAGGTACAATTAGATAAATTCTAAAACAAAAAATCCTGTAAGTTTATTACAGGATTTTTTACATGAACTAAATTTGTATATCTAAGACTCCGTAGGCTTTTCAGCTTTTTCAATCTCAATATTTAATTCATTTGTCTCTTTGTTTAAATCGATAATAATTTTATCGCCATCAGATAAATTTGAGCCGACAATTTCTTCGGCTAGCGCATCTTCAATATATTTTTGAATAGCCCGTTTAAGGGGTCTTGCGCCATATTGCTTATCAAAACCTTTATCTGCGATATAATCTTTTGCAACTTTGGTTAATTTTAATTCGTAGCCAAGATCCTTAATTCTCTTAAATAGTTTTTCTAATTCAATATCAATAATTAAGTTGATATCTTCTTTTTCAAGCGGATTAAATACCACTACATCATCTATTCTATTTAAAAATTCTGGAGCAAACGATTTTTTAAGTGCATTTTCAATGACCTTAACTGCGTTAGCATCTTCCTGAGCTTTTTGAGACGCTGTGCCAAAACCAATTCCGGAACCAAAATCTTTCAATTTTCTAGCACCAATATTTGAGGTCATAATGATGATCGTATTTCTAAAATCAATCTTTCTACCTAAACTATCCGTTAAATGGCCGTCATCAAGCACTTGCAACAACATATTAAATACATCTGGATGCGCTTTTTCAATTTCATCTAAAAGAATTACGGCATAAGGTTTGCGACGCACTTTTTCAGTTAATTGTCCGCCTTCTTCATAACCCACATAGCCAGGAGGTGCTCCAACTAATCGAGAAATAGCGAATTTCTCCATGTACTCACTCATGTCTATTCTAATAAGCGATTCTTCGCTATCAAACAATTCACGGGATAATACCTTGGCCAATTGGGTTTTTCCAACACCGGTTTGTCCTAAGAAAATAAACGAACCGATTGGTTTGTTAGGATCTTTCAACCCTGCACGATTGCGCTGTATGGCTTTTACAACCTTTGCAACCGCTTCATCTTGTCCAATTACTTTCCCTTTAATAAGGTTTGGTAATTCTGCCAATTTATTAATTTCAGTTTGTGCAATTCTGTTTACGGGAATCCCCGTCATCATAGAAACCACATCGGCAACGTTGTCTTCTGAAACAATTTCTCGATGTTGTTTGGTATCTTCTTCCCATTTTTCCTGGGCAATTGCTAAATCTTTTTCAAGACGTTTTTCATCGTCTCTTAATTTAGCCGCCTCCTCATATTTCTGCTTTTTAACAACAGAATTTTTAGTTTCCCTAACTTGTTCCAATTGGTTTTCAAGTTCCAAAATTTGTTTTGGCACATCAATATTTGTAATATGAACGCGAGAACCGGCTTCGTCTAAAGCATCAATAGCTTTGTCTGGCAGAAATCTATCCGTCATATAGCGATTTGTTAATTTTACACAGGCTTCAATAGCTTCATCCGTAAAATCTACGTTATGGTGCTCTTCATATTTACCTTTAATATTATGGAGAATCTCAATGGTTTCTTCAACAGTTGTAGGCTGCACAATCACTTTTTGAAAACGACGTTCGAGTGCGCCATCTTTTTCAATATACTGTCTGTATTCATCAAGCGTTGTCGCACCAATACATTGAATTTCGCCACGCGCCAAAGCAGGCTTAAACATGTTTGAGGCATCTAAACTTCCAGTAGCACCACCGGCACCAACAATGGTATGGATTTCATCTATAAATAAAATAACATCGTCATTTTTTTCAAGCTCGTTCATCACGGCTTTCATGCGCTCTTCAAACTGTCCTCGGTATTTTGTGCCCGCCACCAAACTTGCCAAATCCAAGGTCACAACCCGTTTGTTAAACAAAATGCGAGACACTTTACGCTGTACAATTCTTAGTGCTAAACCTTCGGCAATGGCAGATTTGCCAACTCCGGGTTCGCCAATCAATAATGGGTTGTTTTTCTTTCTTCTACTTAAAATTTGAGAAACACGTTGTATTTCGGCTTCTCTGCCCACAACGGGGTCTAACTTCCCTTCTTCGGCAAAAACGGTTAAATCACGTCCAAAATTATCTAAAACAGGGGTTTTGGACTTCTTATTAGACTTTCCGGTTGGGGTATTGAAAATATTGTCTTTTGAAGATTCTTCGCCTAAATTACTATCATCCTGAAACGATTCAGATTTAGGTTCTATATAGTCACTTTCGTTTGTAATCATTTGTTTAAATTGTTCTTTAACATTATCGTAGTCAACTTTTAGCTTATTTAAAAGTTTGGTAGTGGGGTCGTTTTCGTTTCTAAGAATGCACAACAGCAAATGTGCGGTATTAATAGACGTACTTTGAAATAATTTTGCCTCTAAAAAAGTAGTTTTTAGGGCGCGTTCTGCTTGTCTGGTTAAGTGCAAATTCTTCTTTTCATTTGAAGCGACACTAATATTTGGGTTCGCAGGACTTAGTATTTCAACTTTTCGTCGCAAATGGTTTAAGTCAATATCTAAAGCATTTAGTATGTCAATTGCCTTGCCATTACCATCGCGTAGCAAGCCCAGCATTAAGTGCTCAGTACCAATAAAGTCGTGACCTAAGCGCAATGCTTCTTCTTTGCTATATGCAATTACATCTTTTACTCTTGGGGAGAAGTTATCATCCATAATTAAGTTCCTTTCTGCATTAAAAATACTAAAACATTTTTACTAACGGCAAAAACTGTACCTTAAAATGTAGTAATCATGCTAATTGACGAAAAAATATTCATTAAATCAAAGTTTATCCCATTAGAGTTATTAACTAAAAAAGGGGGGTAAATTGTTAATAAAAAGTACCAAAAACGGAACTGAAATCGCCTATTCTCATTGAGGGAATTCGTATATTAGCCTGTTTTGAAATTTTGATAAAAACTAAATTAAATTTATATGGCAGAAGGAGAAAAACTGATACCTATTAACATTGAGGATGAAATGAAATCTGCGTACATTGATTATTCAATGTCGGTCATTGTGTCACGTGCGCTACCAGATGTAAGAGATGGTTTAAAACCTGTTCACAGACGTGTACTTTACGGTATGCACGAGCTGGGTGTTCGGGCAAATTCAGCACATAAAAAATCTGCAAGAATTGTAGGAGAGGTTTTGGGTAAGTATCATCCACATGGGGATACTTCGGTTTACGATGCAATGGTGCGTATGGCACAAGAGTGGAGTTTGCGCTACATGTTAGTTGACGGACAAGGTAACTTTGGTTCAATTGATGGCGATAGTCCTGCTGCAATGCGTTATACAGAGGCTAGAATGCGTAAAATATCTGAGGATATGCTTGCGGATATCGATAAGGAAACCGTAGATCATAAATTAAATTTTGATGATACATTACAAGAGCCAACTGTTTTGCCAACGCGTATCCCAGGGCTTTTAGTAAATGGTGCTTCTGGTATTGCGGTAGGTATGGCGACCAATATGCCGCCACACAATTTAACTGAAGTTGTTAATGGCACTATTGCTTATATTGAAAATAACGATATAGAAATAGATGAGCTAATTACGCATGTTAAAGCACCCGATTTTCCAACTGGCGGAACTATTTACGGTTACGATGGTGTGAAGGAAGCTTTTCATACAGGTCGCGGACGGATTGTAATGCGCGCCAAAGCCAATATTGAAGAGGTAAACGGACGTGAGTGTATCATCGTAGATGAGATTCCTTACCAAGTGAATAAAGCAGATATGATAAAGAAAACTGCAGACTTGGTAAACGATAAAAAAATGGATGGTATTTCGTTGATTCGTGATGAATCTGATAGAAACGGAATGCGTATAGTTTACGTTTTAAAGCGTGATGCTATTCCAAATATCGTATTAAACAAATTATACAAATACACAGCGTTACAATCCTCATTTAGTGTGAATAACATTGCGCTGGTTAATGGCCGTCCGCAGTTGTTGAACTTAAAAGAGCTCATACATTATTTTGTTGAGCATAGGCATGAAGTTGTAGTTAGAAGAACAACTTACGAATTACGCAAAGCGGAAGAAAGAGCCCATATTTTAGAAGGTTTAATCATTGCTTCAGATCATATAGATGAAGTTATAAAAATTATCAGGGCATCATCAAATGCAGATGAAGCCAGAAACAATTTGATTGAACGTTTTAAACTTTCTGAAATTCAAGCGAAAGCCATTGTTGAGATGCGTTTGCGTCAGTTAACAGGTTTAGAGCAAGATAAATTACGTTCTGAGTATGATGAAATAATGAAAACCATCATCGATCTTAAGGATATTTTAGAGAAAAAAGATCGTAGAATGGCTATCATTAAAGAAGAATTGGAAGTTGTAAGGGATAAATATGGCGATGAGCGTCGTTCGGTTATCGAATATGCCGGTGGCGATTTGAGTATTGAAGATATGATTCCTAACGAAAAAGTAGTGATTACTATTTCTCATGCAGGTTATATTAAGCGCACTTCTTTAACTGAATATAAAACACAAAATAGAGGAGGCGTTGGTCAAAAAGCATCAACCACGAGAAACGAAGATTTCTTAGAACATTTATTTGTGGGCACAAACCACCAATACATGTTGTTCTTCACTCAAAAAGGGAAATGTTTCTGGATGCGTGTTTACGAAATTCCAGAAGGCAGTAAAACCTCAAAAGGTCGCGCCATCCAAAACTTGATCAATATTGAGCAAGATGATAAAGTGATGGCTTTCATTTGTACTCAAGATTTAAAAGATGAGGAGTACATTAATAGTCATTATGTTATCATGGCGACTAAAAAAGGTCAGGTTAAAAAGACGTCGCTTGAACAATATTCTAGACCTAGAACCAATGGTATTAATGCCATTACAATTAAGGAAGATGATGTTTTATTAGAGGCCAAGTTGACTACGGGCGAAAGTCAAGTTATGTTAGCGTTGAAGTCTGGTAAAGCCATTCGTTTTGAAGAAGCTAAAACGAGACCAATGGGGCGTGGTGCTTCCGGGGTTAGAGGGATTCGTTTACAAGATGAAAAAACCGATGAAGTTATAGGTATGATTGCCGTTGATGATATGGAAAGCAATGTACTCGTGGTTTCAGAGAATGGATATGGTAAACGTTCTAAACTAGAAGATTACAGAATTACCAATCGTGGAGGAAAAGGTGTAAAAACTATTTCTATTACAGAAAAAACTGGTAACTTAGTGTCGATTAAGAATGTAACCGATGATGATGATTTAATGATAATTAATAAATCTGGAATTGCTATTAGAATGGCGGTTAAGGATTTACGAGTTATGGGACGAGCCACCCAGGGGGTTAAGTTAATTAACCTAAAAGGAAACGATTCTATAGCTGCTGTTGCGAAAACGATGCATGATGAAGATGAAGTTGCAGAGATTGAAGGTATAGACGGTACTGAAGGCGTTGAAGGAGCTGAAAACCCGGATATTTCGGAAGATGGCACAACTCTTGATGATTCTGATAATGAAAACAACGATAACGTTTAACACAAATTTAAATTAAAATGAAAAAACAGATTATTTTAGCTTTGGCTATTTCTCTTTGTGCATTTTCTTTTGCCCAAAAGAAAGAACTGAAAGCTGTGGAAAAAGCAATTAAGAATAATAATTTTGCTGAGGCAAAAACGGCACTTGCTACTGTAGAACCAATGTTGGGCTCTCTAGATGGTAAATTAATGGACAAGTACAATTACCTTAAAGGTGTTGCTTTATATGCCAATGGAGCAGCAAATAATGCTGATATTGATAAAGCATTGGAATTTCTAGGTAAAGCTGAAGATAGCTATAAAGTAGAGGTCAACCAATTGAAAAATGATATGGTAACCAAGCTGCTGGAAAAAGGGAATAAAGCTTATGAGGCTAAAAAATACGGTCCTGCTTCAGATTATTTTGAAAAAGTTTACAGCTTAAGAAAGCAAGACACCGTGTATCTTTATTATGCGGCTGCTACTGCGGTAAATGTTCCAGATTACGATCGTGCTTTAAGTTTGTACGAAAAACTGAAGGATTTGAAATATACAGGTATTGAAGAGCAGCTTTTTGCGGTCAATACAAAAACTAATGAAAAAGAAAGTTTTCCTAGCGAAGCATTGCGTAAAGCGGCTATAAACGCAAAATCACATAAAAATCCTACTTCAGAAAAATCAGAGTCTAAAAGAGGTGAGATAGTTAAAAATGTTGCACTTATTTATATTTCAACTGGAGATAACGATAAAGCAATACAAGCCATTAAAGATGCAAGAGCTGAGGATCCAGAAGATGTTAATTTAATACTTTCTGAAGCGAATATTTATTATAAAATGGGAGATACTGCAAAGTTTCAAGAGCTTTTGAAAATTGCCACTCAAAAAGATCCTGAAAATGCTGAATTGCAATATAATTTAGGAGTGATTTCTGCAGAGTCTGACAACCCTGACAAGGCTATGGCATATTATAAAAAAGCAATTGAATTAGATCCAGAATATATCAATGCATATATTAATAGTGCTGCTCTTATTTTAGGAAAAGAAGCAAGTATTATTGAAGAAATGAATGGTTTGGGTAGTTCTAAAGCTGATGACAAACGATATGATGAATTGCGTGAGAAACGCCAAGGCCTATATAGAGAAGCCATACCATATCTAGAGAAAGCTTTAAAAATAGACCCTGATAATAATAGTGCAGCAGCTACTTTAATGAATATTTATAGCGTTCTTGGAGAAACTGATAAGTATAAAGCAATGAAAGCAAAAGTTGAAGGAGAAGGTGCTGGAAACTAATTGAAAATAAATTATAGAAAAAAAATCCAGAGTCGTGCTCTGGATTTTTTTATGCTTAAATCTTTGAATAAATTTTATATTTCAAACTGCTTTAAAGTCTTTGTGATTATTGAAATACAATCCATTAATTGTTCTTTCGTCATTACCAAAGGTGGTGCAAAACGAATAATATTTCCGTGGGTAGGTTTTGCTAAAAGACCATTGTCCCGTAAAGCTAAACAGATATTCCAAGCTGTACCACTCCTTTCATCATCATTTATAACAATAGCATTTAACAAGCCTTTACCGCGAACCAGTTTCACGATAGTACTGGTTTCGATGTATTTGTTTAATTCACTTCTAAATAATTGTCCTAAATTCTCAGAGTTTTTAGCAAGCTGTTCTTCCTGTACAACTTCCAAAGCAGCAATCGCAACTACAGCCGCCACAGGATTTCCTCCAAAAGTACTCCCATGGTTACCAGGTTTGATAACGTTCATAACATTATCATCTGCTAAAACTGCAGAAACAGGATAAACACCGCCACTAATAGCTTTACCTAAAATTAAAACATCTGGTTTTACATTCTCATGGTCAACTGCCAAAAGTTTTCCTGTGCGTGCAATACCTGTTTGAACTTCATCCGCTATAAATAAAACGTTGTAGGCTTCACAAAGGGCTTTAGCCTTGTGTAAATAGCCTTCACTTGGAACATATACACCGGCTTCCCCTTGAATTGGTTCTACTAAAAATGCTGCAATATTTGGATTGTTTTTTAAGGCGTTTTCCAACACTTCTAAATTATCATATGCAATTTTTATAAATCCTTTGGTATAAGGGCCGAAATTTTCACGTGCCACAGGATCATTTGAAAACGAGATGATTGTGGTTGTGCGTCCGTGAAAATTATTTTCACAAACCACTATTTCGGCTTCATTTTTAGCAATGCCTTTAACTTCATACCCCCATTTCCGTGCAATTTTCAATGCGGTTTCTACAGCTTCTGCACCAGTATTCATGGGTAATAATTTATCAAATCCAAAAAGCTCACAAGCAAATTTTTCATACTTGCCCAATATGTCGTTATAAAATGCTCTGGAGGTGAGTGTCAAGGTTTTTGCCTGTTCCACCATGGCATTGACGATTTTTGGATGACAATGCCCTTGGTTTACTGCTGAATATGCAGATAAAAAGTCATAATATTTTTTGCCTTCAGCATCCCACACATACACACCTTTTCCGCGACTTATTACAACGGGAAGTGGGTGATAATTATGGGCGCCATACTTGTTTTCTAACTCAATTACTTGTTGAGATGTTGATTTTTGTTCTAAAATTGCCATTTTAAAAAAAATTAAATATTAAAAATATGCAATTCCTTCTGTACCTTTATTTTTTCGAAGAATTCAAAAAAGCAGCGTGGGAGAGAAATCATCCCCGGATAGGGGTGCAATTTACTAAATATTAGTCGTTTGGAAAAATTATTCAGATAATCTGCTACTTAAAGAAGAAACCTGTAATTCCAATCGTTTTAACTCTCTCATAATCGCATTTTTATCCATTTGCATCCAAGCAAAAATTTTCAACATGCTTACTCCAATTAGAAAAACAATACTTCCAAGTCCCCATTTTAGCATGTCAAAAGTTATTTCAGCTTTAAAAAACATTATCAAGCAATAAATAAAAAGCCCAAAGAAAATTAATGTCATGAGATTCATCATATACATGATCCATTTATTTTTTCCTTTAAACAAGCCCCAAACCATTTCGAGTACGTTTTGTTCATCCAAGGTGTCATAAAATTTTGCTTCCTCTTCAGAGAGCGTTTCCTTAATTAATTTGTCGATATCTTCCATATTATTTTTCATAATTCTATTGTTTTAAAAGTTGCTTTAATTTTTCCCTTGCATGAAACAATCTCGATTTTGTTGTTCCTATAGAGATGTTTAAAATGTCGCTTATTTCTTTAAGTGAATAATCTTCGGTATAAAAAAGTCTGATTACAATTTGTTGATGTTCTGGCAATAGTTTAAACACATTTAAGAGTTTAATTTTGAAATGATTAGTATCATCTACTTCTGTTTCTACTTCAATGTTTTTTCGCTCGTATTTTATCTGTTCTTTATGCTTTTGTACTCTTTTATTTTTATTAATCCAGTCGAATGCATTATTACAGACAATCCGTAGCGCCCAACTTCCAAAGCTTTTAGGATTCTTTAAAGTATCAATTTTTTTAATGATGTCATTCCAAGAATCTTGTGCAATATCTTTGGCAACATCTGCATCCTTAACTATCCAATATGCCTTTTCACAAAATCGCTTATGCCATTTTTTGACAAGTTGGTTCAATGCCTTTTTGTTTCCAGATTGAAACTCTAGAACTAAATCGCTATCTGATGTGTCGTTTTTCACTTATTTTATTTCAGTATGTAGCGCCAAATACGCACCCAAATATTCCATGTTGTAAATACTTTATCTTCTGAAAAATTGTTTTCAATCCTATCAAATGCATTTTCAATTAAAGCATCATGCAACCATTTTATCATGAAAATCCATTGTAATGCTGCCATTCCTTCGGTGTTCATTATAATACTATGCTGTATTTCGGTGTTCTCTTTATCAATCTGCATAATTTCAAATTTATGAATCCCGTTAAACCCTTTCGGACTTAAAAATCGAAACACAATGTATTCGCCCAATTTATGATCTTCAATATAATAACGAATTATACCATGTCCTCCTTTTGAGCCAACTTTTAATCCATTATCAAACCGAATCGCTGGCCAATATGCAATTGGCCAAATTTTATCCTCCTTGGTAGATAGTGTTTTTAATAGTGCCGAAACCTTATGTTTTGGTTGTTTGACCTTGCGTTTGTGTATGTTTGTAACCTTCATATCTTACTCTAAAGACTGTGAATGATTAAAAAGGTTCATTTTTTTCTAAATTTATTTTAATTGAAAGCGAAAATCTCTTAAAGATAATTTAAATAACAAGTATTTTATTTCTGGCTATTGTTATTTTTGCAGCATGGCAAGAAGGAAAAACACAAAAAAAATAGTTTTTGAACAATTAGAAGTAGTTGACGCTGGTGCAAAGGGAAAAACAATTGCTAAAGCCCCAGATGGAAAAGTGGTTTTTCTATCGAACGCCGTACCCGGCGATGTTGTAGATGTGCAGACATTTAAAAAACGGAGAGCCTATTATGAAGGTAAGGCAACCAACTTCCATAAGCGTTCTGATAAACGTGTTGAACCTGTTTGTGACTATTTTGGAACTTGCGGTGGTTGTAAATGGCAGGACATGGGCTACGAGCATCAATTGTTCTATAAACAGAAGGAAGTTGTTAATAATTTAACACGAATAGGACATATAGAATTACCGGAAGTGACGCCGATTTTAGGGTCTAAAAACCAATATTTCTACAGAAATAAAATGGAATTTTCATTTAGTGATAGCCGTTGGTTAACGCAGGAGGAAATTCAATCTGATGAAGATTTAGGCGATAGAAACGCACTAGGTTTTCATATCCCCGGCATGTGGGACAAGATTTTAGATATTGATAAGTGCCACCTTCAGGCAGATCCTTCAAACGCCGTAAGAAATGCCGTAAAGCAGTTTGCTGTTGAAAATAATTTGGAGTTTTTCAATACCAGAAACCAAACAGGTTTTTTACGTACCATGATGATTAGAACGTCCAGTACTGGAGATATCATGATTATGATTCAGTTTTTTAAGGAAGACATTGAAAAACGTGAATTATTGCTGAATTTTATTGCCGATTCATTTCCAGAAATCACATCATTACAATACGTTATCAACGGAAAAGCAAACGATACCATTTACGATCAAGATGTGATTTGTTATAAAGGACAAGACCACATATTTGAAGATATGGAAGGTTTGAAATTCAAGATAAATGCAAAGTCGTTCTATCAAACCAATTCTGAACAAGCTTACGAACTCTATAAAATAACCAGGGATTTTGCAGGTTTAAAAGGGGACGAGTTAGTGTATGATTTATATACAGGTACAGGCACCATAGCGCAGTTTGTGGCAAAAAAAGCAAAGAAAGTTGTTGGTGTAGAATCTGTTCCTGATGCGATTATTGCAGCAAAGGAAAATGCACAATTAAATAACATTCACAACGTTGAATTCTTTGTTGGCGATATGAAGCAGGTGTTTAACGACGATTTTATTGCGGCAAACGGGCAGCCAGATGTTGTCATTACCGATCCACCAAGAGACGGCATGCACAAGGATGTTGTAGCACAATTGTTGAGTATTGCTGCCGAAAAAATAGTGTATGTAAGTTGCAATAGCGCAACACAAGCTAGAGATTTAGCATTGCTGGACGACATGTATAAAGTAACAAAAGTGCAATCTGTAGATATGTTTCCACAGACATTTCATGTGGAAAATGTGGTATTATTAGAAAAGCGTTAAACTATTTATCCGTTAAAAAGATAAAATGAAATATATAAAAATAGCAATCGTAGTTTTTGTCATCGGAGGTATTTACCTGAGTTGCGAACGCGACGATTTATGTCCGGAAACTACACAGACCACCGCAAAATTGGTCATGGGAATATTTGATGTCGCTATTCCAGATGATAGTAAAAATGTATTCGGATTAAGAATACAAGGCGTAGATAATGATGACGTTTTAGAAGGCTATAATGTAGTTACAACCAATTCTTTAATATTGCCTTTGCGAACTGATGCTAATGAAACCAAATTTAAATTACATCAAAATTATGCTATAGATGATAATGGAACTCCAAATGATCCTGATGATGATTTTGCGACAGGGAATGAAGACATCATCACAATAACTTACATTAAGGAAGACGTATTTGTATCCAGAGCATGTGGTTACAGAACAATTTTTAGTAATGTAGGTATTTCCATTGAAAACGACGGCGACAACTGGATACAATTGATACAAGCAGAAAACGACAACCAAATAGTAGAAAATGAAACAGAAGCACATTTTAAATTATTTCATTAGTATAGGGCTATTGGTTTTGGTGTGCGCTGGTTCAGTTCAGGCGCAAAACGATACTATTCCTAAAGTGGAAAACGATTCTACCGTTATCAAACTGAAATACGGATTGCGTTTTGGTATAGATGCTGGGAAATTAATTCGGTCGTTTTTAGACGATGATTATACAGGATTGGAATTGGTGGCAGATTATCGTTTGACCAAGAAACTATACATCGCTGGAGAAATTGGAAATGAAGAACGCATTCTAGTGACCGACTTTTTAAATACTACCACCAAAGGAAGTTACTTCAAAGCAGGGATAGATTATAACATGTACCAGAATTGGTTAGATATGGATAACATGGTCTATTTTGGAGCTAGAGCTGCTGCAAGCACATTTAGCCACACCATTAATGAGTATAGTGTGTATAGCACCAATCAATACTGGGCACCGCAAAATTTGGTAGCTGAAAATATTGAAAAAAATGGCTTAAATGCCATTTGGATGGAACTTATTATAGGTATGAAGGTAGAGCTATTCAATAACCTTTACATGGGGTTAAATGCCCAACTTAAAGTAAAACTAACGGAAACCGAACCAGACAACTTCGAAAATATTTACATTCCTGGGTTTAATAAAACCTATGATAGTACGCGTATTGGTGTGGGCTATGGCTATACCATAAGTTATAGAATTCCGCTTTATAAGAAAGATAAGGTGATTGCGCCTATTAAATAAACTCAGTTCTACACGTATATTTATTTTAATCTTAACCTGATTTCGAATTAGAAATAAATACCATTTCTGTAAATTAGTAATTTATGTTTTAATGTCAGGTTGAGCGCAGTCGAAACCCCAAAAAAATCGATTTCAAAGACCTTTCCACTGAGCTCAAGGAGACACCATATATTTTATTGACTTTTATCCTGAAAATTAAGTACTAACACGTATTGGTTAAGAATAACATAATCAATAACTTGCTATAACTAAATTCTTCAGTTATGGCAGCTACAACAAAATACATCAAATCAGAAACAGCAAAAGTTTACACCAACAGCAATGGCAACAAAGTACTTTTAGAAGCCCTTTGGGGCGATGGTGCAGAATTGGTTTCTAATACCCCAAAAAACGGACGCTATAAAGTCAATATCCGTTGGGCAAGAAATGTGTACATAAAAGCTGAAGATTTAGGAGATACGCCATTACTGGAACTCTATTTTATTGATGTCGGTCAGGGCGATGGTGTTTTAATTGTCACGCCAGAACGCAAACATATTCTAATAGACGGTGGTTACAAACGCTCTAAACAGCCGCACGGTAAAAGTGCTGCCGATTTTGTGGATTGGAAGTTTAAAAAGGAATATAAAATGAATACCATTGAGTTGGATGCCATGATTTCTTCACATTGTGATGCGGACCATTATGGTGGTTTATGGGATTTGTTAAACCCAGAAGAACACGAAAAAAAGGAATTGGACACGACAAAAACCAATGTTGAAACTTTTTATCACGCAGGTGTATCTTGGTGGAAAAGTGCCGAAAAATCCCGTTTTATAGGAAAAGAAGAAAATGGTGCGTTACACGATTTATTAACAGGAAAAACTTCAGTTAAAAACGGACTAAGACAAAATGCAGATTTAAAACTTCAAGGCGAATGGGCAAGTTTTTTGAAGTGTATTGCCGATTCTGATGCCAAAGTAAAACGTTTGTCCTATAACCCCAAAAAGGATTTTAAATATTTGAAAGGTTTTGAAGAAGATAAGGACACATCCATTAAAGTATTAGGGCCTATTGAAACGACCATAAACGGAAAAGCAACCTTAAAAGATTTAGGTTCGTACAGTAAAAACACCAACGGCAATTCTATTTTATTACGATTGGATTATGGGAGATGTCGGATTCTATTAACAGGCGATTTAAACAAGAAAAGTCAGCGACATATTATAGAATCTATGCAAGGAAACCTGATTGAGTTGGCTGCCGACGTTGTAAAAGCCTGCCATCATGGAAGTGACGATTGTTCCTATGAATTTTTGCAATACGTAAACGCTGCGGTTACCGTTATTTCTTCTGGTGATGATGAAACCCATGCACACCCTAGACCAAATATTGTGGCAGCTTCGGGCGCAACAGGCTTTAAAAAAATTGTGAATGACGAAATGGTAACACCATTGATTTACAGTACCGAAATTTCCAGAAGTTTACGTATGGGCGATCCCTACCAAGTAAATTCTAAAAATTATAACACCCCAAATGGCAAGATTGATGTGGTTTTAGATGATGAATCCAAAACCAATATTCGGTATAAACGGACGACTTCAGGAGCCTTAAATCCAGCAGACAAAGTTAGAACCATGAGCCGTTTAAAAGTAGTGGATGGTATTGTGTATGGTTTGGTAAATGTGAGGACAGATGGGAATAAAATTCTTTGCGCTACGCTGAATGAGGGGAAGAGTAAGTGGGAGTTTAAGACGTTTACTTCTCGGTTTTAAGTCATTGCGAACGGAGTGAAGCAATCTAGGATAAGTCTTTTTTAAGAATGAGATTACTTCAGTCATACTTCCTTCGTAATGACGTCTGGGGTTTAATTTTCTGCATTCTAATCAACATCCGTCATTGCGAACGGAGTGAAGCAATCTTTACCAACAAACAGCAAAAACCTAATCAAAATAAAACAACCAGCCATCAGATAAATCATTCCAATCTGGATTGTCCTTATTAATTAAATCTTCTTTCCGTTTTCTGTTTCCAGCTTTTAATTGTTTTTCTCTACCAATAGCATCATTAATATCTGAGAAATCTTCAAAGTAAACCAATTTATCACAATTATATTTAGCCGTAAACCCCTTAAAAGCTTTTGTTTTATGTTGGTAAACACGTTTCAATAAATTGGAAGTAACGCCAATATAAATAACAGTATTGTTCTTATTGGTCATAAAGTAAACGTGAGATTTATCCATGGGTAAATATAATAATTCAATCCGTCATTACGAACGAAGTCCAGTAATCTAGGATTAGTCTTTTTTAAGAATGAGATTACTTCAGTCATAACTTCCTTCGTAATGACGTCTGTTTTTTTAAATTTCTAAATGTTAATAACAGGCGTCATTGCGAACGAAGTGAAGCAATCTTTACCAACAAATGGTCTAAATATTCAACAGATTACTTCAGTCATACTTCCTTCGTAATGACGTCTTATTAATAACATCCGTCATTGCGAACGAGGTGAAGCAATCTTTACCAACAAATGGTCTAAATATTCAACAGATTACTTCGTCGTAACCTCCTCGTAATGACGTCTAGAGTTTGACTTTCTACATTTTAATGAATATGCGTCATTGCGAACGGAGTGAAGCAACCTCAAACAACAAATAGCCCAAAAACTCAACAGGTTACTTCGTCGTACCTCCCCGTAATGACACATATATTACTTTTAGTTAAAAAACTCTAATTTCAGCATGATGCTCCACAGGAAAATTACAAGAATTAGCAATAAAACATAAGCAATTAGCTTTGATATGCAGCGTTTTAGCAAGTTCTATTTGAGAAGCATCTTTTATAGTCACTACCGGGTTTAAAGTAACTTTTTTAAAACGACCGCTACCCGAAGATTCCACTTCTAAAATAGCTTCGGCGTTATCTTCATAGTTTAAAACTGCGATGTTATGTTGCGCACAAACGTATAAATAAGACATCATATGGCAAGATGCCAAAGCAGATAACAACAAGTCTTCTGGATTGTAAAGTGTGGCGTCGCCTTTAAACGGTTTTGCAGCCGATACTTCTAAAGGTGTTTTTTTATTGGCTATATTAACCACATGGTTTCTACTAAAACCTTTTGGGTTTTGTGTGGTTTCTTTAGTGCCTAATTGCCAGTTTACTTTGGCTTTGAAGATGTGGTTGAAGGGCATGGGTTTACTTTTTGATAAAGGTATGGAATGGGTTGAATTATTTAAAAAAATTGTTTATAAGTATGTATAAGTACTTATTGTTTATTTAGTGAGAAAATTCTAACTTTGTTGAGAATGAAATTTGAAAATACTATAGTATTTTTAAATTTATAAGATTATTAAATTAGATAAAACCAATAATTAAATTAGTATGTATATAGACTATTCATCATGGGAAACATTTGAATACACATTGAGTTCATTAAATCTTGATTTAAATAATCCAAGAATAAAATATAGAGGAGTACCTCTTAATCAAACTCAAATCATGAAGTTTCTTATAGAAAATGAAAAAGTTTATGAATTATCAAAAAAAATTTCTGAAGAAGGATATTTTGTTGGAGAAGAGCCAATAATATGCATTGAAAACAATAAGAAAATTGTCCTAGAAGGGAATAGAAGAACAGCATCATTAAAATTGTTACAAGACCCAAAAAAGTACCTTTCAAATGCTAAAGCAAACACTTTATTACAAAATATCTTAAAAAATAATTTTCCTGTTGACAAAAAGCTTAGATGTTATATTGCTCCTAATAGGCTTCTTGCAAACCCAATTATATATGAAAGGCATAATGGAGCTACGCTACAAAAATGGAAAACAGGAAATCAATATGCATTTGTAGCTGAAATGTATTACGAAGACGGTTTAGTTATAGAGGATATTTGTGATGTCCTTAATGAAAGTAGGTCTAAGATTTTAAAACCTTTAAAAGCGTATAATTTATTTCTTGAAGGACAAGAAGTTCTTGAAAAAGAGGAAGGAATTAAAATTGATATTGGAGATTTTGAGTTTACAAACCTTGAAAGGTTTTATAGTTATGAAGATGCAAGAAAATTAATAGGCATTGAATTCGATAATGAAAATGGAGAACTAATAATTAGTTTACCAAGAGAAGAATTTGAAAAAAGATTACTTGAAGTATTTAAAACTCTTATTGACTCAGAAAGGTTTTCAAGAGATTTCAATAAAGATGATGATAAAAAACTTTTTGTAGAAAATCTAAAAGAGAACCCTAATTTTAATTTTAATATTGCTAAAGAAAAATCTGTTACAGAAAGTAAATCTACAACGAAGAAAATAAATCTTGAAGACCAGAAAAAGAATACAACAACCAGAAGAAAAAAACGTTCCAAAAAAAGGTATTATCAAAATGTTATAATTTCTAGAGAAAAAGAAATCATTTTTGATAATGAAAAATTGGATACTTTATTTTTTGAATTAAAGCATCTTCCGATTGATAAAATTTACTCTTTTTCTTTACTTCTTAGAACATACCTTGAGCAATCTTTATACTTTTATTTAAAGCAAAACGAGCTACTTGCAGATTTATCATTAAAAACAAATATAGAAAACGAAAAGAATGGATTAAAGAAAGTAGAAACTTTAATCAATTATATAAATGGAAAATATCAAGTTCAAGACGAAATAGAGACTACTTCGATTATGAGTATTTTAAAGTTTAATGGTAAAAAAGATTATTCAAATGCGTCTTTGAAAATTATGCTAGATTATGTTAAAAATAACGAACTTGAAAATCATTTAGATACTAATCAACTTAAAAATTTAAAGTTTTATATAGACAATGTTAAAAATGGTTTAGATTTGGCAGTACACAATTTAGAAACTATTGTAGATTTGTCTCATAACAAACGTGCTTGGACTCACTTAGAACCTCTTTTTGAGATATTAAGTAATAATATGAAACAAGAAGAATAATTTTTACAGGTTTGAAGATAGATAAAATATCAATAAAAAAATTTAGAGGCTTTGAGAATGTAGAATTTGAAATGGGTAAACATTTAACGGTTATCTCTGGTCAAAATGGCACCCAAAAAACTACTATTTTAGGGATGTTAAGCCAACCTTTTTCTATAACTGGTAGTGATAACCCAATGATAGGAGAAAAACCTTTATCAGGAGGTTCTTATAAATCTGCATATTCTGATAAATTTAAACTATCAGAAGAGTTTGATAATGCTGGTGAGCATGAATGGACTTTATTTTTTAATAATCAAGATGAGCAACCATATACAGTTGAGAGTATCCACAGGGAGAAATCTAAAGGAACAATCCGTTTTTGGAAAAAAGGTAGTAAATCTAAAGGATCAGGATATATTCAACTCCCTGTAATATACTTAAGTTTGAAACGATTATTTCCTATATCAGAGGATAAGGGGATTAAAGAAGACAATAACATTGTTTTATCAGAAGATGAATTAAACTTCTTTAAAAAATGGCATAGCAAGATATTATTATTAACAAGAGAGAGTGACAATATTATAAGTTCAAATTTTCTTTCAAGTTCTCATAAACAAACAATTGGAGTGAATACCAATTATTATGATTGGAAAACAAACTCTGCAGGTCAAGATAATTTAAGTAAAATATTATTATCAATATTATCTTTTAAAAGATTGCAAGATAAATATAAAGATGATTATAAAGGAGGGATATTGGCTATTGATGAAATTGGAACAACATTTTATCCTGGTTCTCAAATCAAATTATTAGAAGTTCTTTCAAGATTTGCTTCAAAATTTAATATTCAAATTATTTTCACAACCCACTCACTTACAATTTTAAAAGAAGTTGCTAAACTTAAAGAAGATGCCAATCGAAAAGAAAACATAAAACTTATGTTTTTGATTAAAAAAGATGGTAAAATTCAAATAAAAAATAATGTGAATTATTCTTTTATTAAAAATCATTTTAACAAAACAATCACAGGGAATGCCGTTTTAAAGAAAATAGATACCTATACCGAAGATAAAGAAGGCGCTATATTTGCTAAATCTTTATTAGGAACAAAAAAGACTAAATATTTAAATTTTATAAATATTTCTCTTGGATGTGGAAATTTAATACAGCTTTCTTCTGCTAAAGTGCCTTCTTTTCATTTTCCTAATTCGATGATTATTTTAGACGGAGATGTTAAAACTGAAAAAAAACAGTATAATAAAGTTGTCCGATTAAAAAATATTCTATTATTACCATCTAAAAAGTCGCCCGAACAATTAATATCATCTTTCTTAAATTCTTTAAATGATAATCATTTATTATGGGAGAGTATAGATGAAACTTTTGACCATCAATATTGTTTTAAAGACTTTTCAGATGAAGAAATTCAAAAGGATAGAGTAATTGCTAAAAAGTGGTTCAATATTCATTTAAAATTGTGGGGAAGAAACGCTTATAAAGTTTTAAACTATTGGAAAAAAGACAACAAAGAATTAGTTGATGAATTTATTGGAAATTTTGAAGCATTACATGAAAATTTTATAAAAAAACAAGACAATTAAATATGTTTTATTCACCATTAAGATATCCAGGAGGAAAGAATAAATTGTCAGCTTTTATAGCTAAAATGTGTATTGATAATAATATTAATGGGCATTATGTTGAACCTTATTCGGGAGGTGCTTCTGTAGCTTTGTTTCTTTTAATTGAAGGTTTTGTAAATAGAATAACTATTAATGATAAAGACAGGTCGATATATGCTTTTTGGCATTCAGTTTTAAATAAAACAAATCAATTTTGTGCATTAATTGAAAATGCAGAGTTATCTGTTACAGAATGGAAAAATCAAAAAGAAGTTCAAAATAATAAAAAGTCTGCTGATTTATTAGAGTTAGGATTCTCAACTTTTTACCTAAATAGAACAAATCGTTCAGGTATTATCAATGCAGGAGTTATGGGGGGAATAAATCAAAACGGTAATTATCTTATGGACTGTCGATTTAATAAAAAAGATCTCATAGAAAGGATAAAAAAAATAGCTAAACACAAAAAAAACATTAGGCTTTATAAAAAAGATGCAATTAAGTTAATTGATAAAATTCAAAATGAAGCTGAAAATGAAAATGTTGTTTTTTATTTTGATCCTCCTTATTATTTAAAGGCAAGCACATTATATTTAAATCATTATGAAGATAAAAATCATAAAAAGGTAAGTGATAAAATTAAAGCTATTGAAAATATAAAATGGATAGTTTCCTATGATAATGTGCCCGAAATTCAAAAATTATATTCTGAATGTTCAAAAAAGGAATTCTCTTTTAAACATACAGCTTATGAGATTCGAGAAGGAAAGGAGATATTGTTTTTTAGTAATAATATACAACAACCAGAAATTGAAGATTGGAATCCGGTAAATTTTAAATTAAAAAAAACAAGGAGTAACAAAAATATAGTTTACAGATAGTCTTTCAAATTCTACTTCAAACACAAACCCATAACTTCACACCCTCAAAGCCCAAAACCCAACCCATGTCAAACACCTTCGCCGCCATAGACTTCGAGACCGCAAAAGGACACCACATTTGCTCTGTTGGGATTGTAACGTTTAAAGATGGTATTATTGTGGACGAGTTTCATGCGTTAATACAACCACCAAACAACGCTTATAATTGGCACAACACACAAGTACATGGTATCACAGAAGACGATACTCGGTTTGCACCAAATTTTAAAGGCGTGTATCCTGAGATTAAAAAACGTATTTCTGGAATCCTTACCGTGGCACATAATGAGTCTTTTGATAGAGGCGTTTTACTAAAAACGATGAAAGATTATAACATTCCCCAGTCCGATCTAATCATGCAAGAGCGTTGGGAGTGTACACTTAAAATTTATCGTAAAAAAGGCTATAAACCGGCAAAATTGGATGCCTGTTGTAAAGTGCATGATATTGCTTTAAAACATCATGATGCGTTGTCTGATGCACGTGCTTGTGGCAAATTGTTTTTAATTGCGCAGTATGAGCGGTTGCCTTTGTTTTAACTTATCGTCATTGCGAACGGAGTGAAGCAATCTCAAACAACAAATGGTCTAAATATTCAACAGATTACTTCAGTCATACTTCCTTCGTAATGACGTCTTATTAATAACATCCGTCATTGCGAACGGAGTGAAGCAATCTTTTCAACAAATGGTCTAAATATTCAACAGATTACTTCGGTCATACTTCCCTCGTAATGACGGTTAAATTTAAAAGATTCCTGCTTTCACAGGAATTTAATCCTTATTCATATACTTCCCCTTTTTGCTCCCTTCATACATCACATACTTAATCAAGCGTGATTCCAACTTCGCATTAAACAAATGTATTTTCCGCGAAGGTCGCAACCCAACATGTTTTAAAGCATCAAGGTTTGAGGTAATAAACCAAGCATCAGTTCCTGGGTAGTTTTGTTTAAGTGTATCGCCAATATTGGCGTAAAAGGCTTCCATATCGATATTTAAACGCTCGCCGTAGGGCGGATTAAAAACCATATGTAATTTCTCGTCGCCACCTTTTTGAGTTTTAAAGAAATCTTCGTGTTTAACATCTATAAAATCTTCTAATTGTGCGTTTTTTACGTTTTCAATGGCTTTGGCTACGGCACTTGGGGCTTTATCGTAACCTGTAATTTTATGGTGGAAATCCCTTGTTTTTCCGAGCAGCGATTCTTCAATTTTTTCGAATAATTCCACATCCCAATCTTGCCAACGTTCACAGGCAAATTCTTTTCGCATGAGATTAGGAGGGATGTTACAGGCTATCATTGCTGCTTCTATCAACATGGTACCAGAACCACACATGGGGTCCATAAAATCTGATTGTCCGTCCCAACCAGATAGCATTATTAATCCTGCTGCCAAGACCTCGTTTATCGGTGCAATGTTGGTGGCGGTTTTATAGCCTCTTTTATGCAGGGAATCTCCAGAGGAATCTAAGGAAATGGTACATTTTCGTCTGTCGATATGTACGTTTATTTTTAGATCTGGGAATTTTAAATCTACATTGGGGCGTTGCCCGTCGGTTTCTCGAAATTTATCGACTATGGCATCTTTTGTTTTTTGGGCGATATATAGCGAATGTGAAAATAAATCGGAATGGATGGTCGCATCTACCGCCAACGTTCCTGTGGGCTTCAAATATTGCGACCAATCCATCGCATAGATGTTATCGTATAAATCTTGCTCGTTTTTGACGTTAAAAGAATGGATGGGTTTTAGGATTTTTACTGCGGTACGCAATGCCAAATTACATTTGTACATAAAGCCTTTGTCGCCCGAAAACGCTACGTTGCGCACACCTGTTTTTACATGCATAGCACCCAATTGCGTGAGCTCGTTTGCCAATAATTCTTCAAAGCCAAATAATGTTTTGGCAACCATGTTGAAATTTTCTTCCATTTTATTCGTCTGATAGGTTGCAAAAATAACGTAATTTTGCGGCAATCATACTAGTTGAGTTTTGAAATTCTGAATGAATAAATTGAATTATTTTTTTGATTAATTGAAATGAAAAAATAAAAGCATAGCCTTAGTTACGGTTATATTTTTTCACAAAAAGTAAGCGAAAAAGAAACGATTTATATTTAGTATTTTATGACTTAACGAGTATTAGGACAATAGCAGATAATGGGTTAGGGATTGAAGTGGAAAGCCCACAGCGAGGTACGAGTGAGGACTTGTAGCGGAAAGCCCGACCCTCTGGGTAACCCCCAAAAAAACACATGATAAAAGATACTACAACATGGTTTACATCGTGGTTTGATTCCCGATTTTACCATATTTTATACAGAGACAGAGATGCTGCCGAGGCACAGGAATTTATGGATAACCTCACGGATTATTTGAATTTGCCTGAGGGTGGAACCATACTGGATTTGGCATGCGGAAAGGGCAGGCATTCACGATATTTAAACAAAATAGGTTACGATGTTACTGGGATTGATTTAAGTGAAAACAGTATTAATTTTGCGAAACAGTTTGAAAACCATCGCCTAAAATTTGAGGTCCATGATATGTGTAAGCCATATCCAAAACAATTTGATGCGGTTTTTAATTTGTTTACCAGTTTTGGGTATTTTGATAATGAAGAAGATAATTTGAACACCATAAAAGCGATTAAGGACGATTTGAACGCTACTGGTTTTGCGGTTATTGATTTTATGAATACCGAGTTTGTAATCGATAATTTGGTGCCTGAGGATTCTAAAACTGTGGACGGGATTACGTTTCACTTAAAGCGTTTTGTGAGAGATGGTTATATCGTGAAGCAGATTAATTTTGAGGACAACGGCGAGGTTTATAATTTTGAGGAACGGGTAAAAGCATTTACTTTAGCAGACTTTGAAGCGTTGTTTGATGCCGCTGGTGTGCATTTGTTGGATGTTTTTGGTGATTATAAATTGCGACCATTTCATGCTAAAACTTCAGAACGTTTAATTATGATTTTTAAGTAGGTCAATAATTGACATTTAATTATGCTTTCTGTTGTCCATAATTTTAAAAATAATTTAAGTAGTGTTTTTTAATGAATAAATTTTTGTTTCCCGTACTTGCCGTTATCCTGGGCTTTGTTATAGCATTTTTTACCAAAAAGCAAAAATCTTGGAATACCAAATTATTACTTTCCTTTAGTGGTGCATTTTTATTGGCATTAACACTTTTTGAATTGTTGCCCGAAGTCTATAGTCATTTAGACAGTAAACTTACCGGACTGTTTATCATGTGTGGTATTATGCTGCAAATTGTTTTAGAGTTGTTCTCGAAAGGTGCAGAACATGGGCATGTACACATACATAAAGATTCGACAGCTTTTCCGTGGTTGTTATTTATCAGTTTGTGTATTCATAGTTTTTTAGAGGGCTTTTCTATTCACGATCATAACGATATGGTGTATGGCGTTTTGGTACATAAAATCCCAATTGCGACTTTAATTACAATGTTTTTATTGCAGTCTAAGTATAGTACATTGAAAATTGCCAGTTTCTTGATTGTGTTTGCATTTATGACACCTTTGGGAACTTGGATCTCGCATACCGTAACTATAATTGCCGATTATGCGCATTATATTAATGCCATTGTAATTGGTATCTTTTTTCATATTTCTACTACTATTTTATTTGAAAGTGGGGAAGGGCATAAGTTTAACCTTTCTAAGTTTGTGTCAATTATTTTAGGCGTTGGGATTGCGTACTTAATTTAAAAAAGGCCTTTCCAAAGGAAAGGAAACGGTTAGGTTTAAAGAGTTTTATTAGAGTTTGAGTGTTTCTTCCCCTATGGGGAAGATTAAGATGGGGCTTATTATGTTTAGCAAAGAAGAATCACGCATATTGCGACAAGAATTTTGGACGAGTTTTGGGAAGTCTTTTCCTAGAAAGTGGATTCTGTACGATACCAAATTGAAAGGCTTGAGTCTTAAATTTCATTTTGATACTAAAAAAGCTTCGGTGGCTTTAGATTTAGAAGATGATTTAGAGCACCGAATCAACTATTGGGAAAAACTTCTGACTTTAAAAGGCATTCTTACCGACGAGTATTTACCTAATGCGATTTTTGAAGAAGAATTTTTTCTAGAAAATGGCAAAGAGATTTCTAGAATTTACGTGCCTTTGGAGCAAAAAGTATCAATCCATAACAAAAATTCATGGCGCGATGTTATGGAATTCTTTAATGAAAAGATGGGATTGTTTGAGGCTTTCTATTTGGAGTATCAGGATATTATTGAGGGGTAGATACTCTTTTTTTTCCTGAGTGTCAGTTCGAGTGATTTCGATAACATCGAAATTGTATCGAGAACACATAAAAGCAAAAATTATATTCTCGATACAATTTTTCTATTTTAAAGTTGCAAAACCCACTCGAACTGACAATTCATTTTAAAAACATTAAAGCGTGTTAAAAAGCAAGTAAAATAAACATTAATCCGTATTTTTGCACGAGCAAAAAAAGTGCCATTATTATGCAAGAGAAACTCGCCAATATTCTATTTTCTACACGACTTACTGCCATTTTATTTGTCGCTTTTGCTGTAGCGATGGCAACTGGTACGTTTTTGGATTCAGGGCAGGACACCTCCCCAACGCCATACACTAGAAATTTAATTTATAATGCGTGGTGGTTTGAGGCTATTATGGTAATGTTTGTGATTAATTTTACTGGTAATATTTTTAGATTCAGATTGTATAAAAAAGAAAAGTGGGCGACTTTAATCTTACATCTTGCTTTCATATTTATTTTATTGGGTGCATTTATTACAAGATATGTGAGTTTTGAAGGTATGATGCCTATTCGTGAGGGCGCAACTGCAAATACTTTCTTATCTCAAAAAACATACATTTCTGGGAATATTTATGGAGATTATAAAATAGACGGCGTGAGCCAAATGCGTGTTTTTGAAGAAGAAGTGGACTTTTCGCCTAGATTGGATAACGATTTTAAAATTGAAACCGAATACAATAAACAGCCCATAACTATAGAATTAGAAAAGTTTATTAAGGGTGCAGAAGAGGATATTATACCAGATGAAAACGGAGAGGAGTACCTTAAATTAGTGGAAGCCGGATCAAACGGGCCGGATAACCATTTCTTAAAATCTGGTCAGGTTTCTAGTATCCATAATATTTTAATTGCTTTAAATAAACCTACAGATGGCGCTATAAATATTACGCATCAAGGCGATTCTTTAACCATACAATCTCCTTTTGAAGGCCAGTATATGACGATGGCTACCAGGGCCCAAGGAAAATTAGTGAAAGATAGTTTGCAACCTTTGATTCTACGCTCTCGTTACGTGATTGGGAATATGCAAATGGTGTTTCCTAAACCAGTTGTTAAAGGTGTTTTTGATGTTGTTGAGCAGTCACAACTATTAAAAGGAAGTAGCGAAAACGGAGTGGTACTCAAGGTTGCGGCCAATGGGGAAACGAAACGTGTTGGGTTGTTAGGCGGACAGTACATCAATAATAAACATAAAGAAATAAAAGTTGGCGGGCTGGAGTTTGCGTTGAAATACAGTTCTAAACTTTTGGAATTACCTTTTTCTATTAAATTGAATGATTTTGAAGCGGAACGTTACCCTGGAACCGAAAGAAATTTTTCAGCATTTTCGAGTGAAGTTACCGTAATTGATGAAGAAGAAGGCGATTTCGATTATAAAATCTTTATGAATAATATTTTAGATCATCGTGGCTATCGTTTTTTTCAATCGAATTTTGATCAAGATGAAAAAGGAACTGTACTTTCTGTAAACCATGATTATTGGGGTTCGCTAATCACATATATCGGCTATTTTATGCTGTATTTTGGTTTAATGGCAATCCTGTTTAGTAAAGGTTCTCGTTTTGGAGATTTAAAAGTGCGCTTGGATAAGGTAAAAGCAAAAAAAGAAAAACTATTGGCAGTTTTAGTCTTATGTCTTGGATTGAACGGTTTTGCACAGCATGAGCAACATTCAGCAAATGATGGGCACGATCACGGCAAGGTTGAAATGCCCACAAAAGCACAAATTGATTCTGTTTTAAAAGCAAATATCACACCCAAAGTACATGCTGATGAATTTGGACATTTAGTAATCCAGGATCTTGGAGGACGAATGATGCCTGTAAATACCTATGCTTCTGAAATGCTCAGGAAGTTGAGTAAAAGTGATAGTTATGAAGATTTGGATGCCAATCAGGTGTTTTTATCCATTCAAGAAAGTCCAGGGTTATGGTATAATGTGCCAATCATCTACTTACGCCCCATGGAAACCGATTCTCTAAGAAACCTTATTGGAGTGTCTAAAGAGGGGAAACATTTTGCGTTATTGGATTTTCTTAACGAAGATGGCTCATATAAACTTGCGCCATACTTAAACGATGCCTATAGTGCAGCGATTCCAAATGGGTATCAAAAAAAGTTAAAAGAAACAGACCAACGGGTTACTTTGTTATTCAATACGATTGAAGGACGTTCTCTAAAAATATTCCCAATTCCTAATGATGAGAATAACAAATGGATTTCTAATTACGAATACAATTTAGAACCTTCAATAATAAAGGATTCATTGTATAATAATTTTGTAAAAAACGGATTTAGAGCTTATTTATATACCTTGAATCATGCAAAGAAATCAGGGGATTTCTCTGAGGCTTCAAAATTATTAGAAGCCTTTAAAAAGACGCAACATCGTTATGGTAGTGATGTGATGTTGAGTGATAAAAAAGTAAAAACAGAAGTGCTTTATAATAAGTACGATATTTTTAAAAAACTTTACAAATGGTTTATGTATGCTGGTACGTTGATGTTTGTATTTTTAATTATACAAATTTTTAATGCTAAGCGTAAAGGTGTAAATATTGCAATAACTATTTTCAAATTCATCATTGTTGGTCTGTTTTTATTGCATACCGCGGCTTTAATTGTGCGCTGGTATATTTCGGGTCATGCACCTTGGAGTGATGCCTACGAATCCATGATATATGTGGCGTGGTCAACGATGTTATTTGGTTTGATTACAGGTTTAAGAAAAGGAAAATCTTCTAATTTAACCATTGCGGCAGCGGCGTTTGTAACGTCCATGATTTTAATGATTGCCCATTGGAATTGGATGGACCCTGCCATTGCAAACCTACAACCCGTTTTAAATAGTTATTGGTTAATGATACATGTTGCGGTAATTGTGGCAAGTTACGGGCCATTTACCTTAGGAATGATTTTGGGTGTAGTGGCATTATTTCTTATGGCGTTTACCACCGAAAAAAATAAGAAAGTCATGGGGCTAAATATTCAAGAACTGACCATAATTAATGAAATGGCTTTAACTGTCGGTTTGGTAATGTTGACCATAGGGAACTTCTTGGGAGGTATGTGGGCTAATGAAAGTTGGGGACGTTATTGGGGTTGGGACCCTAAGGAAACTTGGGCATTAATTAGTATTATGGTGTATGCCTTTGTGATCCACATGAGATTGGTGCCTGGGCTTCGCGGACGTTGGTTTTATAATTTAATGTCTATCGTGGCGTTTGCTAGTATTTTAATGACCTATTTTGGTGTGAATTTTTACTTAGCGGGATTACACTCTTATGCTAGTGGCGACCAGATAGTGAGTTTGAAATTTATTGCCATAGCTTGTACTTGTGTTGCAATACTTGGATTCTTTGGTTATCGAGGCTATGCGAAGTATTACAAAAAATAAGTTTAAAGCTACATAGCAATTCCGTTCACTTTTCTATCATTTAGATGAAGAGGTTAATTCTTAATACTATAATTTTGCAATTCTAAAATTATAGATATTATGCAATTATTTAAAGAATTTAAAGAGTTTGCCGTAAAAGGTAATATGATGGATATGGCAATTGGTATTATTATCGGTGCCGCATTCAACAAAGTGATAGATGTTTTAGTGAAGAAGGTGTTTTTACCGCCATTGTCGTTACTTACTGATGGT
Organism: Algibacter sp. 2305UL17-15; assembly: GCF_040720935.1. Classification (NCBI taxonomy): domain Bacteria; kingdom Pseudomonadati; phylum Bacteroidota; class Flavobacteriia; order Flavobacteriales; family Flavobacteriaceae; genus Algibacter; species Algibacter sp. 2305UL17-15. The sequence goes on from NZ_JBFDAE010000002.1 coordinate 302,016, forward strand.
GTTAACTTTCAGAATAAAAAAATCATTTTAAAAGAAGCTGTTAATAAAGCTGATGGCACTACGTTAACAGAAGAAGTAGCGATCGGTTATGGCGCTTTAGGAGAAGCTTTTTTGGATTTTATAATTATCGGGTTTACCGTTTTTATAGTTGTGAAATTTATGAATCAACTTAAAAAGAAAGCTCAGGATACAAAAGATGTAACTGTAGCTACACCAAAAGATATTGAGTTATTGGATAAATTAACCCAGTTGATGGAAGAGCAAAATGCGTTATTGAAATCGAAATAGAAGCACTATAATTTCTATTTTAATTAAAACATTAACATTTATTTAGTAGAGGATATATTATTTTTTCGACTCTTTAGGGGATAAATTAAAAATCAGTAAACTATATGGTTATCAAAACCACTTTTAGAACAATCGTTTTCTTACTCGCTTTAGTCGTAAGTTTCAGTTCGTTTTCACAGATTTTTGAGCCTGTTGAATGGACAACTTCTGTTGAGAAGATTTCCGATTCGGAATATAAATTAATTTCAAAAGCGATTATAGATGAAGGTTGGCACCTGTATTCTCAGGATGTACCAGAATTTGGACCAATCCCAACAACTTTTACTTATGAAGTAGGCGAGGATTTTAAAATTATAGGAAAAACTTCAGAAGAAGAAGGACATGTGGTTGACGATCCTGTTTTTGAAATGAAGATTAAGTTTTTTGATACTTCAGCAGTTTTTGAACAAACCATTGAAGTAGTTGGAGGCGAAACAACCCTAAATGGAACAGTTGAGTTTATGGTTTGTGATGATACACGCTGTTTGCCGCCTAAAGTAGTGGATTTGGTTTTTAATATACCCAACACTAATTCATCTATTGAAAAGACATCTGTTGAAAAAGTTGATTTAAATGCCGATAATCCGTTTACGCAATCAGAACTATTAGAACCGGTAATATGGAAATTCTCAACTAATAAACTTACAGATGAAACGTATGAATTAATTTTTAAAGCTGAAATTGATGCTACCTGGGCAATATATTCACAGTATTTAGAAGGCGAAGGCCCCGTAACAACCTTTTCTTTTGAAAAGCATGATGGCTTTGAATTGATTGGTAAAACCCTTGAAAGTGACACTAATAAAATCATTAAAAAAGAACCTTTATTCGATAATATTGAAGTCGGGAAATTTTACAATGAAGCTATATTCATCCAAAAAATAAAGATTAAAAATAAAGATGCCATTATAAACGGAGGTATTGAATATATAGCATGTGATGATTCGAGATGTATTTTCCCTCCGAGTGAGGATTTTAAATTTACATTTAGCCCTGAGGGCATTCAAATTAATGAAGAAAATTTAAGTGCCTTTTCAACTGGTGATAATGCTTCGGTTAATCAAATGCTTTACGGCATGAATCCTGAAGACATAAAATTATCAGATGGTCAAGCTGAATCAAAAAAATCATTGTGGACTATTTTTGGATTAGGATTTCTTGGAGGATTATTGGCTTTATTAACGCCGTGTGTATTTCCAATGATTCCGTTAACGGTCAGCTTTTTCACAAAAAATGATAACGAAAGCAAAAGTTCAGGAATTTCAAAAGCATTGTTGTATGGGTTTTTTATTCTACTGGTGTATCTAATTTTAAGTGTGCCATTTCATCTTTTAGATTCTGTAAACCCAGATATACTCAATGAAATTTCTACAAACGTATGGTTGAATATTGTGTTTTTTGCAATATTCGTCTTTTTTGCATTTTCATTCTTTGGCTTTTACGAATTAACCTTACCCTCAAGTTGGACAGCTAAAACAACCCAAGGCGAAAACGCTGGTGGGATTGTTGGTATTTTCTTTATGGCATTAACACTTGCCATTGTGTCCTTTTCATGTACAGGACCAATTTTAGGATCTTTATTGGCAGGCTCTTTAACAGCCGATGGTGGCGCATGGCAACTTACAGCTGGTATGGCAGGGTTTGGAGTGTCTCTTGGATTGCCTTTTGCATTGTTTGCGATGTTTCCAAACATGATGAACGCATTGCCAAAATCTGGTGGTTGGTTAAACACTACTAAAGTAATTTTAGGATTTTTGGAGTTGGCATTAGCATTTAAATTTTTATCAAATGCCGACTTGGTAAAGCAATGGGGGCTTTTAAAAATTGAACCGTTTTTAATTATTTGGATATTAATTTTTGCGGGCCTTGCACTTTATGTATTCGGAAAGTTAAAATTCCCGCACGATTCCCCACTTAAAAAATTATCATTCTTTAGGATTTCTGGAGGTATTTTAGTGGCAGCTTTCACAATATATCTGGTGTCTGGTTTTAGAGTGAATAAAGAAACAAATACCTATGTGCCGTTAACGCTTTTGAGTGGTTTAGCACCTCCAGTAGGCTATAGCTGGTTTTATCCAAGTAATACAACCAATAATCTTAAAACGTTTAAGGATTTAAAAGAAGGGATTGCTTATGCCAAAAAAGTAAACAAACCCGTAATGATAGATTTTACAGGATATGCATGTGTGAACTGTAGAAAAATGGAAGAGCATATTTGGCCTCTAGAAAAAATTGACAACTATTTACGAAACGATTATGTATTGATTTCGCTATATGTTGATGATAAAAAGGACTTACCGGAAAACGAGAGGGTAGAAGTGAATCGCGTAAATGGTGGCACAAGGTTGTTGAAGAATTACGGGCATAAATGGGCAAATTTCCAGACCCAATTTTTTAAGTCGAATTCGCAACCCTATTATGTGCTGTTCAACCCGAAAAACAATGAAGTTTTAACTGAACCAGAGGTTTATACTCCTGATGAGGAGAAATATGCTAAGTTTTTAGAGCGTGGTTTAGAAGCTTATCATTAGAAGTATCATCTAAAATTCTTTAGAAATTTTATCAAAATAAATAGCCTTAAAATCTGTAATGACTTTATCTGCTTTTGAATAGTCTTGGTTTTTAGAATGAAAACTATCATAGCCCACACAATAAATGCCAGCAGATTTTGCAGCTTCAATACCGTTAGTTGAATCTTCAATAACGATACATTGATGGCGTTTAAAACCTGAAGCTTCGGCTGCTTTTTCAAAAATCTCTGGGTGTGGCTTAGATTGTTTTAAATCGGCACCACTTAATTTCGCTTTAAAATATTGGTTCAAATCAAAACGGTCGAAAATCATATTGATACTTGTCATTGCTGCCGATGAACCCAATACTAAGGTCAAGCCATTTTGGTGATAATCTTTAATTAAATCTAAAACCCCATCAATCAAACCCAAATCAGAATTCGAATTAAAAAACTGTTTGTAATGCTTTCTTTTTAGGGCCACTAAAGTCTCGGGAGCTTCATTTAAATTGTAATGGTCGCATAAACGTTTGCAGATATTTAAGGTAGATTGACCGGTAAAAGATTCATACAATTCAGTAGAAACATCAATCCCAACTTCATCAAACATATCATGATATGCCTTGTTGTGCATAGGTTCGCTATCTATAACCACACCATCCATATCGAAAATAACAGCTTTTAACATTTTGATTTTTTTTGCGAAGATATGTCAAGAAGTGAGAAACACCTAGAAAAATTCATTTTGTAATTTCAAATTAAATCGACACCTTTGTTGCTTATGATTGTATAATTCGACTTCCGTTCATATCGAGGTTCTCTCGAATAAAAAGGATTAATCATGTTTTGGTTGGTCATGTCTTATTTTAAAAATTTCTGAAATGCAATCACAGAAAATCACTATAAAACAGTTTTTTAACTATTTCAAAATAGCCATTACAGGTAAGGAGCAGGATTTTACCTCGGGCAGTATTCGGCGTGCCGTTTTTATGTTATCTATTCCCATGATTTTGGAAATGCTCATGGAATCTATATTCGCGCTTGTGGACATCATGTATGTATCCCAAGTTAGTGTAAATGCGGTGGCCACTATTGGTTTAACGGAATCTGTAATCACTCTGGTATATGCCGTAGCCATTGGTTTGAGTATGGCTGCAACTGCAATTGTAGCAAGACGTACGGGGGAAAAAGATTTAAAAGGTGCTTCGAATGCAGCTGTACAGGTTATATTTTTGGGAACATTTCTCTCTATCATTATAAGTATTCTTGGAATTATTTATCCAAAGGAGATTTTAGGGCTGATGGGCGGCGAACCAGATTTAATTGCAGAAGGTTATGGCTATACAAAAATACTTCTTGGTGGAAATATTACTATCATGCTATTGTTCTTAATCAATGCTATTTTTAGAGGTGCAGGGAATGCATCTGTGGCAATGTGGACGTTGGTATTATCAAACGGACTTAACATTGTTCTAGACCCCATTTTTATTTTCGGTTTTGGACCTGTTCCTGCTTTTGGCGTTGAAGGTGCGGCTATAGCAACGACCATTGGTAGGGGAACAGCAGTAGTATTTCAATTGGGGATTCTGTTTTTTGGTTTTAGTAAAATCAAAATAGGCATTAGTAATTTAGTTTTAAGAATTGGAGTAATGTTGAACCTCATCAGAGTGTCATTGGGTGGCATTGGTCAATTTTTAATTGGCACATCGTCATGGGTGTTTTTAATGCGCATTATGAGTGAGTTTGGAAGTGAAGTGCTTGCTGGCTATACCATTGCCATAAGGGTAATGATGTTTACGCTAATGCCAGCTTGGGGGATGAGCAATGCCGCAGCGACTTTGGTTGGGCAAAATCTCGGTGCTAAAAAACCAGAACGTGCAGAGCAATCGGTTTGGAAAACAGGGAAATATTGCGCAATATTTATGGGCATGGTTTCTATAATTTATCTTGTTTTTGCACCACAAATAATCGTTTTATTTAATGACACTCCAGATGTTGTAAAATATGGGGGTTTATGTTTACGGGTTCTGGCTGCCGGGTATGTGTTTTATGCGTATGGCATGGTGGTTATCAATGCATTCAATGGGGCGGGAGATACTAAGACACCAACATATATTAACTTTTTTTGTTTTTGGATATTACAATTGCCTTTTGCTTATGTTATGGCAATTAGTTTAGGTTTTGGTCCTTCGGGAGTATTTTGGGCAATTACTTTGGCTGAAATATTAATTGCCATTGTTGCTATAATTTGGTTTAAAAAAGGAAACTGGAAGAAGGTTGAAGTTTAAAGAGACATGATAAAAATTTTAGATCAACTTCATAGAAAAATTCAATTTGAGAAAACACCAATGAGAATTGTGTCGTTGGTCCCGAGTCAAACAGAATTATTGTGCGATTTGGGTCTGGAAGAATATCTTATTGGAGTTACAAAATTTTGTGTACATCCACATCATATAAAGACTAAAGTGTCAGTAGTTGGAGGCACAAAACAAATTCATATTGAAAAAATAAGGGCATTGCATCCAGATATTATTCTTTGTAATAAAGAAGAAAACACCAAAGATATAGTTGCAGATTGTGAACAAATATGTGAAGTTCACGTCTCTGATATTTTTACTTTAGAAGATAGTTTAGAACTGATAATACAATATGGGATTTTATTCGATAAAGGTAATGAAGCTTTCAAACTTGTAACTAAAATTAAGAATGGAGCTGAAGATTTTAAAACATTCATTCAAAATACGACACCTTTAAAAACAATCTATTTTATTTGGAAAAATCCATGGATGGTAGCTGGAAACAACACATTTATCAATTATTTGCTCAACTTAAATAAGTTCGATAATTGTTTTGGGACTATAGAAAGATATCCTGAAATAGAACTGAAGCAGAGAAAAGATATAGACCTAGTTTTACTTTCTAGTGAGCCATTTCCGTTTAAGGAAGCTCATAAAAAAGAGTTGCAGGAATGCTACCCAAATGCCAAAATTATTTTGGTAGATGGAGAATTCTTTTCTTGGTACGGTTCTAGACTAGCAAAGGCGTTTAACTATTTTAAACAGCTTCGTTCAAATCTCTAGAAAATTCTACCTTATTGATATCATCAACAAAATTTGTAATTCTGTTTTCAAATTCCTTAAGGCTAACTAGTTTACTGACGTTGGCTTTTATTTTACCAACTTTACAAAAATGGGGGCTCATAATGTTCTCGTTTAAGGTAAATTACGAGAATTTATGTGTTTTGGATTTTATGGAAAAGTTAAAGAAATATTAAATTTAATTTTTTTGAAGTTGACTTTCTCTAGTCAGATATTTGAGCTTATTGATCTTATTTAAAAGTTTAATGGCTTTGTATTCTGATAAATCACTCAAAGCGGCATCCGTTTGTTGAAAATTATAAGCATCTTCTATAAGCTTTTTATACTTTTCGTTCAATTTGACTTGCTTTTTTGTAATAGTATCTCTAGTGTTCATTACAGTAATTATTCCAAGGTTTTAAATTACATGTTTTATTGTTAATTCAAAAATATATACAGGGTAATTTTGTGAATACGATAAAATAATTTCAAATAATGATGATATAATATTAAAAGATAGCAGTTCTGATGAATAATAATTAATCCTTTAACAGTTTGTATAAAAAAAAACCGAATAACAAAATTATCCGGTTTTTAGTATAAGATTTCTTTTAAAACTAATCCTGAAGCGCAAAAACCCTTCTCAACAAATCTGTAGTTCTTGAACCTATTTTATTACGAATTTCTTTTTCCTCAACAGCAATCATTGTATAAACGCCTTTTAAGGCTTCGGTAGTTACATAATCGGTTAAATCTGGATTTACATCTTTTGTAAAAGGAAGTGTATTGTACTTGTTAATCAAGTTGTTCCAAATATCATCTGCACCAACTTTACTAAATGAGTTCTTGATAACAGGGTTGAATTTTGAATACAATGCAGTATCTGTCTTTGAGGTCAAATAATTTGTGGCAGCATCATCATTCCCGAGTAAAATATTTTTAGCATCAGCAAACGTAATGCCTTTTACAGCATCTATAAAAATAGGTGTCGCTTCTTTTACGGCATCTTCGGCAGCGCGATTAAGAACTTTAAGCCCTTCATCTGCTAAACTGCTTAAGCCAATATCCCTTAGCGCTTTATCTACTTTTTGTAGTTCTTCCGGGAGTAAAATCTTAACCAATTCATTTTTATAAAAACCATCTTCCTGTGTGAGTTTTGTAACTTGTTTATCGATTCCTAAATCTAAAGCTTGTCTCAAACCAGAGGCTATTTCTACGTTTGAAATTGGACCACTTTGCGGTAATTGGTCAATGACACCTTGAAGTTCTGCACAGGCGGTAAGATTGAAAATTAAAAAAACAACTAGAATTTTACGTATCATGATATTGGGGTTTTATTCGGCAAATATAGGGTTATAATAAATTAAAAAAATAAGACACTCAAAAAATATTGAGTGCCTTTTTATATGGAAACCAGATTAATCCCTCAATCAATTTGATCTTTTCATTTTGTTATAAGACACAGGAAAATTAAAAGGGTCACATGTTTTCTAAAATAAAATGTTAGATTACAAGTATTTTTAGTTAATACCATTTGTTATTTGGAATTACTGAAAAAGAAAAGGATGATTTTTTCTCTATTTGAATTATAAAAAATAAAGCATAGCCTTAGTTACCCCCGACGGTTCGGGGCTTTTTTTAATGAAGAAGAAAGGAAAAAAGGGCTTTTTATTACAGTAATTTCGAATGATAAATGGTATAAATACTATTTTAGCACAATAGTTGTTATATGTAACTAGAAATCCATTAGAATAAAAAACAGAAATGAAAATTAAGAAGCTCTCAATTGGTGTTGTAATTAGTTTGTTACCAATGTTGTTTTTTGGACAAATTAAAATATCAGAAAATATTCAAAAATCAGAGATTGCATTAAACTCAGAAAATGCACTTTACTTTGTGGATTTTTGGGCTACTTGGTGTGGACCTTGTATCCATGTGTCCAAATACTTAACGTCGTTACAGAAGCAGTACCCAAAAGACTTTTATATTCTTTCGTTAAGTCAGGAAAATCCGGATTTGGTAAAACGTTTTATGAAGAAGCATCCTCTAGATTTAGCTGTTGCAATTGATAATGAGGGCGAAACATTTTCAAAATATAATATTAGCAGCTTGCCTTATGGTATTTTGTTTAATGCTAATGGCGAAAAGCTATGGGAAGGGCATCCTGCGGAATTTAAATCCTATCATCTTGAAGGCTATTTAAGTACCAACAAGTCCCAAATTGCGAGTGATAAAATGTTTAAGGTACAATCTTACCAAGCTGTTGTGGCAAAAAAAGAGACCGATTTAAAAAGGGATTTTGAAATCGAGAAATTAAAATTACCAATCCCTGAATTACAAATCCTAAAGAAACCAACGTTTACTGAAATAACTGGAAGCTTGAGAGATATAATGGCTTACACCAATAATGTGTTTAAAAATCAGGTAAGCATAGATTCAAATTTAAATGATTTTTATCGTGTACGATTTAAACATGATACGAAAGCTTCTAAAAACCTATCTAAGGCTATTTTAAAAAGCTTAAAACTACATCAAATCAGTAATTCTGCACATGGCGAAGTTCTGTTTTTTAATATAGAAACGCCTAGTTTTTGGGATGTGAATCAAATAGATTGGGGAAATGACACACCAAATTTTTTAATAGGGGATACAGATATCAAAGCAGATAATGTATCATTAAACCAATTAAATTACCAACTGGCTAACTTGCTTGAAATTCCAATTGTCACTAATAATGAAGGAGTTGCGAACGAACTTCACGATTGGGATATTCACTATAAGTATTTCGATTTAATGGCCTCTAGTTTAAATGATACTTATGGGATTAAGATTGAAAAAAAAATAAGCAATTATCCAAACTATACAATAACAAAAAAGGCACCTTAAAAGGTGCCTTTTTTGTTAGTTTAAAGTAATAACTACTAAATAAATATTAGTTGTTTATCACTCTAAATTCTGTTCTTCTATTCTTTTGATGTTGTCCTTCAGAACACTCTACACCATTAGAACAACGGTTTACTAATCTTGATTCTCCGTAACCTTTAGCAGATAGTCTGCTTCTAGAGATACCTTTAGATACTAAATAGTTAACCACAGAATTAGCACGTTGTTGTGATAAAGACATGTTGAAATCATCATTACCTCTAGAATCTGTATGAGACATCAATTCGATGCTTACAGGCTTGCTGTTTAACAATGGCAATAAAGTTTCATCAATAATTTTCTTAGAAGCAGGCGTAATACGTGCGCTACCTAATTCGTAAAAAATTGGTAAAACGTTAGCATTTAACAATCCACAATCTACTTCTTCCCAAGTGGTTAAACCACCTTTTTTAGCTAAAACAGTTCTAGTAACGGTTTGAGATCTTGAAGGTACGGTTACACTTCTTGTAGAAGCAGGAGTTGCAACTACCTGCTTTTTAATAGTAGAATACTCAGCAGGAATTTCAATTTCATCCATTCTAGCTGGTGTCTTAATAACACGCTTTTTGTAAGTCGTACTTACTTCTGGAACTGGTCTGTTGTTGGTTGAAGCATCGTTCGCTAAAGTTGTAAAACTTACATCTTTAAATTGAGCAGGGTACTCCACAAAACAGGCTACCATACAATCTTCCTTGTTTGGGGAATCACAAGCCGTTTCTCTGTATTCCCATCCAGAAGTTTTAGGATATGTTTCAAAAGTTCTAGAACTAGATCCAAAAGTTGCAGGATTAGTTGTTAAATCTGTTCTTCCTTCTTTTTTGATATAAGGCACTTGGATAGTTTCGTAAGTAGCAGGTACATAAACGAATTTTTTCGAAGCTTCTTTAATTAATACACGCTCTTCAACTGTGCGGTAAGTGGCAGGTACTACTTCTAGTTTTGTGTATGCCGGATAAACTTCAATAGTTTCTTCAACAGTTTTAAACTCGTCTTTAGTAATACATTTTACGTAACATTTACCTGGATCGGGATTTGCAGGTAAGTTTTGTGCTTGGGACATTCCGAAACCTAACAAAAAAGTTAGGCATAAAATAAAATTTGATTTCATAAAAATTAATAATTTTAGTTAATGGTTTTTCTTCTGTAATTAGGACACAGAGAAATTCGTTAAGTCACGATTAACATTTGTTAATTTTATAAAAACAATCTATTTGTGATTTTAAGATGCTGATTATCAGTATTCTTATTAAGAAAAAATAACGGTCTTATTATTAAAGACCATGACCTTCCGTTCAGAATGTAATTTAATGGCATTGGCCAATACAATCTTTTCCAAATCGCGTCCCTTGGCAATTAAGTCTGCTATTGAATGTGCATGTGTTACGCGTGTCACATCCTGTTCAATAATTGGGCCCGCATCCAGTTCCTCGGTAACATAATGGCTCGTAGCACCAATAATTTTAACACCTCTTTTATAGGCAGAATGATAAGGTTTTGCCCCCACAAAGGCAGGTAGGAAGGAGTGGTGAATATTAATAATCTTATTCGGGTATTTATCAATTAGTTTATTGGAAACAATTTGCATGTATCTAGCCAGCACGATAAAATCAACCTTATACTCCTGTAATAATTCCAATTGCTTCTCTTCCGCTTGCTGTTTGGTATCTTTTGTCACAGGAATATGGAAAAACGGAATTTTAAAACTATCAGCAATAGGTTTTAAATCTAAATGATTGCTAATAATGAATGGAATTTTTAAATTCAATTCACCTGAATTATAACGCCCTAATAAATCATACAAACAATGATCGTATTTAGAAATAAACAACGCCATTTTTGGTTTCTTTTCAGAAGAATAAATACGCCATTTCATTTTGAACGTTTCTGCTATCTCAACTTTAAAACGGGATTTAAAACTTTCAGTAGAAAATGTTTCATCAGTAAATTCACTTTCCAATCGCATAAAAAAGATATTCTGCTCCCTATCTACGTGCTGATCTATATAAACAATATTCCCGCCGTCTCCAGCAATAAAATTAGTAACCGATGCAATAATATTTGATCTGTCTTTACAATGTATTAATATGGTAATCTTATTCATGGGATTTTCAAGTGCTAAAGTGTCAAATTTAAATTAAAATCATTTAGTAATACGTACCAGAATTAGTTTTGAATAATTTCCTGTGAATTGATTATTATTTTGAATTATTCGTAAATTGCATGACATAATATCTAATATTTTTCAGAATGAAGCAAGTATTGCCTTATACACCAAAACATAAAGTTAGAATAGTAACCGCAGCATCACTTTTCGACGGACATGATGCGTCCATTAATATAATGCGCCGAATTATTCAAGCAACAGGTGTAGAGGTCATTCATTTAGGGCATGATAGAAGTGTAGAAGAAGTCGTGAATACCGCCATTCAAGAAGATGTGAATGCTATTTGTTTAACCTCGTACCAAGGTGGACATAATGAGTATTTTAAATATATGTACGATCTTTTAAAGGAAAGAAATTCAGGGCATATTAAAATTTTTGGTGGTGGCGGAGGCGTTATTTTACCTTCGGAAATTAAGGAGTTAATGGATTATGGTATTGCAAGAATCTATTCGCCAGATGATGGAAGGGAAATGGGCCTGCAAGGGATGATTAATGATTTGGTAAAAAAAGCCTCCCCCAACCCCTCCGAGGGAGGGGAGCTGAAAAACTGCGTAAATCATAATACGGATGCTTCTTGGTTATTGGAAATGAGTAAAGATGAATTCCGTAAAAGGTTAAAAAATAAAGATATAAGAGTAATTGCAAGATTAATTTCTTTAGCAGAAAATAATCATGAAGCTTTTGAAAGTGTTTTTAACCAATTGAGTGAGGGTCTCCCGCAAAAGGCGGGACTAGGAGAGGCTTCACCTGTCTTGGGCATCACAGGAACAGGTGGCGCAGGAAAATCCAGTTTAGTTGACGAATTGGTAAGACGATTTTTAAAAGATTTTCCTGAGAAAACTGTTGGGATTATTTCGGTTGATCCTTCCAAAAGAAAAACAGGTGGTGCTTTGTTAGGCGATAGAATTAGAATGAATGCTATAAACAACCCAAGAGTTTACATGCGAAGTTTGGCAACGCGTCAATCTAATTTGGCATTGTCCAAGCATGTGAATGAAGCTGTTGAAGTGTTGAAAGCAGCCGAATACGATTTAATTATTTTGGAAACTTCGGGAATTGGACAATCTGATACTGAAATTATAGAACATTCTGATGTCTCTCTTTATGTTATGACTCCTGAGTTTGGTGCAGCCACGCAATTGGAAAAAATAGACATGCTCGATTTTGCTGATTTAGTAGCCATTAATAAGTTTGATAAAAGAGGTTCGCTCGATGCGTTGCGCGATGTGAAAAAGCAATATATGCGCAATAATAATCTTTGGGATGTTCATCAAGATGATTTACCCGTTTTTGGAACCATAGCATCCCAGTTTAACGACCCAGGCATGAACACGCTTTATAAAGCGGTAATGGATACATTGGTTGAAAAAACTGATGCTGATTTAAAATCGACATTCACAATTTCGAATGAAATGAGTGAGAAGATTTTTATCATTCCCCCATCAAGAACAAGGTATTTATCTGAGATAGCTGAAAGTAATCGCACTTATGATAAAAAAGGGGATGAACAAGTTGAAGTTGCCCAAAGGCTTTATGGAATTTATAAAACATTAGAATCTGTCCTTAATGTCATTGCGAGTGGAACGAAGCAATCTCTTCTTGATAAACATGGGTTAAATAGTGATAAGATTCTGAATACCCCTGAAGTTTCAGGACAGGATGACAATAAGGAATTTATAAAACTCCTTATTGCAGAATTTGATAGAGTAAAACTAAATTTAAATCCGCATAATTGGGAAATCATAACAGGTTGGAATGAAAAAGTCAACACATACCAAAACCCAATTTATTCATTTAAAGTAAGGGATAAGGAGATTAGAATAGAAACCCATACCGAATCTTTATCACATACTCAAATCCCAAAAGTAGCATTGCCAAAATATCAAGCTTGGGGCGATATTTTAAAATGGTGTTTACAGGAAAATGTGCCTGGAGAGTTTCCATATACAGCGGGATTGTATCCATTTAAGAGAACTGGCGAAGATCCTGCGAGAATGTTTGCTGGTGAAGGCGGACCGGAACGAACCAATAAGCGGTTTCATTACGTAAGTGCCGGTTTACCCGCAAAGCGTTTGTCAACAGCTTTTGATAGTGTCACACTTTACGGAAACGACCCCGATTATCGTCCAGATATTTATGGAAAAATTGGAAATGCAGGTGTTTCAATTTGTTGTTTAGATGATGCTAAGAAACTGTATTCAGGTTTTAATTTGGCAGATGTAATGACTTCAGTGAGTATGACCATTAATGGGCCAGCGCCAATGTTGCTTGGGTTTTTTATGAACGCAGCTATCGATCAACAATGCGAAATCTATATCAAAGAGAATGGTTTAGAAAAAGAAGTCGAAAAGAAAATTGAAAAAATTTATAAGAATAAAGAACGCCCTAAATACAACGGAGATTTACCAGAAGGAAATAACGGTTTAGGTTTAATGCTTTTAGGAGTTACAGGAAATCAAGTGTTACCTGAAGCTATTTATAAAGACATTAAAACCAAAACCATTTCGCAAGTGAGAGGCACGGTTCAAGCCGATATTTTAAAAGAAGACCAAGCACAAAACACCTGTATTTTTTCTACGGAATTCGCATTGCGATTAATGGGCGATGTTCAGGAATATTTTATAGAAAATAATGTTCGTAACTTCTATTCGGTGTCTATTTCTGGCTATCATATTGCAGAAGCTGGAGCAAACCCAATTACGCAAATAGCCTTGACCTTATCAAATGGTTTCACATACGTGGAATATTATTTGAGCAGAGGCATGGATATCAATAAATTTGGGCCCAACTTATCCTTCTTTTTTTCTAACGGAATCGATCCGGAATATGCAGTTATTGGTCGAGTAGCCCGTAAAATTTGGGCGAAGGCGATGAAACATAAATATGGAGCTAATGCACGAGCTCAAATGTTGAAGTATCATATTCAGACCTCGGGTAGAAGTTTACATGCTCAAGAAATAGATTTTAATGATATTCGTACCACGCTTCAAGCCTTATATGCTATTTATGATAACTGTAACTCATTACACACCAATGCTTACGATGAAGCGATAACCACACCAACTGAGGAATCCGTCCGTCGCGCGATGGCAATTCAACTCATTATCAATAAAGAACTAGGATTGGCCAAAAACGAAAACCCAATTCAAGGGGCATTTATTATTGAAGAATTAACCGATTTGGTAGAAGAAGCTGTTTTATTGGAATTTGATCGTATTACAGAACGTGGCGGTGTTTTAGGCGCTATGGAAACCATGTACCAGCGCTCTAAAATCCAGGAAGAAAGTTTGTATTATGAAACGTTGAAACACAATGGTAAATTCCCAATTATCGGTGTCAATACCTTTTTAAGCAGTAAAGGCTCTCCAACGGTTTTGCCTGCAGAAGTGATAAGAGCTACCGAAGAAGAAAAGCAATTTCAAATTAAAACCCTAGAAAACCTCCATAAGGCACATGATACAGAAACACTCTTAAAAGAGCTTCAAAGTAAAGCTATAAAAAATGAAAATATTTTTGAATCATTAATGGAAGTCTGTAAAGTCTGTTCATTAGGTCAAATTACCAAAGCGTTGTTTGAAGTAGGAGGGCAGTATAGGAGAAATATGTAAGCAGAGAACCAAGTTTTTGAAAAAAACTTGTGTGAATCGCTTATCCCGATTTTGTATCGGGATCTTTAGAATATTATACTGCATAATAAGAACCAAGTTTTTGGAAAAAAACTTGTGTGAATCGCTTATCCCGAACTCGTTTCGGGATCTTAGAAAACCACTTTCTCTGTTTTTGGAAAAGTGCGTGAATCGTTAACTTAACTTCCTTCTTACTAATTTAAATCACAATAAATAAAAAGTCCCACCGAAGCAGGACTAAAGATTTTTCATCTACGGCATATAGCCTTATTGTGATAAGATTAAAGATTAGAAATTTTAATCTAAAACAAATGTAGGAAAAACTTTTTGATTATACAATGATGAAAACCGTAATATTTTCTTTCGTTTTTTTGTAGTTTTAGTTTTTATAAAAGCGAAGAAAAATGAGTAAAATTTTAGGATTGGATTTGGGGACCGAATTGACTTGGTGGTTAATAAAAACAACGAACCCTCAATAATGAGGGCTCTATTTAGGTACTTCTTGAATTGCTTCAGTCAGATTATTCCAACGGCTATCTTGTAAACAAGTGCCTTATTGTGATTTGATTAATACAAATGTAATAATTTTTTTAATAAGAAAGGAAAATGAGTAAAATAAAGTTGGGATTAGATTTAGGGACTAATAGTATAGGTTGGTCGGTTTTAGAGAAACGAGATGGGAAGTATAATTTTTTAGAAAAACAGGATTATCAAGGTAATTTAATACCCACAAAAGGAAGTTATATATTTCCTAAAGGAGTAAGTGCTGATGAAAGTTCTAAAGCCGCAGAACGTAGGGGATTTAGAACATCAAGAGTACGATTACAAAGAATTGTCTTAAGAAAAATAGCAACCTTAAAAATCCTTAATAAACATGGTCTTTGCCCACCTTTTGAAGAAGGGGAATTAAATAAGTGGAAGAATAAAAGAGTATATCCTTGCAAAAATGAGGCTTTCATTGAGTGGCAAAGAACCGGCAAGAAAGATGGAAACGCAAAAATCGAACTATTAAAACAGCCGTATTACTTGCGTCATTTAGCTGCAACAAAAGAAGGCTTGATGGATTTTGAAAAAGGACGATTGCAGTTGGGTAGAGCTTTCTATCATATTGCTCAACGTCGTGGCTATTTATCTAATTCAGATGAAGAACAGACTGAAGATAAGTTAGAGTTGTTTAAGAATGAAATAACAAAATTAATTGATGAAGTTGATAACTCTGCAGCCTTCAAAGAGCCTTTTGAAGTAATATTGGATAGCAGAAAAAGTGATAAAAAAGTAAAATCCATTGGAAGTAAGATTAGTAGAGAACTTAAAAAAGAAATTGAATTTGAGAAAATCAAGAACTTTATAACTGCCGAGTTTAATAAGCCTGATAATCAAGGAAAGGTTATGAAAGCCATTGACATGCTTTCAGAGGAGATTAAATCAGCATCAAGCAAAGGTTATTGTGCACCTACGATGGGAAGTTATTTTTATTCCATTTATACAAAGACCAATAAAAAAACAGGTTTAATTACTAAAATAAGAGGAAGATATACTCATCGAGTTGATCATTATTTAGAAGAGTTTAATGCTATTTGCATAAAACAAAATATAGATGAAGAATTAAAGAAAGAATTATACAATGCTATTTTTTATCAGCGACCATTAAAAAGCCAAAAAGGATTAGTAGCTAAGTGTCCTCTTGAACCAAAAAGGAAAAGAATTGCAATTTCACATCCGCTTTTTGAGGAATTCAGAATGTGGGAATCTATAAATAGAATTAAAATTGCAAGAAGTGAAAATTCAACATTAGAATTTTTGACAAAAGATGAAAAAGAGCAAATCAAACCACTATTTTTAAGGGTTACAGATTTTGATTTTAGACAAATTGCTTCATCAATAAGTGAGGATAAAACATATGCTTATATAAAAAAACCAAAAGAAGTGTTTTCTGGAAATGATTCCAATCCCATTGAGGGAGGCGTCGCTGAATTATTTTTTAATTTCCCTATTGATAAAAAGTTTTCGGCTTGCCCTACAACTTCAAAATTAAAGGAAGTTATAGGTAAAGATAATTATAAAAGCTATGAATTTTTAAATTCAGGTCATGCAGAAGAAAAGGATAAAAAACAAGTTAGCATTGAAGATATTTGGCATTGCTTATTCTTAGATTCTTTTGGTCAAAAAGATAAAAAACAGGGAAGGAAGGATTTTGCAGAAAAACATTTATCGCTAGACAAAAAAGGTGTTGAATCGTTTCAAAAAATTAAGTTAGTAAAAAGCTATGGAAGCTTAAGTAAAGCAGCGGTAAAAAAGATTATGCCATTTCTTCGAAAAGGAGAAATATATTCACACGCTGTATTTTTAGCAAATATATCTGATGTTTTAGGTCGAAAATTATCCGATAACGACCAGATTTTAGTAACAAGAGCTGTTACTAAAGCCTTGGAATTACACAAAGCAGAGCGTCAAATCAAAGGTATTGTCAATAACTATATAAGTGAACTAAAGAACTTAGAAGAAAATAAAAATGCTGTTTTGGCGAATAACCAATTTAGTATTAATGTATATAAAAAAGGATTGAATGATGAATTGATAAATTGGTTAGGTAAAAGCGATTATGAAAAACTATCTAAACTAAAAAAGGAAGAATTATTTAATAATTGCTGGAATGCTTTTTATGAAGAAGCATTAGATAAATTACCAAAGGAAATAAGTTTCTTAAAGACTAAAAAAATTGTGAATTTCATTTTAGATGTATTGCAAGAGGTTTTTCCAAATGATAAAATTGATGTAGATAAATTATATCACCCATCTGCAATGGAAGCTTATCCAAAAGCTGGTAAAAAACTTGGAAACCCAGAAATCAGCTCAATCAAGAACCCTGTTTTTAATCGAGCGATGCATCAAATAAAACGTTTGTGTAATAAATTAATTAAAGAAGGGATAGTTGATAAAGATACAATTGTGAATGTTGAAGTTGCTGGGGAAATTAATAGTGCAAGTTACCGAAAAGCATTATCGCAATGGCAAAAAGACCAAGAAATTATTAGAGATTGGGCAAGGCAAGAAATCATAAAAACTTATCCTAAAGAACAAAGGAGCAATTTAATACCGTCAGATACAGATGTGGTGAAATATATTTTATGGAAGGAACAAAACCATCAATGTTTATATACAAGTGTGAAACCGATTTCAGTTTGTGATTTTTTAGGAGGTAAAACAATTTATGATATTGAGCATACTATTCCTAGAAGCAAATTTCATGATAATTCTTTAACCAATAAAACTTTGGCAAATGCAGAGTTCAACAGAAAAATTAAAAAAGATACTTTACCAGGATTATTAAATGTAAGTTTTAATGGCGAGCAAATTAATAAAGCCTCTATTTTAAACAATAGAGATGTAAATTTAAAATCTTATTCCATTAAAAACAATGTACCAACTTGGAATGTAAGTTTAGCTAGTCTCAAAGCAGAATATAAAAAGTTTAAAAATGCAGCTAAAGCTATTTCAGATCCAATAAATCATAGCGAAGTAATGACTAAAGCACATTACACAAAATTGAAGCTTGATTATTTAAGTAAAAAACATAAGGTATTTGAAATAGAAGAAATTACCAATCAATTTACTAATACAAATCTGGTAGATACAAGAATTATTTCAAAATATGCTAGAGCTTACTTAAAATCGTATTTCAATAATGTAAATGTTGTGAATGGTAAAATTACTGATACGTTAAGGAAAATGTGGGGTTTAGAAGGAGAGTATGCAAAAAAGGACAGGAGTAATCACATGCACCATTGTATTGATGCGATAACTGTTGCTTGTGTGGAAAGAGGAACAGCAAATTGGATTTCTGAAGCTTTTCATAATTACGAAAGTGATTATTTTAAAGGCAATAGTAATCCCAAGTATCAATTGAAAGAGCCAATGGATAATTTTGCTGAAAGAATGCATAATCTTCACAAAGAAGTTTTTGTGTATCACAGACAAATTGACCGCATAAAACCCTTACTCGAAAATTTAAAAAAGGAAAAGCCTAAAAAACTGAATCTTAGAGGAAAATTAAATAGCCAAAATCCTTATGCACATATTAAAAAGAATAATGAATTAATATTTGCTCAACGTAAACCAATTGGTAGTATAACGGGAAAGGATATTGAAAATATTATAGATGAAGGAATAAAATTAAGGTTGATAGCTCTTGCTGATTTAAGAGGTTGGGAGAAATTAATGGAATTTCAAGTAAAAAATGAAGAAGATCTCCTAGAAAGAGAAGTGGAGCATAAAAAAATAATTGCTTTTAGGGTTTATGAAAAAATAAAAAAAACAGATAAAAAGAAAATAATTGTAGCGCAAGGATTAACAAAAGAAACAATTTCATCTGACTATTCCAATGTGTCCGAACTTATAGACTTGCTATTCAATACGATTATTAAAATAGATTTAGATGATAAGAAAAAAGAAAACTATAAGGAAAAAATAATTAAAGAAGTAATTAATTTAACTCGAACAAAAGGATTGGAATTATTATTGAATGAGAATAAGGATAGTGAATCTCCAGTAATTATATTACCAGAATATTTTGATGAAAAGAAGAAAAAAATGATTGGTAAAATGGTAATTAAACGGATTAGACTCAGAGCAGCGGTTTCAAATTTGAACCCTTTTAAAAAGATAAGAAATATAGATAATTCAAAATTTAATTATAAACGTGATTTTTATTTTGACAAAGATAAATACACAAATTATGAAGCACGGGTTTTTGGAAAGTTATTGCCTAATGAAAACGGTAAATTTAAACGGCGTAAATCTTTAATAATAAATCATTTTAATATTGTAAAAAATATATTTCAAGAGGAAGATAAAAAACCTATATTGAAATTGAGAAAAGATGATATGTTCATTGTATTTGATAAGCAACCGAATGAAGAAATTATTTGGGATGATATCAGAGATTTGCAATCACGTTTGTTTAATGTTGCAAAATTTATTGAAAATAAAGACAAAGGTATTATAAAAGAAATAATACTTAGACGCCATAATTATGCTTCTGGAAATTTGGATAAAACACCAAGAGAAAATTGTATAGAATCAGGTGCTGAGGCAACTCAATTATCAGATTTGAGTAGAGTTGTTTTAAGAAGAAGTCCCTCTACATTAAAAGTAATTCCTGCAAAAGTTGACGCATTGGGTAATTTGGATATTGAATATTCTAAAAGATTTATTAAATAAATACACTCTAATTTGAACTTATTGACAATATTCTGGTGAATATTTACACTACACTAATTTTTTAATCATGAAAAGACAAAGCTTTTCCTTAACAAAAAAAAATGAAGAATGGTTGAAAAATCAGGTATCAGAAAAGGAGTTTAATAGCAAAAGTGAGGTCATCAATTACTTTATAAAACAAGCGCGAAATAAACAAGAATATTATGATTTTGTGCGGCTAAAAATAGAACGAGGCGAAAAAAGTGGTTTTGCAAAAAAGCAAACTAGAGAAGAACTTTTAGCAGAAATTAAAAATAATTTGAAATCTTAAAACTTCTAATAAGTCGAGATTTTTCAAAACAAATAAAAGTTCATTGACATACACACCTCTTTGTCTTAAGCACCCAAACCACAACGAAAAATTGACCTTCTCAATTTTTTGCAACGATTTTTCGTTGTGGTTTGATTAAAGATTAGAAAACACGATATTATGTTGATAAAAACACCGGTGTTTGTTCCAGTTGTGGTTTGATTAAAGATTAGAAAACACGATATTGCAACGATTATAAAAAGGTCTCGCCAGATGGTTGTGGTTTGATTAAAGATTAGAAAACACGATATTTTCTCAAGTCAATATTTTATCTCATATTTCGTTGTGGTTTGATTAAAGATTAGAAAACACGATATTAGATAAAATCAAATTTATCGGACTTAGAGGGTTGTGGTTTGATTAAAGATTAGAAAACACGATATTTGGCATCATTAATTCCTGTTTGGGGAATTGGTTGTGGTTTGATTAAAGATTAGAAAACACGATATTAAAAGGAGATGGCAGTAAATACTTAGGTCTGTTGTGGTTTGATTAAAGATTAGAAAACACGATATTAAGCCCAAGGCAATGTACATGAGTCCACGTGTTGTGGTTTGATTAAAGATTAGAAAACACGATATTTTTCTTTTTAGGAACAACTTGCCCAAACTGGTTGTGGTTTGATTAAAGATTAGAAAACACGATATTGTAATTAGTAAAAAAAGCAAAGCCACAGCAGTTGTGGTTTGATTAAAGATTAGAAAACACGATATTTGTTTTCAACCTCTAAAGCTTCGTTTATTGTTGTGGTTTGATTAAAGATTAGAAAACACGATATTCTACCCTATGAATTTAAAACAAACTTAAATGTTGTGGTTTGATTAAAGATTAGAAAACACGATATTCTTGTTGTGGTGGTAGAATGTTTTGGTATGGTTGTGGTTTGATTAAAGATTAGAAAACACGATATTCGTTTTTTGATAAATCAACTAAAGCTTCCGGTTGTGGTTTGATTAAAGATTAGAAAACACGATATTTGAAATGAAAAATGAAGCTGTTACTGGATGTTGTGGTTTGATTAAAGATTAGAAAACACGATATTAACTAAAGGAACTAAAAACGGTGAAGGTAGTTGTGGTTTGATTAAAGATTAGAAAACACGATATTCAGAAAGTGCTACAGATGTAGAAGTGTTGGGTTGTGGTTTGATTAAAGATTAGAAAACACGATATTAATACTGGAATAAAATAAAGTACGAAACTCGTTGTGGTTTGATTAAAGATTAGAAAACACGATATTCGTTCTGGAAAGAGTCAGCATTGTTTCGGGGTTGTGGTTTGATTAAAGATTAGAAAACACGATATTGCAATATAAAAAAAGACGAAACCCAAGTAGGTTGTGGTTTGATTAAAGATTAGAAAACACGATATTATCACCAGTATGATAATAAAGGACGCTCTGGTTGTGGTTTGATTAAAGATTAGAAAACACGATATTAAAGGACTTAGGATTAAAACTTACTAACTTGTTGTGGTTTGATTAAAGATTAGAAAACACGATATTCTAAAAAAATATGCACTTTGAGAGAAAGTGGTTGTGGTTTGATTAAAGATTAGAAAACACGATATTTCTAAGAAGAAAAAAGAAGCTAAAGCTGCTGTTGTGGTTTGATTAAAGATTAGAAAACACGATATTCTAGTCTATACTTGTTAGATGTAGAGCAATGTTGTGGTTTGATTAAAGATTAGAAAACACGATATTGCTGAAATCAAATCAATGATAAGATAGTTAGTTGTGGTTTGATTAAAGATTAGAAAACACGATATTCATATTTACAGGCTCTTTTGGCGTTGGCCAGTTGTGGTTTGATTAAAGATTAGAAAACACGATATTCTATGAATAGAGACGAAATAACGAGCGACTGTTGTGGTTTGATTAAAGATTAGAAAACACGATATTACTAATATTATCATCTTTTGTGGACAACGCGTTGTGGTTTGATTAAAGATTAGAAAACACGATATTGGAGAATTATTATCTGGTTCTGAAATCATAGTTGTGGTTTGATTAAAGATTAGAAAACACGATATTTAGCGTCTTACTTGTCTAAATACGTATCTGTTGTGGTTTGATTAAAGATTAGAAAACACGATATTATTCGTCGTTTGACATTTTTTCTAATTCCTGTTGTGGTTTGATTAAAGATTAGAAAACACGATATTTCTAGTTAAATATAAATGTTCTTTACTATCGTTGTGGTTTGATTAAAGATTAGAAAACACGATATTTGGGAACAACCAAGAGAGATATGCAGCATAGTTGTGGTTTGATTAAAGATTAGAAAACACGATATTGGGACGATTGATATAATTGATGTCAAATTGTTGTGGTTTGATTAAAGATTAGAAAACACGATATTAAACTAAAAATAGTATTAACTTATTTTAAAGTTGTGGTTTGATTAAAGATTAGAAAACACGATATTAAGCACACTTACGGCGTTTTACAATGTTTGTTGTGGTTTGATTAAAGATTAGAAAACACGATATTCTATTTACGAAAACGGATTGGATTTTGATTGTTGTGGTTTGATTAAAGATTAGAAAACACGATATTTAACAAATAAACTTAAATCTTATGCAGCATGTTGTGGTTTGATTAAAGATTAGAAAACACGATATTTTGATGATTTATTGGCAAATTCACTTCGCGGTTGTGGTTTGATTAAAGATTAGAAAACACGATATTAGTAAGTAATTAATTAAAATCAAATATTATGTTGTGGTTTGATTAAAGATTAGAAAACACGATATTACGGAACAGGAAACACCTCAAATATTATTGGTTGTGGTTTGATTAAAGATTAGAAAACACGATATTACTTACAGGCTGCTATGTATTGCAAAGCCCGTTGTGGTTTGATTAAAGATTAGAAAACACGATATTAAGCAGCTGAGAAAAAAGCTTTAGAACTTCGTTGTGGTTTGATTAAAGATTAGAAAACACGATATTTGGTTTTGCTCCCCATTGCGCCATCAACACGTTGTGGTTTGATTAAAGATTAGAAAACACGATATTACTACTAAGATGATAATAACAATAAATGGGTTGTGGTTTGATTAAAGATTAGAAAACACGATATTTTGCCGAAAGTCAAAAAAACCAACGAACTTGTTGTGGTTTGATTAAAGATTAGAAAACACGATATTTGTTATCAAATGCCAGCGCATTTTATGCAAGTTGTGGTTTGATTAAAGATTAGAAAACACGATATTAATCTGAAGCTACCAGCGGGCTGAATCCTCGTTGTGGTTTGATTAAAGATTAGAAAACACGATATTGCTTAGCCGAAACAAAAGTTTTTGGCAACGGTTGTGGTTTGATTAAAGATTAGAAAACACGATATTCTGTTTTTAACGATTTCAATAATCTGTACGGTTGTGGTTTGATTAAAGATTAGAAAACACGATATTAAGAGCCGAAAGGCGAGCTATATCTCGCATGTTGTGGTTTGATTAAAGATTAGAAAACACGATATTGTAATAATGTTAAAAAAACCTGCAAGACCCGTTGTGGTTTGATTAAAGATTAGAAAACACGATATTAATTTAAATTAAATAATTAATAAAACATGAGTTGTGGTTTGATTAAAGATTAGAAAACACGATATTCGGGATGAAAAACAGCGTTTGGCCGTTGCGTTGTGGTTTGATTAAAGATTAGAAAACACGATATTATGGAGAATTTACACGGGCTATTTATTCTAGTTGTGGTTTGATTAAAGATTAGAAAACACGATATTCGTTCTGGAAAGAGTCAGCATTGTTTTGGTGTTGTGGTTTGATTAAAGATTAGAAAACACGATATTACCAACTCATCGCCACCATCTACCGCCCTCGTTGTGGTTTGATTAAAGATTAGAAAACACGATATTAGTTGGTTTGTTACCTTCTAATACCCAAAGGATTAAATTGAAATATCGTTTAAAAAAATGCTTCTTTTTTGCAGTGATAAGGCAAGATTGAAGCATTTTTTTGTTTTAAAACAATTCAAGTTGGGTTGGTGGTGGGGCTTTCGGCATTTCTGCACGGCCCCAAAAATTCATGATTTTCCCGAATTGTTTGTCTGTTATCCTTAAAATACTAACTTTTCCAAGGGGAGGTAAAAGTCGTTTTATACGTTTTTCATGTGCGTCTGCACTTTCACTACTGGCGCAATGGCGCATATATACAGAATACTGCATCATGCTAAACCCATCTTTTAGTAGGTTTTTTCTAAAGCCAGAGGCATTACGTTTGTCTTTGGCCGTGTCTGTCGGTAAATCAAAAAATACAAATAACCACATAATTCTATAGCCGTTTAGTTCCATAATTTTGGATATTTAATTTTCTTTCGTTTACCGCTATAGCATTGCTGTAAAGAGCTTGCAGTTTTTTGTAAGCCGACCATCAACGGGCTTTTTTCTTCTTTAAAATATACGGTTCTGGTAAGTATTCCTAGGAGTACAGATTTAATTTCTGTGTTCAATTCTTGCTCGTCATAATGCTCAATTATAGTATAAACTGCCTCATCTACTATTGGTCTAAAAGGCTCCATGATATCATCTGCTAGGGCAAAGGCATTGTATTTGTTTTTATGGTGTATCCCCAAAGTGTTCAATAATCCGCTACCAGAAAGTGCCCTGGCTGTTGCAGCTCTTAAAATAGCATATCCGTAGTTTAGAAAATTGTTTGGATAATCTCCAAATCGCTCACGTTTAAAATCTGATTCAAAAAAAGATTTCCAATAAAAACTGGCAGCAACACCTTCCATATTACTGGTGTCTCCACTTAAAACCTTACTGGCTAAAAATTCAAATTCATTATTTTTATCGGTGATAGTTTTAAGTAAAATACCTTGGTTCATTATTTTCTCCCTAATGGTTTGCTGCCAAAGTTGTTTTTTTAAAGGTTGGCTAGCATTCATTTGATTCCTGAATAATTCTTGTTGAATATGGTGACTGTTCAAATTCAAAAACATGCCATTGGGCAAGTGTGTTTTACCACAGATAATTATTGCACTATTATTGTCAACCAATAGGTTTAAGGTTGGAATGCTGATATATACTTCAGGATTATCAATAACAATAAATCCAATATCTTCAATGGGGATACTGGATTCTCTTTCATCATTTTTAACTAATAATTGTAGATTTTTAGTAGTTAACTTGCATTTGTTTTCTATTAAAATAGATTTTTTTAACATAATAAATGGTTTTACGTAGGTTTGGGACTACGATAAATATATGAAAAATTAAATAATGCTTATTTTAATGACGCAACCAATACTTAAATTCACCATCTTATAAAGAAATAACCATCCTTATGAAAAAAATTGTACTGATGTTTTCAATGTTAATGATTTTTACAAGTTGTTCCTCAGACGACAGTAAACCAACAGACGAAACAGGACTAATTGGAAAATGGAAACTCATAGAACAACTTGCTGATCCTGGAGATGGAAGTGGCACGTTTCAACCTATTGCTTCCGAACGGGTTATTGAATTTTTTAGTGATGGCACCGTAGCAATTAATGGTGTATTGTGTTTTATGTCAAGTGAAGTAGGAGATAAAGAATCTGGGACTTACAAACTTATCACCGATTCTGATACACAAAATGATGGCGAAATTATTCCAAATACCTGTAGTTCTCGCTCTGCCAGAGTCTATTTTGATTTATCTGTTAGTGGGCACTTAATTCTTTGGTACCAATGTATAGAGGGCTGCGGACAAAAATTCGAGAAATTGAATTAAAGCTTAAAGTGTCAACATCCAGCTGTGTTGCAACTTTTTGAACTTTTTTAATTCACGTCTTAAAACTGGCAAAAAATCTTTGCCGTTACTATTGCTTTTTTCAAGTCGGTATGAATTTTTATAAAGCATATGCGTAAGACGTCTTAAAGAAGCAACATGCCTATGCTTTCTTTCGGAATAACGTTCGCGTTCAGCATTGGCAATTTCGGGAGCTAGGGAAACAGATTGCTGTACTATATCTCCAGAAAAGTAAATATTGGTGTCTTCAGAACCATCTTCTTTTAATGGTGCCAAATCCTCGTTTAAATATAAAGAGATATTTTGAGATAAAGCTAATATCTCGATTGCTTTTTGATAAATCGGTAATTCCGATAGATTTACTGGGGTATTGTGTGACATGACTATTTTTTTCTTAGCAACAGTACCAAAATTAATCACAAGAATTGACATTCAACTTTAATATTTAAAGTAAATATGTATATTTGCTTTAGGTTTTATGTTTTTACATTCAAAAGACTTTAAATGAATATAGATCGGCTTAATGCGAAGATTTTGAAGTGTTTACAAGAAAACGCGAGACAATCTAATGCTGAAATTGGAAGGCAGGTTGGGATAAGTTCCCCAGCTGTTTCAGAAAGGATAAAAAAGATGGAAGATTTGGGTGTTATTGAAGGCTACAAAGCACTTGTTTCTCCACTTGAAATAGGGTATCAGTTAAAAGCCATTATTACGCTACGGGCTTTTATGGGAAAACTAAAGCCATTTTTGGAAAAAGTTAAAACCTTAGACGAAGTGGTTAATTGTTATCGTATTACGGGCGATGAAAATATTGTTATGGAAGTGGTGCTTAAAAACCAAAAGCATTTAGAATCTTTTATTGATAACTTAATTATCTACGGCGAATCTAAAACGCAGATTGTGCTGTCTCGTGTGGTAAAACAAAAGGAAATAATTCCGATAAAATAACTTATAACTCGTCAAAATCTTCGGGATTAAAAGGGATATCATCATCTGGGTCAATATCATCGTAATTTACGCCTGGAGGATTAAAAAGTCCCCATCTATCAATAATATAATTCCAGCAATCAAAAGTTTTTACCCATTCAGCAAACAGGATTCTAAAAGCTTCAACTTCAGTTCTTAATAGATCTAAATACTCGGTATCCTTAAAACCATGCATTTGAATGCCACGGGCATCGGTAATGAGTTCTCTGGCCGATTTTCTAATAATTGCCGCATTTTCCATTTTAAGATCATAAAGCATATCTTCATCTGCCGCACCCGCTATTTTTGCTGGAATAATAAGCGAATTTTCCCTTAAATAGTTAAGGTTGCTATTCAACATTTCTGCTTCAATATCGTGCTCAAAATCTATATCTGTCTTTTCTACGCTTTCAACAATATGATCTACCAATTTCTGAATTTCTAGTGCCTTTTTAAAAACTGGCAATTTTTCCCATTTTTCGAACATGCTCATAGTATCAGTTATCTTATTTTCGGTTTTGTATTACAGACCTCCCAGTCCTCACGCTTCGTGATTAAAATGCGAGGTCTAATTTATAATAAATTGGTTTAATAGCCATAATTTAAGAGTTTAATACCCTTTCAATATGTTCTGCAATTAATTTTGCATGAATACGGCTATTTTCGATAAACCATTTATGGGTTTCCATTCCGCCGCAAATTACGCCCGCTAAATACACTCCTTTAACATTACTTTCCATAGTTTCTGGATTATATTCTGGAAGTTTTTTTTCATCATTGGAAAGTGAAATTCCAATTTGGTGCAACAATTCAAAATTTGGTTTGTAGCCCGTTAGTGCAACTACATAATCGTTAGGAATGGTTTTTAAGCCTTCAGGAGATTTAAAAGTTAACTCCTCCGCTTTTATTTCAGTAATTTCAGAATTAAAATAAGCGTTGATACTGCCTTCTTCAATACGATTTATAATATCTGGTCGCACCCAATATTTTACACGTTCTCCAATTGCTTCTCCACGAATTATCATGGTAACATTACCGCCTTTTCTGTAAATTTCTAAAGCAGCATCTACCGATGAATTACTTGCGCCTACTATAACCACATGTTGCATCGTATAAGGATGCGCTTCTTTGTAATAATGTGTCACTTTTGGTAATTCTTCTCCTGGAACATTTAAAAGGTTAGGAATATCATAAAACCCTGTTGCCAAAATAATTTTTTGTGTTTCGTACTTAGATTTACTGGTTGCAACTGTAAAATGAGTTCCAGTATTGCTCAAATTTTCAACCGTTTCGAATAAGTTAATAGTCACTTTATTAGAAGTCGCAACACGTCTGTAATATTCCAAAGCTTCATCTCTGTTCGGTTTTGGGTTTTTGCTGATAAACGGAATCCCATCAATCTCCAATTTTTCCGAAGTAGAGAAAAACGTCATATTTTTTGGGTAATTGAAAAGGGAGTTGGTCAATGCGCCCTTTTCTATAATTAGATAATCCCAGTTTCGTTTTTTGCATTCTAAAGCGCAAGCAATACCAATGGGGCCGCCGCCAATTATAATAACATCCTTCATCTATACCATCTTGTTTTTAGTGCTCAAATAATGTTTTAAAATGAACACTAAAAATACATAAATGCCAACTATTACTGTAATGATATGCCAAGTATTATCAAACCCAAATATAGAATTATTCACATTCCTGCTTTATGATTTTAATGTTTTAAATCCTATAAAGAAAATATAATTTCAATGCATTTCAATTCATTTAGTATATATTGTATTTTTGATATGATAATTTTTTAGAATGAAACAATCAATTTTAATTATTTGCCTCAGTTTTATGTCTTTATCTAATTGTGCTCAAAAAAAACGACCAATAAAAGGCGAAACCGAGTTTCAACGTGAATTAAATGCCGAATATAAAGATGCATCAACATCGCCCTTAAAAGATAAGGATAGGAAGCAATTTAAAGGTTTAGACTTTTTTAAGTTCGATTCCACTTATGTTGTAAAAGCGATTTTAAAACGAACCCCAAATTCAGAATGGTTTCATATGAAAACCACAACAGATCGTGTTTCTAAAGAACGCGTGTATGGCGTTTTGCATTTTGAATTAAAAGGTAAAAAACACCAATTAAACATTTATCAAGGTAAAGATTTAATGACCAAAGAAGGCTTTGAAGATTACCTCTTTTTACCTTTTTTAGATGAAACCAACGGACTGGAAAGCTATGGCGGCGGACGCTATATTGACGCCAAAATACCTGAAGGCGATACCCTAATTATCGATTTTAATAAAGCGTATAACCCATACTGTGCTTATAATGATAAGTATTCTTGCCCGATTGTGCCGAGGATTAATTATTTAAAGACTAGGGTGGAAGCTGGGGTTATGGGGTTTGAGAAAGGGTAGTTCGTTTAACGGTTATGTGTAAGAAACGTTGCGGTTTTGTGTGCGAGGATTTTCCGCAGGAAAATCAGAGTTAGCAAACAAGCAACAGCCTTTCAGTTTAACTAAAATAAGCAATGTTTTTTACACGGTGTTAGCATACGTATTTATTTTTTAGTTGCTATTATCGGTCTATTATCTATATAAGCAATAGTGATTATTCGGATAAGTTCTTCTCCGTGTCTATAATAATAATCAAATTCTGGTAATGTTTTTAATGTTTCAATAAGTTTGTCCTCTACAATTTTGTCATTAACTCCTTTTATTGAAATTGAGAAATCATTTTTAGATTTCCCTGTTTTGAAAATTATAGAAATCCTTTTTCTTTTCAGTTCATTTTTAGTTTTTTCATCTAAATGTTCGTCTAAAAATGCAGCAAAATATTTAGTATCTTGAGTGTATATCGATTTATTATAATTACCAGATTTAAATTCTTTTTTTATAATATGGCCATTAGAAATAATCATTTCCCATTCTGATTCATAAATTGGAAAACCTGGACTTTGGCCCATCCAAATATGTTCTCCTTTCGGAACAAAAAGAATACCAGAATACCAGTCGGCTAAAACCAAATTGTTTTTTGTTTTGTCAGGAAAAAGTTTATTTAAATCAGTTTTGATACTGTCTTTTATATAGTTATAACTATATATGTTTGACAAATAAAGTTTGTTATTAATAATTTTCCATTCAGCTGTATGATTTTTTAAACAGCCCCAACAATCAGGGTTTATTTCTTTGTTGTCAAAAAGAACTTTCTGGTCAAATTCAGTCCAACACATTAAAGGAAAAGTTTGAATTTGAATGGTATCATTTTCCCATATTAACAAATCAGATAGAGAAAAAGGTTGTCCAGCGTAGTTTCTATATTGACAAAAACTAATGTTTATTGTCAGTAAGAAAATATATATTACTGTTCTTTTTCTCATATGTATGCTAATGTTTCGTGGATATGACATCGTTTTAATGATTTATATCCAACGTTAAACGAATTTAGTTGAAATTTTTTACAAAGTCAAGTTTTTACTTCACAAAATAAATCCCCGCAAAAACAGCCAAAAATCCAATCACAAAACTTGCAATAGTATAAACGGCAAAACTCATAAAATCCCCAGATTTTAAAAACACATGGTTTTCATAAGCAAACGTAGAAAAGGTTGTAAATCCACCACAAAAACCAGTAGCTAATAATAACGTCTGGCTTTGAGACAATGAGTTGTTTTTAGCAGCCAACCCTAAAATAACACCAATCAATAAACTTCCTAAAATATTAGCAGCAAAGGTGCCATAAGGAATACCATTTTCGGCACTATTTAAATATTTTCCAATAAGGTAGCGCAACACACTACCAAAACCACCACCAACAAAAACCAATAAAAGTTGCTTCATATTATTTTAAGGCGATGTAAATTTCGGTAACCCAATCTGCCGGATTTGGGTTTTCCATAGGGTCGTTAGTATAGGCTTCAAGCATTGGGCCGTTTTCATCTGTAACCAAACCGTTTTTTTCTATGTGTTTCATAGCGGTTTCCCAAGCTTCTTTTAAATTGCTATAGTTACCCTTAAGTGTTGTTTTTAGTGCCTTAAAAGATTTTAATTGTCCTGTTAATATATCGGGGTCTGTAGAAATTACTTTATCGGTAGTTGGCACACAACATGAAAACATAACAGTATTATTGGCCTCATCCCATTTATGGTAATAGTTAAAAGGTGCTCCAGCCATTTTAATATTATTTTTCATCGCATATTCCCCCAACTTAGGCATCATTTGCTGAATATGTTTTGGCATATCAGGTATTTTACAAGACACCGTATTATAAATATAGAAACCACCGCTATGTTCTGTAATGCCATTTATCGTAATGCTATATTTTTTCATGCTTTCAACTAAAACACTATCCAGTTTTTCTAAACTGCGCTCGTAATGTGGCCCAATTTGTTTTTCCATGCCGCCCATAAGGGTTGCAAATGCTTTAAATCTGAATGGTAAATCTTTACCGGAAATTGTCCAAGTAGCATCTGTTGTACCGTCTTCATTGGGTTTAAAATTCCATGAAACATCAGACTTAGGAAAATCTGCAAATTGCATTTCCTGTGTAATAGACGTATTTGGAACAGCTGCGGTAGTTTTCATTGTGCCAACACCATCTTCATCTTCCCATTGGTAAGAACCGCCAACACCATCGGTTTGTTCGGGAAGTGTAATTTTCATATCAGGATCTTCATCGGCCCAGGAAGACCAGGATTCCCAATTTTTATAATCAATCACATTATTATACACCACCGGGGCCGGCGCATTCAAGGTTTTTGAGCGTGTAACCTCAAATGAGTTTGGTTGTACCGCAATGTATATAGCAAGACCGATTATAGCAATAAGCAAGAGAAAGAAAATATACTTTAAGGCTTTCATAATTTGTTGTTTAGTTTGTTAAAACAAATATAAACATTTTTAATTTTCGATTAATAAATTGTTACATTTGTTACGATAAAATAGTTTTTCAATAACTAAAAATTGATATTTCAAGATAATCAATAATCAAAATGCGATAATTCGCCTTGTTTCTGAAAATCAATCATAATTCAAATTTAATACAATGAAATTAAAATCACTATTATTTTTTGTGGTAGCCCTAACGGTTTTAGCATGCGGTAATGATAAATCTGTTGGTAAGGATGAAAACCACAAAGTTGAAAAATCTGCAAGTTTTGACTACAATGTTGAACAATTTGCGGATATAAAAGTGCTGCGATACCAAATTCCTGATTGGGAAACATTGACTTTAAAAGAGCAAAAATTGGTGTACTATTTGGTTCAGGCCGGATTGTCTGGACGGGATATTATGTGGGATCAAAACTACCGTCATAATCTTAAAATTCGAAAAGCTTTAGAAAATATTTACACGAATTATAGCGGCGATAAAGGTTCGGACAATTGGAAAGCGTTTGAAATCTATTTAAAGCGTGTGTGGTTTAGTAATGGCATTCATCACCATTATTCAAATGATAAATTGAAACCTGAATTTTCTTCAGATTATTTAAAAGAATTATTGGCCAAAACCAACACAGTTTTAGAAGGCGATGCGTTTGATGTTATTTTTAATGCTAAGGATTCAAAGAAAGTAAATCAAGCAAAAGGTGTAGATAATGTGGGGCTTTCGGCAGTTAATTTCTACGGGCCGAATGTTACGAACACAGATGTCATCAATTTTTATAAAGCGAAAAAATCCCCAAATCCTGAGAAGCCCTTATCTTTTGGTTTAAACTCTCAATTGGTTAAGGAAAACGGTGTTTTAAAAGAGCGTGTTTATAAATCTGGCGGATTGTATGGACAAGCTATAGACGAAATTATTAAATGGCTGGAATTGGCTAA
Source organism: Algibacter sp. 2305UL17-15 (assembly GCF_040720935.1). Classification (NCBI taxonomy): domain Bacteria; kingdom Pseudomonadati; phylum Bacteroidota; class Flavobacteriia; order Flavobacteriales; family Flavobacteriaceae; genus Algibacter; species Algibacter sp. 2305UL17-15. The sequence continues at coordinate 334,738 of NZ_JBFDAE010000002.1, forward strand.
AGCTATTGCAGAAAATGAAGCGCAAGGCAATGCATTGGGATTATTAATTGACTATTACAAAACGGGCGATTTACAAACTTGGGACGATTATAATGTTGCTTGGACTGCCGCTACCGAAGGCAATATAGATTACATCAATAGTTTTATTGAAGTCTATAATGATCCGTTAGGATATAGGGGTTCTTATGAAAGTATCATACAGATTAACGATTTTGACATGTCCCAAAAAATGAAGGTCATATCAGATAACGCCCAATGGTATGAAGATAATTCTCCATTAATGGACGCCCATAAAAAGAAAAATGTTGTTGGCGTTACCTATAAAGTGGTGAATGTTGCAGGAGAAGCTGGAGATGCTTCGCCTAGTACGCCAATTGGTGTTAATTTACCAAATGCGAACTGGATTCGTGCTGCGGTTGGGAGTAAATCGGTGTCGCTCGGGAATATTACGCAAGCTTATAATAATGCGGGAAATACTGGTCGTTTAAAAGAATTTGTTCATGATGACAAAGAGTATGAACTAGAGAAAAAGTATGGGCAATTAGCAGATAAATTACACACAGCGTTACACGAAGTTATCGGTCATGCTTCTGGACAATTAAATCCCGGTGTGGGAGAGACCAAGGAAACTTTGAAAAATTATGCTTCTACACTTGAAGAAGGACGCGCTGATTTGGTGGGCTTATATTATTTATACGATTCTAAATTACAAGAATTGGGGTTGGTTGAAGATTGGAAAAAAATAGGAATGGCTGCCTACGATGGTTATATCCGTAACGGATTGATGACGCAGTTAATTCGTTTGAATTTAGGTGATGATGTAGAAGAAGCCCACATGCGAAACAGACAATGGGTGTCTGCTTGGGTGTTTGAAAAAGGACAAAAAGACAATGTCATTGAAAAGGTTACCAAAGACGGCAAAACCTATTTCAATATTAAAGATTATGACAAGTTACATGAATTGTTTGGTCAGTTATTAAGAGAAACACAACGTATTAAATCTGAAGGGGATTACGCTGCGGTTGAAGCTCTAGTTGAAACTTATGGTGTAAAAGTAGATCAGGCTATCCATGCGGAAGTCTTGGAACGTAACAAACAATTTACATCGGCACCTTATAGTGGTTTTGTTAATCCGGTTTTAGTCCCTAAGAAAGATGATGCGGGAGAAATTACTGAAATTAATGTGACACAACCGGAAACTTTTTCAGGACAGATGTTGGACTATAGTGCCCATTACAATAACTTACCAGAAGTCAATTAGATGAATTTTTATCATATGATAAAATATTTAACCGTTGTTAAAAGGCGGTTATATTTCTGAAAATGAGACCCTTCAGGTTTTCTGTGCTGAACTTGTTTCAGTATCTAACCTGAAGGGTCTGAAATCACTTCAAGATTGTAAATTAATTGACAAACAAATACTTAAGTTGTACGTTTCTTTTTTTCGTCTTGTACAAAAAATCAATTTATAAGAAACAGAATCTTAATCATTAATCAAGGTTCTGTTTTTTTGTTTGTGCTTAAGACCAAAAGAATACCGTTGATAATGATTAATACTGTGATGATTAGAACAATTTTCATATGTATTGGTTTTGGAATGGTTATATACTAGTACATCGTGTTTGTCATTAAAATGTCATCATAACCTTAATTTAAGGTTCAGTTCTTTTATTGGTGTTAAAACCTAATAGTATCAAGTTAACAACTATTAGTAAGCTAATTATTAAAAAAATATTTTCCATGTTAGTCGTATATAGTTATTGAAGTGATTTAAACGCAGAAAGTTTAAATCACTTCATTAATAAGATGCACGTTTTTAAAAAGGTTGCGTGCAAAAACACTTTATATACCCATTGTGCATTTTGACCCTTTTTAATAAACAAATTTCACTCGAACTGACAAAATTTTCTCAAAATGCACAACGGGTTTTATATGTATATAACAGGTTCATTTCATTTTTTCCTAACAAGAAATTTATTTATTTAGTCAGGTCGTCTTAGGTTATGCAGTATAGCAAATTCAATAAGCTTTCCTTTGCCAACAAGCTTTAATTTTTTTCTAATGTTCTTTCTGTGTGTTTCAATAGTTGATAGGCTTAGGTTTAATTCCTTTGCTATTTTGAATGAACTATTGCCCTGACCTACAAATTTTAGAACCTGTAATTCCCGCTTTGTAAGTTTTTCTATTTTATGTTCATATTTTGGATCTAATGTTGTTAAAAACAAAATGAGGGAATCTACAGTTTCTTTATGGGTAGTAATTGATTTTGTGGCATTCAAAACCTTTAAAATCCCATTTTTAGAAAGCACAGCGCCGTTTTTTTTTAGAGTATTTATGGTTTTTATAATTTCTTTATGTGCTATCATCGATAAGATTAATGTTTGTATAAATCTAGATGAAATATGAGCATAAAAAAATCCCCAATACTGGGGATTTTTCAATTTTATGTATTTGAAATTCTATTGATAAATCGGAATTTTTAAACCAAGATATACATCGGTGGTTTTTGATGTATCTGATATTAAATTTGAAATAATAGAACTAGAACCCACCATTAATGGCCCAAGTCTAAACCCTGTGCCCCAAGCAAAATCTCCGTATTGTCTAATACTTACAGGAGAATAAATACTGAACCATTTGGTTTCTAATCTAGGAGACAGCGTCACCGAATTTATGATACTGTTGGCGTTTGCTGTATTCTTTTTTACCAAAGATAAATTGGTTTGTAAACTGATGTATAACTTATTTTTGATATGATAGTCTGCTAAAAAATGAAATGCTGTTGGCAATTTTATTTTTTGGGCTATCATCTCTTCAGTAAATGTGTAGTTATCATCTAAAAAATCCTCTGTTTCACTGTCCTCGGTATAACCAGATGTGTCGGCAGTACCGTTTACATTATAAGTTGTTACTGTACTTTCAGTATAATCTATAGAACCTATATCTGTTATGGAAGCCCCAATTTTCAATTTATATTTATTCTGTTTTCTAGTCGTTAGTGAATCTTTGATTTTGTTGGGTCTAAATTCATAAGTAAATCCAATATCCGCACCAAAGCCAGAGGTTAGGTTTTTAAATTCAATATCGTCATTATCAAAATCTTGACTAATGCCGTAAATTAACTCGCCGTTTGTGGTTAGTGTTTCGTTAGCGGCACTGTATTGTCCCGTAAAATTCGGACTATTCACAAATACACCACCTGCGCCTTGTAAATATTTTAAGGTAACTCCAGCTTTTAAAAAGTTAGTATCGTTATCCATAAGAATACGTCCGTAAACCAAACCAACTTCAGCCCAAGCATGAACAGTACCTGTTAGGTTTTCAGAATTAAAACTGAAATCTTCCGCAATATCAAAACCATCAGCAATACTTTCATAAAGTTCGCCGTTAATGTTATTGATGTTGAAAAAAGCCCGTACTCTACTTACGAGTCCTACGCTACTTTTTGGAGAAAGGTTAAACATAAAAGACGGCCCTAACACATCAGCATTCAAGAAGAAGTTATTGGCATTGGTAGGAAACTTTTCAGTATCCAGATCAAAATCAAAACCATCTTCAGATTTAATAATATCATTTACATTGATACCAAAATAGTCACTACCACCAAAAGCACTTGCAGATACTAAGTTTATATCGGCTTTAAATCGTGAATCAACTACATTGGAAGGGTTTGAAGTTAGGCCATGCACTCCTGCATAATTATCTACAGAGAACCCTATGTAGCTTTGTGCATTTAATAAAGGGGAGATACTAATACATACTAATAGTAAAATGTAATTTAAATTTTTCATGTGAGAATTGATTGGTTAATAATAGCTCCCAAACATACGAAAAGAGAGCAATACAAAAAAATCCCCAGTACTGGGGATTTTTTATAATCTTGAGAGTTGATTTATAACACTAAATTCGTTCTAATGTTGTAACATAAGTATTTGATTCTCCATCCCCTACATAGGTTTGAGTAAAGATGAGTTTATTCCCTACAACTTCAACTTTACCAGAACTGCCATCAAACAGTATTTCACCATTTGTGAAATCTTCGTTGTACTGAGGGTTTAAAAAATCTTCATACTTAAAAGTTATTAACGTAAGAAGCAGTTCATCTTCATTATAAGCCCATTTTCCTGTGTATTTTTCATCATTCTCTTCCGATTCAACATCTGAATAAACTCCAGAGCAACTTTCGGCAGACGCTTGATAATCTAAATAGTTATATTCACTTTTATCAGTATAATAGAAATCTCCATTATTTTCAAAGTTCAATATGTACTCCTCATAAATAACTTCTTCATAAGGCACCTCTACAGTTTGTCCATTAGTACATGAAATTTGAGTATTGTCATCATCTCCAGTAGTCTCAACCACTTTCCATGTACCTACAATAGAAGCATTACCTCCCCAAGCTTCCACCTCAATACAAACGGTAACTATTTGGCTTACATTGTTTTCGCTGTCATAAAGACATAGATCACTACAAAATTGTCCCGCTGGAATAGCATCTCCAAAATCGATATCAATCTCATATTCATTATCTGTTAAGCCATTTCCTTTTGAAAACAGTTTGTTTTTTGAGGATTTGTTGTTCTTGATATTGGCTTTTTTACTTGCTGTGGTAAAACTGGAAACAGGTACGTCAAAATAGTTAGAAGCACCATTACCGTTTACATCCTTAAATAGGAGGTAAGCACCTGCAATATTGCTTTCTGCGGTAGAAAATTTAAGGTTGAATCCAGATTTTTGATGCGCTTCAGCCTTATTGGAAGCAACAACTAAATCTATATTACTGTTAGGTTGTGGTGGTGTACCGTCATTTTTTGTTGCACCTGCAATTTCGATGCCGCTGGATAGGGCAGAGGTTTCAACAGCATTTTCTTCTGTTTTGTTTTGATGGTTTGCCAAGTCTTCGTCGCCGCCTCCACCGGAATCAGAATCTGAAGAACATGAAAAGGTTAGTGCCGTAAATACGATTAGTGTGTAAAAAAAAGTTTTAAAGGTTTTCATAAAAATTAAAATTGAAAGGTTAAATTGTTAATAGCAAAATGTTGTGATAAAGAAATGAAAGTATGTAAATATATACAAGTTTAAACGTAGAATTTTTCTTAAAAATAAATTATGTGTTTTAAAATGAACACGAAATTATTAATATGTTAAAATGAGTGGTAAATAGTGTTGGTTTTTTGATGAAAATTCATTTTCAAATTTTCTTTTCGTTGTGTCATTAGTAAAAATGAATCATAAATCAAACCTAGTGAAATATCATATAAAGAAAAATCCCCAGTACTGGGGATTTTTCAACTTACTAAACTAACTCAAAAACTAAACTACTGTTTCACAATACGTTTGGTAACGTATATATTATTCACATTAAACCTTAAAAAATAGACACCGTTGCTTATGTTTTGCAGGTTAATTCTATTTTTAGGCTTTTCTATTTTATAGACTTGTTTACCATTGATATCATAAATAGTTAAGGCATCCAAAACAAGAGGTGTCGAAATATTTATATAATCATTGGTCGGTATTGGGAACAACTTAATGTCTTTTGCAGAAATTTCATTATCGTCAATACTTAGTGTATCTATAATGGTAACCGTAACCGTAATGCTATGGCTGTTGCCAGAACCATCTGTAACGGTCAATACCACGGGATAATCACCAGGCGTCGTAAATGTATCAACATCTATGCTCAAAGTAGTTGCACTACAATTGTCTGATGAGCCATTATCAACATCGCTTGCTACAATAGTAACGGAAGGGTTTCCTCCCAAGTCTCTATTAATATCTTGCCCAATAGCAACGGGATTTATAGTATCCTCTACGGTAACCGTAGCTGTGTTTGTACCTGTATTTCCGCTGGTATCGGTCACAGAAAGTGTAACTACATTGCTTCCTAAATTGGCACATGTAAAGCTTGTAATATCTAAACTGCTGCTTGCAATTGAACAATTGTCTGTTGATCCATTCTCTATTTGGGCTGCCGTAATTGTTGCACTTCCTGAAGCATCCAATTGTACCGTGATATTTTGGGTAACAACAACAGGGTTTACCGAGTCTTCAACAGTAACCGTTGCAGCAGCTGTATTTGAGTTTCCACTAGCATCTTCAACAGTTAACATTACCGTATTAGCACCAATATCTGCACACGTAAAGCTTGAAACATCCAATGATTTTGTAGTAATAGCACAGTTATCCGTAGAACTGTTATCGACATCATCTGCAGTTATGGTTACATTGCCAGTAGCATCCAATTGCGCTGTAAACCCTTTTGTAATGGCAACTGGGTTTGTAGTATCCTCAACGGTAACCGTAGCACTAGCAGTATTTGCGTTTCCACTAGCATCAGATACGGTTAAATTAACCGTATTGGCACCAAGGTTAACACAGGTAAAACTAGAGACATCCAAACTAAATCCGGTTACCGCACAATTGTCTGTTGAACCGTTTTCGATTTGGGCTGGCGTAATTGTAACATCTCCATTGCCATCCAATTGTACCGTGATATTTTGGGTAACCGCAACAGGGTTTATTGAGTCTTCAACAGTAACCGTTGCAGCGGCTGTATTTGAGTTTCCACTAGCATCTTCAACAGTTAACATCACCGTATTAGCACCAATATCCGCACACGTAAAGCTTGAAACATCCAATGATTTTGAAGTAATCGCACAGTTATCCGTAGAACTGTTATCGACATCATCTGCAGTTATGGTTACATTGCCAGTAGCATCCAATTGCGCTGTAAACCCTTTTGTGATGGCAACTGGGTTTGTAGTATCTCCTACGGTAACCGTAGCACTAGCTGTATTTGTATTTCCACTAGCATCAGATACGGTTAAGTTAACCGTATTGTCACCAAGGTTGGCACAGGTAAAACTAGAGACATCCAAACTAAATCCGGTTACCGCACAATTGTCTGTTGAACCGTTTTCGATTTGGGCTGGCGTAATTGTAACATCTCCATTGCCATCCAATTGTACCGTGATATTTTGGGTAATTGCCACAGGATTTATGTTGTCAACCACGGTAATAGTTACATCTTCGGTACTAACTTTTGCTTCGGCATCGGTAGCCGTAATGGTTACTGTATTCGCTCCTAAGTTAGCACAGGTGTAGTCAAATTGTGTTTGGTTTAGTACTACGGAAACCAGTTCGCAGTCATCAAATGTGCCATTGTCAACATCGGCAATTGTAATTGATGCTTGTCCTGAGGCGTCCAATTCTGCTGTGATGTTTGGGAATGTTACAATAGTAGGAGGTAGGTTGTCAAACACATCCACATCATCTAAAACTTTATAAAGTGAATAGTTGCCAGCTTCATTTTTCATGCTTAACCAAACATCATGGATATCACAGGTTACTAAATCCGTTGGGATTTCTACCAAATATTCATCAGTGTTCCCTGTTGGTGTAAAAGCCAATGGTGTTCCCGTTCCAAAGCCTAACTCTTCATCATATAAAAACTCAACTTCACTTAAAGGCGATGTAGGCGGTGTTTCAAAAACAGCATTATCTATCACATAAAATGTTTTTCTGTCATATAAACTCCATGTACCATCTTGATTTATAGAACGAATTCCCAATACATGGTATCCATCGTCTAAAGCACCTAACGGAATCACTAAATTTTCATTTAATTCTGAAGGGTTTCCAGAAATAGCTAAAGGTGTTCCGCCACCAGGCCCAGGATCGGTATCAAACCAATATTCTAAACCTGCCAAATCTGAAATAGGATCGCTTCCAGAAATTTCTTCACTAATATAAAATGTGTTTTTATGGTATAAACTCCATTCATCATCGAGATTTTTAGTTCTTAAGCCAATGGTATGAAAACCAACATCCAAACTCCCTAAGGGGATTACAAAACTCTCTGTTAATTCACTCGGATTTCCAGTAATTGCCAAAGCTGTGTTGTTGCCCGGACCTAAGTCGGTATCAAACCAATATTCTGCTCCCGAAAGATTGACTATGGGGTCGCTACCAGAAACCGATTCACTTACATAAAACGTGTTTTGTTGGTACAAGCTCCAAGCACCATCTAAATTTTGCGTTCTAATAGTAATTGAATGAAAACCAGAATCCAAACTTCCCAAAGGAATAACAAAGCTCTCTGTCAGTTCACTCGGGTTTCCCGAAATAGTAAGTGGCGATCTATTTCCAAGTCCAGGATCGGCATCAAACCAATACTCTGCGGCGGCTATATTTGAAATTGGGTCGCTTCCAGAACCTGCATTTTCACTTATATAAAACGTTGCAGAACTGTAAAGACTCCAATTATTTGCGTCGTCTTTTGTACGTAAGGTAAGCTTATGAAACCCTGATGGCAACCCTGTTAAAGGTATTGCTAGAGTTTGGGTAAGCTCGCCCGTATTTGCTGTCGCTGTCACTACGGTTCCATTTCCTATGCCAGGGTCGTTGCCAATAAAATACTCTATTTGGTCAATGTTTTGAGCTTGTACAAAATAACTGCACATAAACAACATAAACACCATATAGTATTGAAAACTACATTTGGCACTTTTAGAAAAAACCGAAGGAGCGCATTTATTTTTTAGCGCGCTCATAATTAATGGGCTTTAGAGGTAATAGTTACATTGATGCTACCGTTTTTTGGAACTGCGCCATCATATGAAATAATATCCATAACAGGTACACCTCTTGGATTGCCTAAATACTTATAATTAAAACCATTGTTAAACAGTCCAATTTCAGAACCGCCACCACCACCGGTAAGTGCCGGAGAACCTGCTTGTAAGGTTAAATCGTCTTCTGGACGAAAAGCTGGGTTATAACCTGATGAACCTGCAAAACTTTGGTTAGCCGTATTGTCAACATCTGTAAATAATGGGTTGGTGTTTGATAGGGTATTGGAATCTAAATAAGACCCCGAGCCGTTTGAAGTAAAAGATATATTTCCAGTACCATAATTGTATGTCAAACAATTTGATAAGTTGAACGGGCCATTATTAAAACTTATAGTTCCATCTGAGGTTTCATTTATAATAAACATATTATTGAATAGTATTACAGTTCCAGATGAAGATTGGTTAGTTAGATTAAAACCGCTAGAAAAATATTTAAAAATATTGTTTGCAACAACAATACTTGTGGGGTCATAAATAGTTAAAGGACTACCACCTAAAAAAATATTGTTGGATATTAACACATTTATACCATCTACATACTGTGTAATACCACTTCGTATTATATTACCTCTAATTTCTATATCATCAGCATCTACTGGAAGTACACTTGTAATACCTAACGTAGCACTAGCAAATTCACATTCATATATTTTAGTGCCTACAAAAGGTGGAGGATTAGATGCTCCAGTTGCAGAAAAATTAAGGTTTCCAAAATTAATGCCTTTTATGGTAACATTGCTAGACCTAATACTTACTGTGCCTAGAGTTGAAACCCTATTGTTTTCACTATGGGATCTACCAACAATGGTAAGAGCCTTGGTTACATTTGCATGTCCGTAGGAAGTACCTGAAGGTTGTACATAAATAATATCTCCTGCTGTGGCCGCATCAATAGCTTCCTGTATGGTTTGTTGTGTTGTAGTAGAACCGGGGTTATTATCAACAGTAATAATGGTTTGGGCACTAAGGCCTAAGGTCATAATTGCTATGGCGAAGCATAGCATGTTTTTTAAAATACTTGTACTTGTTTTCATAATGATTGGTTTTTAAAAGATTAATTAAAATTGTTCAAAACAAAGCATAGAAAAGTCTGGCTAGAGAAAGCTTGTGCTTTTTCCAGATGTAAAATTGGGGAGAGCGAAATGTAGAGGTAGTCTGAAAAGTGTTTTTAATGTCATTCAGAGCGATAGCGAAGAATCTCTATGTATTGATTTTTTTCAATATTTTGATTTTATAGATTCTTCATGTTCATTCAGAATGACACTTTTAAGACAGCCTCTTTTTTTGAGAATTGTGTGTTTAAGAAGTATTATCCATCAGATTAAGAGTTATTGTTAATAGCTACATCAAACTTAGGGAAATACAAGGCATAAAAAAATCCCCAATACTGGGGATTTTTAGGTTTTTGGTCGAAAAGTTTGTCGATAAACGGTTGGTTTTTAACTTATTGCTTTATGATGCGTTTTACTACCATATCATCTTTAGTCTTTATATGAAATACATACATTCCCGAATTTAAATTCCCAATATCCATAATAGTATTTTCTGTGGTCAGTTTTTGTTCTAAAATTTTTCTTCCGTTAGTATCGAATAATGTGGCTTGGGCTTCTTGGTAATTGCCCAATTTTATGTTTATGATATTATTTGTTGGGTTGGGGTAGATGCTAAAACTGTTTTTATCAGTTTCATCAACTGTTAAATTAGCATCGATTACCAGCGTTATGTTTGCCCTTGTAATTACTAAGTCTGGCACTAAGTTGTTTGTGATTTGACAATAGTACACACCGCTATCAGCTTCCAAAGCATTTGCAATTATATACGTACTGGAGTTTGCGCCAGATATGGCAACGTTATCTTTAAACCATTGGTACACATCGCCCACACCTTTTGAGTTTTTGAATTTGTTGTGGCGGGTATCGTCTATGCTTAATGTGATGTCCCCTCCAGGAGGGAAATCAAGGTTTTGTTCGATATCTTTTGTTCTTTGCGGGGAGTAGTTTAATGTATTATAATTATTTGCCATTACCAAAGGTTCCAAATCGTTGAAATCGAAATAGTTGTTAGCAATATTTAAATTATCGTTGCCCACAGCATTAATCAATTCCTGTGGAATGGTGCCTTCAAAATCATTAAACTCGGCAAAAACCTGTGAAATATTAGCAAATTCTTTTGGTAGTGCCCCTGGAATACGACATTGGTTAATATCAATACGTCGCAAATTAGGGACATCCAAAAATTCAGAAGGTATAGGCTCCGCTATTGGAATGTTTGATAAACTTAGAGAGGTTAAATCTTGAAGCACAACATTAGAAGGTATTTTGTTGTCGATTAGCGATAGCTTATTCCCTCCTCGTTGGGGAAGGAATAGGTATTGAAGTTTACTCAAATTCCAAATACTGCTTGGTATATTACCATTTAAATAGTTAGCATTAAGAAAAAGACTTGTGAGTTGACTTAAATTACCGATATCTTCTGGAATGTTGCCTGTAATATCATTTAAGGCAAAACTTAAACTTTTGAGATTAGATAAGTTTGAAAAGCTAGAGGGAATCTGCCCAGATATTTTGTTTACTGGGAGGTGTAACGATTCTAGAGCACTTAAATCACCAATATTTGAAGGTAATGGCCCTACAAGGTTATTGCCGAATAAACTGATGCCTGTTACTCTTCCGTTTGTTTCTGTAATACCGTGCCATGTATAAATAGGTTTTGTAGTATCCAACCAATTGGTATTGTTTTTCCAGTTGTTACCGCCAGTACTGTTATAAAATGCCACAAGTGCATCATAATCTGGACTTTGGGCAGGAGGTGCACCAACTTCATAAGTACCAACAACATAACTTAGATTAAAAACTAATGAATTAAAGACAATACATTCGTAGATCCCAAGTTGGTTTCCAGTAATATTTGAAATTTGGAAATTTGGTTGTGTAGGATCTGTTGCGTTTGGGTTTGAATTGATATCAACAGGATTTCCATTAAAATACCATTGGTATATATTATTTTCTCCTGAAATAGATTCTGAAGTAAAATCTACATTATCTCCAATTGTTATAAGTTTAGTTGTTACGGTTGAACTAATTGCGTTCTGTGGGGAGTAAACATAGCCCACACCTAATTTATTTTGATAATTGGTAAAAGAGTTTTCTAAATCGTCAAATTGAAAGTCGTTGTTATAAATATAAACATAGTTAAGATTGGTATTGGCTGATATGTCTGGAACATCGCCTGTCAACTGGTTATGGTAAAGTGCAAGACCACCAAGCTGGGTCAAGTTGGTTATAGATTGTGGAATACTTCCAGTTAGGTTATTGCCCCCAAGTTCTAGATTGAACAAATTAGAAAAATCACCTATTTCATCTGGTATAACTCCGGTTAAATTATTGTTGTTTAGATATAAAGCTGTAACGAGGCTATTACCATCGCCATAAAGAGTACCTACACCATACCAAGAATTAATGGGAGCGTCTGTAAGCCAGTTGGTGTTGTTTGTCCAATTATCACCGTCAGTTGCATTATAAAAAGCGACCAAGGCATCATATTCTGGGTGCAAACTAGGAACTCTATTAAGTGTTGCTATTCCAGTTCTTGGTGTTAGCCCAGAAATTAGTGAGTTAAAGGCATAACAGGTATAAACCCCCATTTCATTTAGCTGTATGTTTTCCAGTTCTAGTGATGTTGAATTAGCTCCTGATATAGCATTACTACCAAAAAACCATTGATAATAAGTGTTTGTTCCACTTACTGGAGATGAAGTTAACGTAATATTATCGCCAACATTTAGCGTTTGTTCAACACTATGGTTTTCATCTAGGTTTTGTTGAGGTGCATATAGAAATTGTGCAATATTATTTTGGTATGATGTAAACTCGGACTCAAAATCTCCAAATTGAAAATAATTGCCATCTATGGCGAGAACAAAGAGGTTTTGGTTAGTAAAATCTGGCAAAGTGCCCATAAAGCTATTATATGCAAGTCCCAAACGCGTTAAATTAGGAATGGTAGTTAATTCGTTTGGAACAGCCCCCGATAGGTCATTATGCGCTAAGTCCAACCAAGTTAGTGCTTGCAGGTTTCCTATTTGTTGAGGAATTTCCCCCGAAAGGGAATTAATTGCTAAATCAATAAATGAAAGATAAGATAGATTACCAATTTCTGCGGGAATAAATCCAGTTAAGGAATTTGATCTAAAATTCAAGTTCTCCAATTGAGACAAACCATCAATACTAGTAGGTATGTCACCGGATAGATTATTGCTGGACAAATCAATGCCCGTTACCCTGCCATTGGTTTCTGTAATGCCATGCCATGAAGAAATTGGTTTTGAAGTGTCTAGCCAATTGGTGTTATTGGTCCAAGTATCTCCATTTAAAGCATTATATAAAGCTATTAAGGCATTATAATCTGGGTGTGATGCCGGTAGTAATTCAACTTGAAATGTACTGCCAATAAAGCTCAAATCTGTAATAATAGAATTGGTTACAATGCATTGGTATGTACCAGTCTGGTTTGCAGTTATGTTGCTGATTTGAAGCGTTTCGGAAGTTGCACCACTTATATTGGGGTTGGTATTTAAATCTATGGGTTGCCCATTAAAGTGCCATTGGTACAGATTGTTAGCTCCGGATATTGGTAGAGAGCTTAACGAAATGTCATCACCAATATCCAATATTTTGTCTTCAATGGTCAAGGAAACCGCTTTTTGCGGTGTATGGACAAAATCATTTATTTGGCTTTGATATGAGATAAACTCATCTTCGAAGTCGCCGAATTGAAAGTTGTTGTCTTGAAAATGGAAATAAGCTAAATTATTAGCACTTGTTAAATCAGGAATATCATTTGATAAATTATTATCACTAATATCTAGATTAATAAGATTAATTAAATTTGAAAAGTTTGAAGGGACACTACCCGATAAGTTATTAGAAAAAAGGTATAAATAATTTAGATTTGTCAAAGTTCCGAGTTCGTCGGGAATGCTACCATTAAGATCACTAGATCTCAAATCCAAAAAAGATAAATTGGTTAAATTACCTAACTCAGGAGGAATTGTCCCACCTATTTTTTCTCCATTTGGTGTTCCACTTATGGACAAATTGGTAAGACTAGTTAGGTCGCCTATTTCTTTTGGAATACCTCCAGTTAATCTGTTTGCGCCAAGGTTAAGGTTTGTAAGATTAGGAATGGTTGTTAAACTAATGGGTATAGGGCCTGTAAGTTGATTGTGGCTTAAAGCCAACCCATAAAGATTGGATAAATTCCCTAATTCATCGGGAATATTTCCTGTTAAATTATTTGATAAAAGATACAAGTAATTTAACTTAGTTAAATTGCCCAATTCTGGCGGTATGGATCCCGTTAACCCACATAACCTTAGATCCAAACGCTGTAAATTGATTAAATTCCCTAATTCAGTGGGAATAGTCCCGCCTAATTTGATACCATTGGAACTTCCTCCAAGTGCTAAATACGAAAGATTTAGCAAATTACCAATTTCGGGAGGTATGCCCCCAGATAATGGATTACGACCTAAATTTAAGCTTTCCAGTTTACTTAAGCCCATAAGCTCAGCAGGTATCGTACCTGTGAGGTTGTTAAAATCCAGACCCAATACTATGAGATTTGATAAATTACCTATTTCTTCTGGAATATTATCACCTATATTGTTGAATCCGAGGATAAGGTGACTTAAATATGGAAGGTCATCAATTTCTGAAGGTATAAACCCAGATACGTTATTGTTATGCAAGGCTATACTGGTTACATGATCAACGCCATCAACTATAGTTATTCCTATACCGTGCCAGGTCGAAACAGGATTAGCAGTATTCCAATTGGTATTATTTGTCCAATCGGTTCCATTAGTAGCATTATAAAAAGCAACCAGAGCATCATGTTCAGTTTGTGGAACTTGTGAAAATAAATTGTAGGAACTAATAAGGGCAATCGAAAAGAGAAGTAATAAACGTTTCATAACGAGAGGGTTTTTAAGAATTATTGTTAATAGCTTGTTAAATTTATGGAATGATTTAAAGCCAAAAAATACCCAGTACTGGGGGTTTTTAGGTTTTTGGTCGAAAAGTTGGTCGATGAATGGTTCTTTAAGTTGTTATTCTTTTATGATGCGTTTCGTAATTAAATAATTTTCAATTCTAATTTGGAGCATATAGATTCCAGAACTTAACCAATCAAGGTCCAGATTGGTGTTTTTTCCTTCTAGAATCGTATTTAAGACCTTCCTTCCTTGCATGTCGAATATTTGAACTGGAGCGCGAGTGTAACTATTAAGGTTTATATGTATTAACCCAGGTGTTGGATTTGGTAATATTTCTATCTGATTAGTTGTTGGATTATGTTCAACACTTAATGACATTTGGGGTATAACACTAAAGGCATAGGAACCTGTTTCGTCAGCTCCGGAAATTGTAAGATAATAATCTCCTGAATCCAAAGTAACCATATCTAGTGATTTTGAGGTGCTCGAACCATTTTGATGATTTAGCTGATATACCAAATTATCATTTTCCACATTGTAAACTGACAAAATAGCCGTGCCTGATAAACCTTCAAAAGTGTCCAATATAAATTCTACATCATCTTTTTCTGAAAGAGAAAAACTGTAAAAATCCCGTGAATCACTTACTGTATCATAGAAGCTTAACCGCCCTGTATAGGTTTGGTTAAAGCTTACTGCAATCGCGTCTGCAACATTATTATTAGGCTCTTCGTCGTGTTTTTTTGCAAAACCTTGTGTCCAGCCATTTAAGGTGTAATTCACACAATCATTGTTATTTCCGATATTGGTTCCATTTACGCTGTATAACATCAAATAGTATTGCTTGGTACTATCAGTATTATTATAGCTGATTGAAGTAATTGGTTCCGAGTTTTCATCCTGGACTACACTAGTTACCTGCGAAAAATATTCATAGATATAAGCCGTTACATCTCCATTTACTTCTAAATTTATTTCGAGAGGAGCGGATGTTACTACTGGTATTTGATAATAATCGAATGTATCCCAATTGTTGACATAACCATGGCCCACATGACCACTGATAATATCATTAGGGTTAAATGTTTGAGCTAAATGCCTACGATCATTAGGTTCCGTTTCATTGTTAATTCCGTTTGCAATATTCGTGTAAGTAAATTGATATGATAGGCAAGTAGTCGAGTTTAAACTTAAAAAATAGTTTTCTCCTTGTTTTGCACAATCAAAAGTTATAGAAGTAATGTCATTATTGGCATCAGTATGTATTTCACCGGCCTGGTTTTTATTTTGATTGCCTAAATGTAATGTTGCATTACCTGTAAATGGTTCTGAAAATATCACTGCAAGCGGGCCGTTATTATCAACCATAAATTCATAATAGTCATAATTGTCATAACCTGGAACATCATAATACCGATATCCTAATTGACCTTCCTCGGTTGCACCCTCTGTAACCAAAACGGCGTCGTTAAAACTATTGTTGATTTTGGTATCATTCGTATATGTAGGAGGGTTTAAATGGCTGACTGTTAATGAATAGTTAACACAACAACTTTCGCAACCATTATTATAGAGGGTGAGATTGTTGGGGTCTGTTTGCAGTTTTACGTAATATGCGCCGGGAGATAAGCAACTTACCTCAAAACCATTATTTTGATCTCCTGAAAGGGGGACAGGATTCCCAATATCCCCATTTGCATCTTCTTTATATAGCGTATTACTTGTATAATTAAATAAATCTTCAGAAGTGTCAATATTTATTTGCAAGTCTCCAGGTTCTGTTATTTCAAATTTATACCAGTCTTCAAAATCCTCTACTGCATTTGGGAATTGATTTTTATATCCTGCAGGAATTAAGCCATAACCAATATTACCAGTTTTAGTGTCATCAAAACTTAAATGTATAGCCTCTGTAAAATCATCATTGGGTTCAACGTCAATAAACCCGATTGGAGATTCTACACTCCATTTAAATCGGTAACTATTGGCATCACCTGTTACTCTAACAAAAAGTACATCACCCGCCTTCACACAGTATATTTGCCCAGCTTCAACGCCATTTGGTGGGTTGGAAGTTGTACTGCCCCATACCCTGTTCCCATTTGATGTTGTTATGCCATCTATACTGGAAGTTACGCCTAGAACTGTATAATAGTAATCCTCAGTTGTGGTGTCTGAGTTGACATCTATGGTTAAAATCCCATCTCTGGGTACTGTTAATTTGTACCAATCAACACTATCATCATGAGCCGTATAATCTAAGGGGCGAAAACTGCCATGACCTTCATACCATGTGTCTTCAACAGTATTTAGAGCCTGATCTGCATTGTCATTTGGCTCGGGATCATTGCTATAGCTAAGCGGTACAATAGTATAGGGGATATCATAACTACCTTCAAAAACACAATTGCCAGCTACATCCAAAGATACTGTTAGATCTACGGTAACACCTGCTTTCAGTGGGATAGTTTCAGTTTTTAACGAAAGATTAATTAGAACATTCATGTATTTTTGGTCACCTTCAGAGTTCGTGTAAGTAACGGAGCCATGCATACCTACATCTGGATTTAAACCATTGCTGTTTAAAACCTTAAGATTAGAGAAACCATCAAATACAATTTTCCCATCATAAGGCATAACAATACTGTGGTTGCGGCTAATTACAGGGTTGAGGCATTCATTTGGTACCGTATTGCAACTACAAAGGTTTCCGGATATAGGTTGCGCATTTAAACTAAAAATCGTTGAAAAGTATAGGGATAAAAAGAGTAAAAATCGTTTCATAACGAGAGGGTTTTTAAGAATTATTGGTAATAGCTTCTCAAATTTACAAAGCAGTACAAAACCAAAAAATCCCCGGTACTGGGGATTTTTAAAACATTCGTCGAAAATGTTATCGATGAATGGTTATATCAAAATGTTTCAGGTATGAAAAATCATAAAACCCCAATTTTATTGCAGAAGTCCAATAGTTCCTTTGCATTATGGGTATTGCTTTTTTTAAGGATGTTTTTTCTATGCGAATATACCGTATGTTCGCTTATGTAAAGTTGATTGGATATCTGTTTCGTTGTTTTGCCCTTAGCAATTAGTTTTACCACGTCCAGTTCTCTAGGGGTAAAAAAATCAAGAAATTCCTTAAAAATGCGCTCCCTTAATTTTTTAGGATCAATAGTCCCAAAGTTTATGTCCCATTCTACTTTATTGTTTGCGCTCATAAACGAAATATCTGTTAATAAGGAGACATTACTTATTAATATGCCTTTTGCATCAACATCATAGGTCTGTGTATGGCGCAGTACTTTTAAATAAGAGTTGTCTTTTTTAATTAACCTAAAGGCGATGGTCAAAAACATATCGGATTTTGAAACCTTGGTTGTGGTGACATGGCTTACGCCTACTTTTATGATTCGTTTCACAATTTTTACATCATCTGGATGAAAATAGGTCATTATCAATCGTGGCGTAAATTCATCTTTCTCATAACCTAACATTTGCTCGATTCCCCTGGCATAGGTTATTTTTTTTTGATGCCAATCTATTACATACAGACACTGCTTGCCCTCTATGATGGGGAAGGCGTCCAAATCTGAAAAGTCTTTCTTTGTATGCTCTTTGTTTTTTAGTTTTTGAGAGATAGTATTACTAAACTCAATAATATCAGGATCTAAGTCTTCCATACATGTTATCTGTTTTTATGACACCCATCAATAAATTGTAATAATAAAGTACCAAAAAGTTCTGGAGCTTCCAATTGCGGATAATGCGAAGTTTTTTCAATCAAAATAAGCTCATTTTTCCATAATGTAGGTATAGATAGGCTATTGATGTATTTTATGCTAACCACTACATCTCCTTTTCCGCAAAGTAAAGCAATAGGGATATTTAAGGATTCAATTATGGCAACTTCATCAGGCATATCTCCATTTTGGATAGACCGGGCTAGTTGCTCTCTAAAATTAGAATCGGTTGTTTTAATCTCTTTTTTAATGAACTGCACATTCTTGTTGTTTGTCAAACTTTTAGTAAATAGATCTAAGTCTTCATAGTTTAAGTCTTTTTTAAATAATAGAGGCATTACGGGATGTTGTAAAAAAGCTTCGTCTATATTTAAAGGTTTTTTTACTGGGGGTGTTCCAAAAACTAAAGCTCCAATACAATTATTTAGCCTTGGTAATGATTGAATGGTAAAATGACCACCAAGAGAATGGCCCACAATAATAAAATTGGCAAGTTTTAGAGCGTTACAAAATTCAACTATGGTATTTACAAATAAGGGTACGGAATAATTTGTAGAACTATCTGAATTCCCATGCCCTGGTAAATCCAATGCCACAAGCCTGTAATTGTTTAAGTTTGGATTATTGAATTGGTTTTTAAAACCTTGGCCGCTTGAGGAGTTTCCATGTACAAATACAATGGCAATAGATGATGTGACATCATTATCAAAATAGGCTATTTTTAGACTTTTGATTGTTATGTTTTTTTTCTTCATCTATAACCGTTTTTATAAAACACCAATATTATGACAGAATTCAATAAGTTCCTTTGCATTATGGGTATTACTTTTTTTAAGGATGTTTTTTCTATGTGAGTAAGCAGTATGTTCGCTAATAAATAACGTATCAGCTATTTTTTTTGTTTTTTGGTTTTCTGCTATAAGTTTGATAACCTCTATTTCGCGAGAAGTAAAAAAACCGTCAAATTCCTTATATATTTCTTTTTTAAATGCCTTGTGTTCAATATGTGGCGCATTAAATTCCCATTGTACGGTTGTTGATGTGTCAAAAAACGAAATATCAGTTAATAACGAAAGGTTGCTTTTCATCATGCCATTTTTGGTGGCTTCAAAAAGTGTGGACTGTCTAAGAATTTTGATATATGTATTGTCTTTTTTTCTAAACCGATAGGTTAGGTTAAGGCTACTGTCTTCCAAATTCAAATACGGGTTTTTAGTAAGATGGTTCACCACGGCCTGGGTAATTCTTTTAACCAGTTGCAAATCCTCAGGATGCGCAATATTGAGAATGGTTTCCAGGGTAAATTCATGTTCGGTGTAGCCTAGCAGCTTATAAATGTCTTTTTGATAGGATACCTTTCCATCTTGCCAGTCTATAATATACAAGCCTTGTTTTATATTCAGCGGAAAGTTTTCAATAGATGAAAAATCGTTGCCATTAAAGTCAAGTGCCTTCAGCTTAGATGAGGTTTCGTTTATAAATTTCGGAATGGGTTTTATCATTAAAATTATGTTGTTAGGTCAAAAATTAAAAGGATTTGCTTTTCTCATTTATTCAGATTTAAACCGATACTTCTTCTCCAAAGCATACCGCATCAGTTCGCCCTTACCTTGCAGCCCCAATATCCGCACCATATTTTTCCGATGTGTATCTACAGTATGAATCCCAATAAACAATATATCGGCAATTTCGCGAGAGGTTTTCCCTTGGGCAATAAGTTCCAAAATTTCTATTTGGCGTTTGGTTAATATGCCTTTTGATTTGTTTGAAACTTCAGAATTTAGAATGTTTGTGTTGATATCGGCATCAAAATAAGTGTCGCCATTAAATACAGTTATAATTGCTTTATGAACTTCTGTTAATGATGAATTTTTTAAAATATAGCCAGATGCTCCAGCGTCCAACATTTGCTGAATAGCTTCTGTTTGATCGAACATTGTAAATGCTAAAATTTTGATAGACGGATGGTTCTTCTTGATGTGTTTGGCAGCTTGAATACCATCTAGTTTTGGCATCCGTATATCAGTTAAGACAACATTAGGTTGTTTTTTCTCAACAATTTCCAAAAGTGCTTCGCCATCATTGGCGGTACCAACAATGGAAATACCATCTTCATAATCCAAAAGTAATTTTATGCCGTCAATTAAGGATTGATGGTCTTCGGCTATAGCTAGTCTTATCATATCGGGAGATCTATTATTATAGTTGTGCCTTTTTTGTGTTCAGATTCTATGGTCAAAGTGCCATTTAAATGTTCTACACGCTTATCGATACTGCTAATGCCCATACCTTTGTTTTTTGTTGTGATCTGGCTGGGGTTAAAGCCTTTACCATTGTCCTCAATCATGATGTTTAAACTGTCTTCATGATTTGTTAAGTGTATGGTAGCTTCGGTAGCTTCGGCATGTTTAATAACGTTGGTAATTAATTCTTGGATAATTCTAAAAATTGTCAGTTCCAAACTGTTTTCCAAACGATTTTCTAGACCATGGTCTATCACATCGACCGTTATTTTGTTGGAGGCCGAAATTTTATCCGCCATATTCTGTACCGCTTTCAACAGCCCTTGTTTTGCAATGACACCAGAATTTTTAGCGTGGGCTATGGCCCGTACTTTATGATAAGCTTCGTCAAGTAGGGTAGTGGTTTTATCAAATAATTCGGGTGTTTGTTTATCTTTAAGTGCATTAAAATGGAGTTTTACGGTTGCCATAAGTCCGCCTAAGTCGTCATGTAAATCGTTGGCAATACGCTGGCGTTCTTTTTCCTGGCCTTCAATCATGGCGTCAATACTTACCAATTCCTGTTCTTTTAAAACGGTTGCTAGTTTTTGGGTTTCCAGGGCTTTTTCCTGTTCGGCTAGTTTTTGTTTTTTACGCGTGTTTTTTTGGATTAAAAATGCTGTGATACCTCCAAAAAGAATAAATGCCAAAGCAGCGAAGAGCAAGTTTTTATTTTGTTTCCGTTTACTTTCTATTTCTAAATTGTCGGCACGTAGTTTTTCGTTGTCGTATTGCTCTTGAATATCTGATATTAATGCATTTTGATCTTTAAGGTTGATAAGTTTCTTTATGGAATCACATTTATATAAATACTCGTAGGCATTTTTCCAATCTTTAAGATAGTAATAGCTTGCTGACATATTATTATACAAAACCTTTTTACTTTTTCTATTTAATTTTGGTAATTCAATAATTTCTGCTTTTTTGTAATAACTTAGTGCGTCTTTATAGTCTTTGGATCTTCTTAGTGCATTGCCCGAATTATTTAAAATGTTAAATAGAGTATTTAGATTTTTATAATTTATTGTATCTTGATAATATGCTTTAAGGGCCATATTGTAATAATATAAAGCAGAATCTTTTTTTCTGTGTTTTCGGCTATAAAGAGAGCCAAAAAGTGAGTAAAGATGTGTCTCTTTAATTATATCTTCTTTGATACTTGGTAAAGAGAATGCTTTATTGAAAAAGTATCTTGCAGAATCCGCATAATGCTTTTGCGAATCCGTGTTACTTTTTTTAAGAAAGCCTATACCAATATTAGTCCAATAGTATTTCAGCCATTTTGATGATTTTTTTTCCTCAGCATATTTATATATATTATCAAGATAAGTATTAATATCAAATTTTATATTGTTTTGACTTTTGAGTATTTCGAATATCTCAGAGTTTATTTCAATAACCTTTTCTTCTAGCTTTAATTTTTTGTAAATTTTAAGAGCTTTTTGATGATATATAAGAGCCGAATCTTCTTTATTTAAATTGTCATAAGATTTAGCAATAAAAAAATTAAGCTTTGCTTTTTTTTGAACATCAAGATTTATACTTTTTGTTTTTACTATTCTTATAAGCTCTTTGTAATTTTCTTTGTTGAATAAAGAGTCTACTTTATTATATAAAAGCATATCTTCTTGAGCATTTGAAATATTGCACAAGAAGATAAAAAAAAATAAGGATAAAAATTTATTATGGAATGATATCACCATCGTCGTCGTCTGGTCTTATTTTATTTGAATCGCAACCATGAGCATTGAGACTGTCTTTAATTTCTTGATAATCTAAACATTTGTGCATTAATTTTCTGTATTCCAAAATATGTTTGTAATTGAAATTATTAGTATGTATGGTTATAGCAAATAATTTCTTAAGATTGGTATTGAACCTGAGTTTGGAAACATCAAATTTGCGATTAATCAAATGCGTAACTTCACAGTTTGTAGAAGTACCATCATCATTTTCTTTGCTCAAACCGATAACTAAGACATTGAATTTATTATTTGAAATATTTACACAAGTATCAATTTTCAAAGCTTTATCCGAAATAGGAATATTAATATCTAGTATATTATTTTTTATAGAACCAAATGCCTGATATCTCTTGTGTTGAGAATTATCAGAAATTTCGGTGGTTTGCTGGTTTTCTAAATCAATATTTAATCCATAAATTTGAGTAAAATAATTATTTATATTTTTTAATTCTTTAGACAAACTAGCATTTTTGTCTCTTTCTATTAATAGTTCTTCTTCACGTTCATTATCTATATTTAACTGTTTAGTCTTATTTTCACAATTAAATAATAGGATGAGCATACTAATTATCATCAATCTAATTTTCATAATTCTAAGGTTTTATGGTTAGTAATATTGCAAACTTCAGTAAATAGCAAGCAACAAAAAATACCCGTTACTGGGTATATTTCTCATTTAATTTATAGGAAAAAGAATAAACCACTTTAAAAAATAGACAAAGTGCAAATAAAACCGAAGTAAGGTTTTACGCGAATAAAAACTTTATAGCACTTACAAGGGCAATAAAACCAATAAAGGCAATAAGCACCCAAAAGCTACCTTTATAAAATTTTTTATGCAGTTTTAAATCTCTACGATAGGTATAGCCAATAATAATAGAAAAGACAATAAAGAAGATAATTCCGAAAATGATTTGACCTTTACTAAACATATGGTTATTTTTATGCAAATTTAAGTAATAATGATGAGATTCCCTTTTTGATAACTATCTAGATTTGAGGAAATAAAAAACAAAGGTTTCCGCCTTACTGAAACAAGTTCAGCACAGGTCGCGGGAATGAAAAAAAATAGAATTATATGAAGAATAAAATTGAAGCCGTAAAAGCGTTCCATACCGCATTTAAGATTGGGCATAGAGAATCGCCAAAAGCAGATTTAGGATTGGCTAAAAACATGTTGCGCTACAAACTAATGCGAGAAGAAAACGAAGAATACCTAGAAGCCGCAAACAATAACGATTTAGTTGAAGTTGCCGATGCACTTGGAGACATGCTCTATATTTTATGCGGCACCATTATAGAACACGGCATGCAATATAAAATAGAAGAAGTGTTTGATGAAATACAACGCAGCAACATGAGTAAACTAGGCGAGAACGGACAACCAATTTATCGTGAAGATGGGAAAGTATTGAAAGGGCCTAATTATTTTAAGCCGAATATTGATTACATTTTAAATAAATAAGCTGACACGGATTTACACGGATTGTTCTCGTGAGAATTTGTAAATATTTGCCTCTATTTCATTTAAACTATTTAAACTATTTAAGCTACATATTGAGGGTGTTTTAGCTGAATAGACTTTTGATTTTATTCATCTGCACAGAAAAAAGCTTTGACTGCTATAAAGTTGACACGGATTTCACAGATTTACACGGATAAAATCTGTGATAATCCGTGAAATCCGTGTCATCATCTTTTTATATTACTCTAAACCGCCACCCAAAAGGATCTTCCACTTTATTAGTTTGAATATCCGTAATGCGCTTTTTCAAATAATCGGCATACGGCTTTTCTATTTTTGGCAAATCGTAATCTGTATCTTTATAACCAAAAGCTGAAATAGGCGAAACCACAGCAGCAGTCCCGGCACCAAACATTTCTTTAAGCGATCCGTTTTTTGCAGCTTCAACAACTTCGGTAACTGTAATTTTTCTAACTTCAACAGGAATGTTTTCAGATTCAGCCAACTGAATAATGCTTTTTCTCGTAATGCCATCCAAAATCCTGTCGCTTGTTGGCCCTGTAATCAATGTATCATTTATACGCACAAAAATGTTCATGGCACCAGCTTCCTCTATATATTCATGCTCGTGGTCGTCTGTCCAAATGACTTGTTGGTAGCCTTTCGCTTTTGCCAATTGTGTTGGATAAAACTGACCTGCATAATTACCACCAGCTTTAGCAAAACCAACACCTCCATTGGCAGAACGCGAATAGGTTTCTTCAATTAAAACTTTTACTTCTCCCGAAAAATAAGAGCCAGACGGCGCAGTACAAATTATAAATTTATATTCATCGGCAGGAGAAGCATGAAAACCATTTCCTGAGGCAAATATAAACGGACGAATATATAATGAGCTCCCTTCATTTGTAGGAATCCAATCTTTATCCAATTTCAATAACGCTTTTAAACCATCCATAAAATACGCTTCCGGTAATTCTGGAATGGATAAACGTTTTGCCGAAATATTTAAACGCTTACAATTATCTTCAGGCCTAAATAACCAGACATTTTTAGCGGCATCTTTATATGCTTTCATACCTTCAAAAACCGACTGTCCGTAATGGAAAATCTTAGCCGAAGGATCTAAGGTAATAGGTTGGTAAGGCATAATTTTAGGCGCATGCCATTCCCCATCCTTATAATCGCATACAAGCATGTGGTCTGAAAATACACTTCCAAACTTTAAATCGTCAAAATCTACCTCATTAATCTTAGTAGCTTTCGTTTTTATAATCTCAATGTCTTTGATTATAGTACTCATGTCTCGTTAATTTAGCTTACAAATTTATAAAATTCATTATCAAAAAAACGGTATATTTACATAAAAGCGTTAAAATTCAAAATATGATATAATGAAACCATTAATCCTACTGATAATCTGTGTTTTAACTTTAAGTTCTTGCGAGGATAAGCATGCCTCATTCGGAAAAAAGATAGTAGCCGATGATGCCATTGCAGCAAAATCTATGGCGGCGCATTACGAAACAATGCGTCAAGGCGATAGCATAAATTCTAAGATGAAAGCGAAAGTTATCGATGTGTGTCAAGCCAAAGGTTGTTGGATGACTTTAAATCTCAACGATGGAAAAGAAGTCATGGTAAAGTTTAAGGATTACGGTTTTTTTGTGCCTATGGATATTTCGGGTAAAGAAGTCATCGTAAACGGAAAAGCCTATGTGAAAGAAGTTTCAGTAGAAGAACAAAAACATTATGCGCAAGATGCAGGAAAAACACCTGAAGAAATCGCGTCTATAGCCGAACCAAAACGCACCTATTCTTTCGAGGCCGATGGTGTTTTAATAGCTCAATAAATCAATTTGAAAAGAGAAATTATAACAACAGCCGATGGTTCTACAACCATTCACCTTCCAGAATGGGACGAGCAATACCATTCCAAACACGGTGCCATTCAAGAAGCCTATCATGTATTTATAAAACATGGGTTACATCATTTCGTTAGTTCTGAACTTGTTTCAGAATCTCATCAAGCAATTTCCATTCTAGAAATAGGTTTTGGCACAGGATTAAATTCATTCATCGCACTTTTAGAAGCCGAAAAATCAAACTTAAATATTGATTATACAGGTGTAGAAGGGTATCCTGTTCCTTCGGATGAAGTACTACTTTTAAACTATCCTTCGGAATTAAATGTAAAGGAAAAACAGCTTCTATTTGAAGAATTGCATAAACTTTCATGGGAAGAAAAACATGAAATAACTTCGCTTTTCAGTTTAAGGAAACAACAAAAAATGTTCAATGAGATTAAAGATAAAAACAAATACAACCTCATTTATTTCGATGCATTTGGAGCAAGAGTACAACCAGAACTTTGGACAGAACCCATATTTAAAGCCATGTATAATGCTTTAAAAGAAAAAGGAATTCTAGTAACCTATTCAGCAAAAGGAAGCGTACGTAGAGCAATGCAATCCGTAGGTTTTACCGTAGAAAGACTTGAAGGTCCTCCAGGAAAACGGGAAATGCTTAGAGCCACGAAATGAGTTTGCAGTTGGCCGTATTCAGTTTTCAGTTAGTTTTAGCTTTTATCTGAATATTCAGCCATCAATTCTTCCCACCATTGCATAACCACCCGTCATCAGTCATCTGTCTTCCGTCAAGTTTTAAAAGCAATAATTCTTTGCGCCTTCGCGTCTTTGCGCGATAATTTTTAGTTTTCAGTCGCAGTCGCAGTCGCAGTCGCAGTATTCAATAGCTATTTAATGAACATTTTCAGTTTCATTATAAAGTAATCATTCCTACTACCTTTGCGACCTTGCGGGAAAAACTAATCGTGTCTCGCCCCCTTCAAAATCCTAAAACTATGCAACACCGCTGGAAAAATGGCATCCATTGATTCTTTTGCGCCGTTTGTTGAGCCCGGTAACGCCAATACCAAAGTATCCCCAAGCGTTCCTGCAACACTTCTTGAAAGCATCGCAAAAGGCATACGATCTTGCCCGTAATTACGGATAGCCTCTTCAATCCCCGGAATGCGTCTGTCTAATATCGGAATTAAGGCTTCTGGCGTCACATCTCGTCCTGAAAGCCCAGTTCCTCCTGTGTAAATGACCATATCAAACCCTTGTTCTTGATAGGATTTTGCCTTTTGTTGAATATCTTCAGCTTCATCTGGAATAATTACATATTCCGACACTTTAACATCACATGCCTCCAACTTTTTAATAATCGCTTTTCCTGCCTTGTCTTCTTTATGGCCAGCCGAAATAGTATCAGAACAAACAATAACAGCGGCTCTTAAATCCTTTCTGAATTTATCTCTAAAATCGGACTTTCCACCTTTTTTGTTGACCAGTTTTATGGTGTGGATTTCAATGCCTTTATCAATAGGCTTTAGCATATCGTACATGTTGAGTGCTACGACACTTGCACCATGCATCGCTTCAACTTCAACGCCTGTTTTGTAAATGGTTTTTACTGTGAAAATAACTGTGATTTCCAATCCATCAACTTTATATTCTACACCAGTAAACTCGATAGGTAAGGGGTGGCAATCGGGTAGAATATCGGGAGTACGTTTTACACCTAATAATCCAGCTGCTTTACTCATAGCAAATACATTGCCTTTTGGCACGGTGTCGTTTTCAATAGCAGTAATTGTTTCTGGCTTACTGACCTTAACAATGGCTTGCGCTACTGCGGTTCTTAATGTGGTTACTTTATGTGTGATATCGACCATTTCGAATTGAATATTGATTATTTTTTATTGATTATTTCCTGCTTGCAGTTTTTCTGGAAGCCATAAATATTGCTGTCAATTCGCTAGATTCCTTTAATAAATTTTCTATTATTTTCTTCTCAATTAAATTTTCATCCAAAGCAAATTCTAACCAGAAATTGGACTCGTCAACTTCTTCTATTACAATACTGATTTTTGCAATGAAACTAGGTTTTGATTGCGCAATACATGTTGCCCTATAATTAGCAGCGACAGAAGTAGAGCATCTAATTAATTGACCTCTAATATGATTAGAAAGGTATGTGTTAGGTAATGATTTTGTTATTTTAACACAGTTGTGGGCAAATACTTTGGTTCTGGTTTTTAATTGTTCTTTCATGGTAGTTCAATAATAAATAGTAAATAAAAAATAATTAATTGTTGACTTTCCATTGATGGCTTTCATCTTCAAAAATCTCTTTTCCAAATACGGGAACATCGGCTTTTATGGCTTCAACTATAAATTCTAAAGCTTCAAAAACCACTTTTCGTCTTGGTGATGATACGAAAACAAATAGACATATTTCCCCAGCTTTTACGGTTCCTAAACTGTGGTAAATGTGCATACAGGTTAAATCGAATTTTTCAAAAGCGGATTCTCTAATTTCGTGGAATTTCTGGTTTGCCATATCTTCATAGGCTGTGTATTCAATGGCGGAAACTGTTTTGCCATCTATTTCATCTGCTCTTACTTGACCTAAGAAAATATTATGTGCACCAATGCTTGTTTTTGTTTGGTGTTTGTGAATTGAGTTTCCTATGAATTCTGAAGTTATAGCACCCTCTTTAAATACGCTTTTTGGTTTTTTATTTGTCATAATTTTTATGTTTTGGAGACCCTTCAGGTTTTTAAAACCTGAAGGGTCTAACGCTGATATTATATTATTTATTTCTGATGCTCCTTCTATAACACTAAAACAGTTTTGTATATCCCGTTCTTGTAACAACTCTACAGCACGTTTACTTCGTATTCCTGATTGACAAAAAATAGCTTTCTTTTTCGTTTTATCTATTTTGTCTAAACTATGTTCTAATTCACTTAAAGGAATATAAGTAACTGCTAAATCTTTAATTTTTGGATGCTCGTGTGCTTCTCTAACATCAATAAATTGAACATTTTCTTTTGATAAAAAAGTTTCGATTGAAAGAGAGTTCACTTCTATGTCACACTTAAAATTGATTTCTTTTTTATGGAAATTTTCTTTGTCTTTTAAAACATTAGAAATAGCCGTTTCATTTCTATTTATTTTTAAGGTTGAAGTGTTACTGGTTAAAGCATTATAGCAAAGTAGTTTTCCTGAGAGTACATTGCCAATACTTAAAATGATTTTCAAAACTTCATTGGCTTGCATACTGCCAATAATTCCAGGAAGTACTCCTAAAACACCAATTTCTGAACAATTTGGAACGCTTCCTTGTTTTGGTGGATTTGGAAATAAGCAACGATAGCTTGATCCGTTGTTATAGTTGAAAACAGAAACCTGTCCTTCAAATTTATAGATAGCCCCAAACACTAAAGGTTTGTTTGTAATGATACAGGCATCACTTACTAAGTAACGGGTTTCAAAATTATCTGTTCCATCTACTATAATATCGTATTGATTGAATAAATGAATAGCGTTTTGATGCGTTAATTTTTCCGCGTAAGCGAAAATTGAAATGGCACTATTTAAATCTTCTAAACGCGCTTTAGCTGCAATAGCTTTGTTTTTGCCTAAAGTAGATGTCCCAAATAAAACCTGACGTTGTAAATTGGATAATTCAACCACATCAAAATCGATAATACCAATAGTGCCGACACCAGCAGCGGTTAAATATTGTAAAACAGGACAGCCTAAACCACCAGCACCAATGACTAATACTTTAGCGTTGGAAATCTTGTCTTGACCTATTTGCCCGATTTCTGATAATATGATATGTCTGTTGTATCTGTCTGTCATTTATTATTTTTCTACTTTTTCAGACCTGTCAGGTTTTTAAAACCTGACAGGTCTATATTTCTACCCACCAGCAAAAGGAGGTAACAAAGCAATTTCATCTCCCGTTAATTCGGCTTCAATAGAAACCAATTCCTGATTTTGTGCGACTTGAAAATCTTTATTTTTCAGTTCACTATATTTTTCATTTAGCATTTCTAATAATTCAGAAACTAAGCTGCCCGAAAACTCTAAAGACTCTTCTTCTTTCTCTGTCACTTCAGCTATTTGACCAAAATATTTAATGTTTATATGCATCTTCAACTGCTTTTAATTCGTTTTTTGTGTTCACATTCATTGTAGAAAACTCGTGTTCTTTTTCTAATGCAACATTTTTCGATTTACAGGCGTTTACTGCAATCCGTAATCGGCGCTCATCATTTTGTAAAAATTCATAAAATTTATCTTTAACGCTTCTTTTATATAATGCAATTAACGGCATGGTTTTACTATTACTTTCAATTTGAATCACTTCGGAAGTATCATCAATAGTATCAATTAATTTTTGAAGAATTTCAGAAGTAATCAATGGGATATCGCAACTTAAAATCAAATTATATTCTGAAGAAGAAGCTTCTAAACCCGAGTAAATTCCTGAAACAGGACCAGCATCTTTCAAGGTGTCATTAACGCGTTTTAATCCGAACACATCATATTTAGAATCATCAGAAACAATCAAAATTTCAGACACCAAAGGTTTTAGAGCATCAATGCTATATTGTACAAAAGGTTTGTTGTTCAACATTAAAAAACCCTTATCAGTACCCATACGCGAGCTTTTGCCTCCCGCCAAAATAATGCCTGTTATGTTTTTCTTTTCTATCATTTAAGTAAAAAATAATTTAGCACAGGCTATGATTAATACAAAGGACAAAATATACCGTAACCTTTGATTGTTAATTATTTTACTGCCATAATAACCCCCTAAAACACCTCCAATAAGTGCAATGGCAACTAATAAAAACGATGCTTTTTCAATGGTTACGCCACTATTTAATTGCCCGATTAATCCTGATGCAGAATTTACCCAAATAAAAAGTGCGGAAACTGCTGCGGCTTCTTTCATTTTTCCCCAATGGAGCAACAAAATTACAGGCGTAAGTATGATGCCTCCGCCAATACCTATCAACCCAGAAAAGAACCCAATAACGCCACCAACTATCAGTCCTTGCCAGATTTTGATTTGTTTGATGTTATCAGTCTCTCTTCCAAAAACATTCAACATTTTTAGAATGGCAAAAATTAATAATACTGCCAGTATTTTTTTATAGATTGAAGCATCTACTTCTAAAGTGCCACCAATATATGCTAAAGGAATGGAAGCCATTGCAAATGCTAAAAACAGTTTCTTATTAAAATGGCCTGCTCTATAATAGTAATAAAATGCAATGCCAGCCACAAAAATGTTAAGCAATAGGGCGGTAGGTTTCATGCTTTCTGGCGCAAATGAAAACAATGCCATAAGGGCTAAATACCCACTCGCACCACCATGACCTACGCTAGAATATAGAAACGATACTATCGGTAAGATGAGTAAAAAGAGGTATATGTTTTCGTTTTGTAACATAAAAAAGTTAAAAGTGTATAAAGTGCGCTTAAGTATTTAAAGTTGCTTAATTTTCTCAAGTTGTTTATCTAAAAACTTCCAGCAATTTTTATTGATTTCATCAAAAGCGATAACTAAGGATTTTCCGTATTCCGTTAATTCTGCACCGCCACCACCTTTACCACCAATACTGTTTATAGTTACAGGTTTTTTTGCTGATTTATTAACAGAGTCTAACAGCTGCCATGCTTTTTTATAGGATATATTTAAGGATTTTGCTGCTTTTGAAAGTGAACCTGTTTTTTGAATGGCCTTTAACAAATGTACGCGACCTTCTCCAAGGAGTACGTTTTCATCAGATTCTATCCAGATGCGACTTTTTATTTTGTAGCTCATAGCGTTTTCTATTGCTGTTTTTTGTTATGTCTCTTCATTTACCTGAGTCCCTATGGACCAAATATTTCCAGCAAAATCCTTAAAACTTCCTCTTCTGTCTGGGTCACCGTCTCTTTCTTTGGGTGTTTCAAGGGGTTCACAACCTAAGTCCATCGCTTTTTCAAAAGTTTTGTCGACATCGGGAACGTAAATATGGGTCAGCAATTGATTTGGCGGAAATTTGTCTGATGCATTCCCAAACATAAGTACGGAATCGTCAATTTTAATTTCGGCGTGCAAAATTGTGCCATCTGGTAAATCATATGTTCTCAATGCTTTTGCATCAAATATTTTCGTTAATAAATTAATCAGTTTTTTTGCACCATCCACCACAAAATATGGAGATACTGAATTGTATCCGTTAGGTTTAAATTTTTCTTTCATAGTTTATCCAGTTTTATTTTCATGTTAAACGACGGGTAATAAAATAACTTCGGTTTCATCATGAATGTTAATTTTATTATCGTAATCCTTCATATAAACCAAAGCATTCGAAAGTGCAAAAGTCTGTAACATCGATGAGTTTTGTCCTTCTAAAATTTCAACGTTTCCTTCATTATATATAGCTTTTAAAAATTGCGGACGGTCGCCTCTTTTTTCAAATTTTGAAATAGATTTAGCTTTAACACGAGGTAATTCTAAATCTTCCCGGTTCATCATGTTTTGCAATGCGATATATACATACACATAAAAGCACGATAATGCCGCAGCAGGATTTCCGGGTAATGCGAAAATTTGGGTATCGTCTTTTTTTCCGAAGAATAAAGGTTTTCCGGGTTTCTGCTTTACTTTATAAAAGAGTTCTTCAACTTGCAGTTCTTTTAGTGCTTTTCCAACAAAATCGTAATCGCCAACAGATATTCCTCCAGTTATGATTACCAAATCATTTTTGTTGATAACAACTTTTAATTTTTCAACAGTTTTATCATAGTCGTCTTCAACTTTATGAAGCGTCACATCGTAAAATTTTAAACTATATAATGTACTCAATAACATTTTTGAATTGCTTTCGTAAATTTTACCATACGTTAAATCTTGTCCAGCTTCAATCAATTCATTTCCTGTGGTTACAATGGCAATATTTGGTTTTTTCAAAACTGAAACTTCTGTAATCCCTAAAGAAATTAAATAACCGATAGCAGCAGGAGTGAGTTTTGTGCCTTTTTTTAAGGCGATAGCTCCAGTTTTTACTTGTTCTCCCAACGGACGAATATTATGTTCTAAAGGAATTTGATGTTCAACTGTGATGTTATTTCCATTCGATTCCACTTTCTCTTGCATCATAACAGCATTTGCAGCATCTGGAACTGGAGCTCCCGTAAAAATTCTAACGGCTTCTCCTTTTCTTAAAATAGGTTGATGGCCATCTCCAGCTTTAATTTCTCCAACTAAATTATAAGATAAACTATCATGCAAATTCAATGCATAACCATCCATGGCGGATTGCCTGAACGGAGGCATATTGATAGGTGAATAAACATCTTCAAACAAAACATAACCACCAGCTTTTTCGACAGATTTAGTGGTTTCTTTTAAAAGCGGTTTTCCATTTTCTTTAACTATTGAAATGGCTTCGGAAATAGAAATCATAAGTTGTTTTTCGTTATATCCTAGCAAATATAGCGAATTGATTTTTTATTATTATATGACATTTGTCACTTTATTTTTTCTTAAATTGATAGAGATTTACACTTTAGATAAAAAATATGGACATCTTATGCCAATAAAAAGTTACTTAGCACATCCACATGACGGTAAAAAAACAGAACTCATTGATGCGTTATCCCATATAAATAACTGCGATGTTATCCCTGCAGAAAATCAAGATTTACTTATTCTAGTAACCGAGACCGAAAACAAATTCGAAGACGAAAATTTAAAAGAACAAATAGAAGCCATTGCCAGTTTAAAATTACTGGCGATGGTTTCAGGATTTGATACACCTAAACAAAATTAAGTATGTACACCTCGTTAACAAACCGACGTAGTTTTATAAAGAAAATGGCAATCATGTCTGCAATGACAGCAGCAGCCACCATGTTTCCGGGCATTTTATTTGCGGATGAACAAGAAAAAAACCTGCCAAAAGGCGGAAATTTAGATTGGAAAAAAGCCCCATGTAGATTTTGCGGGGTAGGCTGTGGTGTGTTGGTGGGCATCGATAATGGAAAGGCAGTTGCTGTTAAAGGCGATCCAAAATCGCCTGTAAATAAAGGTTTGTGTTGTGTAAAAGGATATCATTCCGTGATGTCCATTTATGGGAAGGATCGATTGACTAAGCCATTAGTAAAAAAGAACGGCAGATACGTAGAAACCTCCATGAAGGAAGCTTTAGACTTAATTGCTTCTAAAATGAAGGAAACCATAAAAGACCATGGTAAAGATTCAGTTTCCATTTATGGTTCTGGACAATGGACCATTCCTGATGGCTATGTAGCTTCAAAATTGTTTAAGGGTTGTATAGGCACAAATAACGTTGAGGCCAATGCGCGATTGTGTATGGCGAGTGCGGTTACAGGGTTCTTAACGTCTTTTGGTTTGGATGAACCTATGGGCTGTTATGAAGATATCGATCATGCTGATGTGTTTGTGCTTTGGGGCAATAATATGGCAGAAATGCATCCCGTATTATTTTCAAGATTATTGGATCAGCGCTTAAAAAGAGGTGTTAAAATTATAGATTTTGCTACCAGAACCACGCGTACGAGTATGGCGGCAGATAAGTCGATTATTTTTCAGCCCAATACGGATTTAGCGGTTGCCAATGCCATTTGTTATGAAATTATAAAAAACGGATGGGTCAATAAGTCGTTCGTTGAAAAGCATTGTAGTTTCAGTAAAGGACTTACAGATATGGGTTACGGACTTGAAGATAACTACAAGTTTACAGATAAACCAGAGCAAATAGATTTTGAAGCCTATAAAAAATTCCTAGAAGATTATTCGCCTGAAAAAGTTGAAAAACTATCGGGTGTTTCGGCTAAGGACATAAAATATATGGCTGCTTATTATGGCGATCCTAACAAGAAAGTGATGTCGCTATGGTGTATGGGCATGAACCAGCACACAAGAGGGACTTGGATAAACAACTTAGTGTATAACATTCACTTATTAACAGGAAAAATTTCAACTCCGGGTAACAGTCCGTTCTCTTTAACAGGGCAACCTAGTGCTTGTGGTACGGTAAGGGAAGTGGGAACTTTAACCCATAAATTGCCTCATGGTGTGGTCATGAACGAGGAACATAGAAAACATGCTGCCGAAATTTGGGATGTTCCTGTTGAAAATATCGATCCGAAACCAACCTATCATACGGTTGAAATGTTTAGGGCTTTGGATAGAGGCGATATAAAATTCATGTGGATTCAGGTTACCAATCCAATGGTTACAATGCCTAAACTGAAGCGCTATAGAGACGCTACTAAAAAAGAAGGACGATTTATCGTAGTTTCTGATATCTACCCAACACCAACAACCGATATTGCCGATGTGATCTTACCATCAGCCATGTGGATAGAGCGCGAAGGAATGTATGGAAATTCAGAACGCCGCACACAGTATTTTGAACAAATGATACAGCCGTCAGGAGAGGCTATGAGCGATACTTGGCAAATCATTGAAGTGGCAAAACGCCTAGGTTACGAAAAACAATTCTACTATAAAGAAGACACCCATATTGAAGAAATATATAACGAATACAGAAGGCATCATGAAGGCAAAAAACACGCGATGGCACCTTTAGAAGTTTTAAAATCACAACCTGGAGCGCAATGGCCTTATGTGGATGGCAAATCTACCCAATGGCGCTTTAATGCAGAATATGACCCTGCATGTAGTAATGGGGAGAAATTCCATTTTTATGGAAAACCTGACGGAAGAGCGGTCATATGGCAACGTCCGTATGAGCCCGCTCCCGAAGTGCCGGATAGCGAGTATCCGTTCTGGTTATCTACAGGTCGTGTTATTGAGCATTGGCATTCAGGATCCATGACAAGAAGAATTCCAGTATTGCATAAAGCGGTGCCCCATTCTTATGTGGAGTTAAATCCACAACAAGCCAAAGACATGCAAATAAGAACAGGGGATAAAGTAAAACTGACTACCAGACGTGGCGAAATCATATTACCGGCATCGGTAAATGAAAGAGGTGTGCCAGAAAGGAATCAGGTGTTTGTGCCTTTCTTTGATGAAAATATGTTGATAAATGACATTACTTTAGACGCTTTTTGTCCCATTTCAAAACAGCCCGATTATAAAAAATGTGCCGTTAAAGTTGAAAAAGTATAATCTATGAAGCGATTAGGTATCATATCATTATTTGTCATTCTGTTTATAGCCTTTATCTGGGTTTGGAATTTCAGTTATCAAACGGGACGGGAAGAAGCTTATATTCCTGTTGAGAGTGAGAACCCAATAACTTTAATTCCTTCGGAAACGGGAGTGTTTCAGCGATCGCAATATGCCTTGGATTATGCCAATATGCCCGTTGATGAAAACCATCAAAGAAGTTTAAAGGATTATTATAAGAACCGAGCGTTTCATGGTGCACCACCAAGTATTCCACATCCTGTTTCTAATGAGCGCAGCATGGGAGAAAATGTGTGTTTGAAATGTCATCAAAACGGTGGATTCGTAAATAAGTTTGATGCGTACGCACCTGTAACGCCACATCCTGAAATGGTAAATTGTAGGCAATGTCATGTGCCACAGCACACCGAGCAATTATTTAAAGGCACAAATTTTTATAAAGTTGAAGCGCCACAAGTTGGAGTTAATAATGCGCTTCAAGGCAGTCCGCCTGTAATTCCGCATCAAGTTCAGATGCATGAAAATTGTTTATCATGTCATGCAGGCCCTAGTGCGCCTAAGGAAATTAGGGTAACACATCCAGAGCGCATCAATTGCAGACAATGCCACGTGCCAAACAATAAAGAGATGACCGATATAGGAATTTTTAAAAGAGCTATTAATAGCCCACAATAATTATATGATGAACAAAATAGTTTATAGCTTTATTCTTTTAGTCGCTTTATGTTCATGTAAACATGGAGAAGGCGAATATCATGGTGTAACCGATAAAATTGAAGCTGAAGGCAGAAATTATCATGGCACTTCTATTTCATCAGAAAAATATTTAGAGGGGATTGAAACTATAGAGATTACTGAAGGAGAGCACACGTTTTTAATTCCAGAACGAAGAGGTCAGATCACATCTTATGCTTGTACCGAGTGTCATTCAAAACCGCTTCAACAAATGCAAAGTAGGGATGCTAAAAAAGCCCATTGGGATATTAAGTTGGTGCATGCAAACAAAAACACCATGAATTGTATTACCTGTCATAATCCTGATAATATGGATAATTTAAAAAGTTTGACGGGGCATAGCATCGATTTTAATAACAGTTACAATTTATGTAACCAATGCCACACCAAACAATTTGAAGATTGGAAAGGTGGCGCACATGGAAAACGTATTGGTGGTTGGGCGCCTCCAAGGGCATCTATGACCTGTGTGAATTGCCATAATCCGCATAAGCCTCAAATTGCGAGTAAGTGGCCAGCACGATTTAATACAGAAACAGTAAAAGAACGGGAATAATTAAAAACTTCATAATAGGTTTTAATAATATATAAGGTATGGGTAGCAATAGCAAAAAATGGTTTTCTTTAAATTTAGGTAAGAAGGAACAAGAACCTTCGGGGGCTTGTGGCTGCGGAAAAACGGCTGGAGGATGTGGATCCCATTCAGAACCTCCTCAAATGACAGATGAAGAATTTGCAGAAGCGGCTATTAATGCTTCCATCGGAGAAGAGCGTACCAAAGATGGATTTGATCAGGTGTTTGAGGTTAAAATGGACAGACGTACAGCTTTTAAAAAGCTAACGGCTAGTTTATTGATTGGGGCAGGAGCGGTTAGCACATCTTGTAGTGTGGTTAGTGGTGAGGAAAGTAAGGAAAAAGCGCAAATAGATTGGGAAGAACAATTTAAGGGCAACTATAAATTGATGGATGATAAGGAGAAGAAAGGTACTGTAGAAAGATTGATGCGTTCGTATGAATTGAGAACGGGAAAAAATATTAGTATGTCTTCTAAAAATGCCGAAGACGATGTCCTGTTTGGTTATGCTTTCAACATTTCAAAGTGTCAAGGCTATATGGATTGTGTGAATGCCTGTGTTGAGGAAAATAACCAAGATAGGGATTCGCAAATGCAATACATCAGGATCCATGAAATGAAAGACGGCAAAGGTTTTAATTTTAATGAAGCCGATGATAATTATTACCATGAAGTTCCTGCTGAAGGTCATTTTTATATGGGAACACAATGTTTTCATTGCGATAATCCACCATGTGTTGAGGTGTGTCCTGTATCGGCAACATGGAGAGAGGACGATGGTTTGGTAGTGATAGATTATGATTGGTGCGTGGGTTGCCGCTACTGTATGGCTGCTTGCCCATATGATGGCAGGCGCTTTAATTGGAGCAAACCAGAAGTGCCAGAAACGGAAATCAATAAAAACCAACATTATTTAGGAAACCGAATGCGCAAAAAGGGTGTGATGGAAAAATGTACATTTTGTGTACAACGTTCCAGAGCTGGTAAAAACCCTGCTTGTGTTGAAGCGTGCCCAACTGGCGCCAGAATTTTTGGAAATTTATTGGACCCAGATAGTACCATTAGATGGGTTTTAGAAAATAAAAAGGTATTTCGATTGAAAGAAGATTTAGGTACGGAGCCTAAGTTCTGGTATTTTATGGACTAGTTGGCAAATAGTTATGCAGATTGCGGACTGAATACTGGTTATTGCGTACTAACCCCCGTTAGGGATTGAACGGTCTGTTTGAGCTCCCCGACGTAGGAGGGAGCGAGTAGTGAAAGCCCGACCCTTGTGGTAACGCCCAAATGAAAATATAGAGTTTTTAATAAAATTTATATGCGACGATTAAAAGTTTTTAAAAGTTTAGTAATTGATAGTGTGGACGCTATTACTCACGGTTCTAAAAAATACCACATTTGGATGGCATTTTTAACTTTTATAATGTTAGTTGGTATGTATTGTTATTCTATCCAGCTAGATCAAGGGTTAAGTGCAACAGGCATGTCAGATAGAGTGAGCTGGGGCTTATATATTTCCAATTTTACATTTTTAGTTGGTGTTGCGGCGGCTGCAGTAATGTTAGTAATGCCTACTTATGTACTTAAAGATATTGATTTTAAACAAGCCGTTTTAATTGGTGAAGGATTAGCAGTAGCAGCACTAATTATGTGTTTAGCATTTGTTATTGCTGATATGGGAGGACCATCGGTGTTGTGGCATATGATACCGGGTATTGGCGTGTTTAATTTTCCGAATTCGATGCTGACCTGGGACGTATTGGTACTTAATGGCTATCTGTTTTTAAACATTACTATTCCATTTTATATTTTGTTCAGACATTACCAAGGAAAGGAATCTAAGGCGAGTGTTTATGTTCCCGGAGCAATTTTATCTGTGTTTTGGGCCGTTGGAATTCACTTAGTAACTGCATTTTTATACCAAGGGTTGCAAGCGCGTCCATTTTGGAACAACGCTTTGTTGGGACCTCGGTTTTTAGCTTCTGCATTCGCTGCGGGACCTGCGTTGATCATTTTGGTATTGGCCATTATTAGAACACATACCGCCTTTAAAATTGAGGATAAGACCATCAAAAAAATAGCAATGGTGGTTACTGTTGCTGCCCAAATAAATCTGATTATGTTGATTTCAGAATTGTTTAAAGAGTTTTATGCGCCAACACACCATAGTGAAAGTGCATATTATTTATTCTTCGGATTACATGGAAAAAATGCATTGTTACCTTGGATTTGGACAGCTATACCGTTGAATGTTTTAGCAACTGTTCTATTGACATTCCACAAACTTCGGAATAATTTTAAAGTCCTATTTTTCTGTTGTTTTATATTATTTATCGCCATTTGGATTGAAAAAGGTTTCGGATTGATTGTTCCCGGTTTTATACCAGGGCCTTATGGTAAAATAGCTGAATACACACCAACAGGTATTGAAATAGGGGTAACTCTTGGTATTTGGGCCATGGGAGCATTTGTGTTTACCATACTGGCAAAAACAGCAATTGGTATTGAATTGGGGAAACTTCGGTATAAAAAATAGATCTTTTATTATAATTTTGATATTAGAGAAAGTCAAAAAAAGGAATTGATTAATTTTAGTAGCCATTTTTTGAGATGTTCTCAAAACTAAGCTTCTATGTTTTAAAACTAAGTATTATTACGTATTTTTGATATTGAACTTAATACGTAATGCAATCGACTTCTGCTCAAAATAAATTAGATTCCAAAACTGTTATTGCGGGGACTTGTGCAGTCTGTAAAAGTGCCAGCTGCTTGATCCATAACAATTCAGAGTTACTTTTTAATTCCGAACTTCCTCAGAGCAGCACCATCTTAAAATGTAAAAAGGGACAGCAGCTTATCATGGAGGGCGCTCCTGTTAATGGGCTTTTCTTTATAAAAAGTGGCGTTGTAAAAGTGATCAGAACAGGCATTAACGGGCGTGAACAAATTGTACGTTTTGCAAAACCATGTGAAATTATTGGTCATCGTGGGTTTGGCACCCAAGAGTACTATTCTATTGGAGCTATAGCCCTGACAGACTCCGAGTTGCATTATTTCTCAAAAGAACATCTCCAATACACACTTTT
The DNA here is from genome assembly GCF_040720935.1 of Algibacter sp. 2305UL17-15. NCBI lineage: Bacteria > Pseudomonadati > Bacteroidota > Flavobacteriia > Flavobacteriales > Flavobacteriaceae > Algibacter > Algibacter sp. 2305UL17-15. The sequence continues at coordinate 375,043 of NZ_JBFDAE010000002.1, forward strand.
GAATAATCCAAAGTTTACCTATGACATGATGTTGTTCTATGCTAACGAATTGAACAGAAGTGAGAACAAAGTAAAATCCATCTCGCAAATGACGGTTCGGGAACGTGTGATTGACACCTTATTATACATACACCGAAAATTTGGGGATTTGAGAGGGTTTCTTAATTTACCGCTGAGCAGAAAAGAATATGCGGATTATGCAGGCACCACAGAGGAACAAGTTATTCGCATTTTTTCAGCATTAAAAAAAGAGAACCTTATTTTCGCTAAAGGAAGGAAGATTGGTATTACGGATGTTCAATTATTAAAAAAGGAGATTAGCGAACATAATTATTTCCTTGATACTTAAACTGAGCGGGGTATTTTTTAGCGCTTATTAATTTCTATTATTTATTCATTTTTCTCGATTACGTATGCTTACGTATAAGCTGGGTACGCTTTTAAAATACTGAAAATAAATGTCTTGCTTTTTAAACCTGTTTAATAGCAGGTTTTTATATGTCAAAAAAAGAGGTTTCAATATGGTATTCATCATAAAATAGAAGTCAACCTACTTATATATTTGCCCTGTGTAAGTATTAATACTTAGATTAATTAAAAAACAATTCAATTATGAAATCTCTACTAAAAAGAACAACTTGGGTTTTACCCGTTGCAGTTTTATTATTCTCATGCGGAGGAAATGACAAAAAGAAAACAACTACAGCGGAAGTTGTAGCAGAAAAATCAAAAACGATAACATTAGCTATTGAAAAGCCACAATTAACGTTCGGTTTTATCAAATTAACCGATATGGCACCATTGGCCATTGCAAAAGAAAAAGGGTTTTTTGAAGATGAAGGTTTATTTGTGTCTGTTGAAGCACAATCTAACTGGAAAAATGTGTTGGACCGTGTAATTGATGGCCAATTGGATGGCTCTCATATGTTGGCGGGTCAGCCCATTGCTGCTGGCGCAGGATTTGGGCGTCAAGCAGCATTGGTAACTCCGTTTTCAATGGATTTAAATGGCAACGGTATTACCGTATCAAACGATGTTTGGTCCAAAATGAAACCAAATGTGCCAAAAGATGCTGACGGAAAACCAATCCACCCTATTAAAGCAGACGCCCTAAAACCTGTTATTACAGACTATAAAAACTCTGGAAAAGCTTTTAAAATGGGGATGGTATTTCCCGTTTCTACGCATAATTACGAAATTCGCTATTGGTTAGCTGCTGCAGGCATCCATCCGGGTATGTACACAGCAGATAACGTACAAGGGCAAATTGATGCTGAAGTGTTGCTGTCTGTAACACCTCCGCCACAAATGCCAGCAACCCTAGAAGCAGGAACTATTTATGGGTATTGTGTAGGAGAGCCTTGGAACCAGCAAGCCGTTTTTAAAGGTATTGGTGTGCCGGTTGTGACAAATTATGATATCTGGAAAAACAACCCAGAAAAGGTATTTGTAATGACAAAGAAATTTGTTGAAGATTATCCAAATACCGCGGTCGCTGTGACAAAAGCATTAATTAGAGCTGGAAAATGGTTGGACGAACCTAGCAATAGGGCAGAAGCTGTGAAAATATTAGCCATGTCTCAGTATGTTGGTGCGCCAGAAGAAGTATTGGCAAATTCTATGACAGGTACGTTTGAATTTGAAAAAGGCGACAAACGTGACATGCCAGATTTCAATGTGTTCTATAAATACAATGCAACATATCCGTTCTACTCTGATGGTATTTGGTTCTTAACGCAAATGAGAAGATGGGGACAAATTCCTGAAGCTAAAGCGGCAGATTGGTATGCAAATACAATTAAAGATATATACAGACCGGATATCTGGACTAAAGCAGCAAAGCTTTTGGTTGAAGAAGAACAGATTCCCGCAGGAGATATTCCAACGACAGATGGTTACAAACCGGCAACTACCGATTTTATTGATGGAACATCTTATGATGCTAAAGATCCGATTGTATATATCAACAGCTTTAAAATTGGAAATAAAGACAAAGCTGTACAGTAAACATTTTAAAATATGTGGTGCTGAACTCGTTTTAAATCCTATAAAAATGAGATACTGAAAAAAGTTCAGCACGACAAAAAAATAGAGAAAGATGAAGTTAAGTATAACATTGGAAAAAGCGACCAAATTTGTGGGGTTAGGCTTTTTAAGCACACTAAGAGACTTATTTACTGGGAAGCTAGAAAAGGAAGATTTTAAAAATTTTCTACGTAAAGTGATTGTACCGCTTGCTTCCATTTTATTATTTATTGGCTTGTGGCACATGGGCTCAAGGAGTTTGTATAATATTGAAGCCGAATTTAAAATTGAAAAGGCTTTAAATGACCAAGGTCCTGCGGCAGCCGAAGCACTTCGTACTTGTATTGAATCTGGAGATTCTAGTTGTCAGCCAAATACGTTACCATCGCCCAGTCAGGTTTGGAGTTCGTATCAATCCTTATTAAGGGACCATAATATTATTAGTGCTGATAAAGCGGCTTTTATTGAAAAAACGGCGGCGCTAAATGAAAAACGTATAGCGGAAGGTAAAGACGCGATTACCTACACAGGACGACCATCGTTTGTCGATCAAATTTTTAGAAGTTTGAAAACGGTTTTTGCTGGATTTTTACTCGCATTATTTATTGCAGTGCCTCTTGGAATATTTATAGGATTGAGCCCCACTTTGAAAAGTGCGTTTAACTGGTTCATTCAAATTTTTAAACCCGTATCGCCCGTAGTTTGGTATTTATTGGTGTTTATGATTGTAAAAACGTTGTTGATAGATTCTAATGAGGATAGTTCGTTTACCATATCTTTTATAAGTGTTGGTTTATGTTCTATGTGGGCAACTTTGGTCAATACGGCCATGGGAGTTTCATCTGTAGATAAAGATTATATAAATGTGGCGAAAGTATTGAAGCTCGGAAATTTCCAAAAGATTTTTAAAGTGGTCCTGCCATCATCTTTACCGTTAATTTTTACGGGGTTGAAAATTACCTTATCGGTAGCGTGGATGGTCTTGATTGCCATTGAATTATTGGCACAAAGCCCAGGGTTGGGACTGTTTGTTTGGGAGGAATTCCAGAATGGTGCGAACGACTCGAATGCAAAAATTATCGTTGCCATGTTTGTAATTGGCATCATTGGTTTCTTGTTGGATAGATTGATGTTAACGATTCAGAATTGGGTAAGTTTTGATAAGACGGGTGCCATTTGAAAAAGACGGAAGACGGTTGACGGGAGACGGGAGTTAACGTTGTGGAAATGAAAAAAGATGGAAGCTTGAAGTTGTGAGTTTGAAGTTTAGCTTTTTGTGGACAAAAAGAATAAACTAATTGGAGTAAGCGTTACCTCCTTCGGAGGGGTCAGGGAGGCTTCCTCGTCGGGCAGCCCCAAAAAAATGATAAATATAAAAGTTTGAAGGTTGATAACTTTAGGTGTTGGGAAGCGCTAAACTTTTAGACCATTAAACTTCTAAAACAAAAAAGAAATGGCATACTTAGAATTAAATAATATTTATAAAACGTACGAACAGGACGGGAATGATACCGAGGTGCTTTCGAATATTAATTTGTCCATTGAAGAAGGCGAATTTGTAGCAATTGTGGGGTTTACGGGGAGTGGAAAAACCACATTGGTAAACTTGATCAATGGTCTTTTGGAGCCCACAAAAGGGGAGATTTTGTTTAAGGGTGAGCCGGTGCAGGGAACGAGCCATGAACGCGGTGTGATTTTTCAGAATTACTCATTGTTGCCGTGGTTAACGGTAGGTCAGAATGTTTATATGGCGGTTAAAGAGGCGTTTCCGAAGAAAAGTAAAACGGAGTTGAATGCCATTGTTGCGGCGTATGTGGAGATGGTGGGTTTAACGCCTGCAATTACTAAACGCCCCAAGGAATTATCGGGCGGGATGCGCCAACGTGTAGCGGTTGCCAGAGCTTTGGCGATGAAACCTGAAATGATTATTATGGACGAACCGCTTGGTGCTTTGGATGCCTTAACCCGTGGCAATCTTCAAGATGAAATTTTAAATATCTGGGGAAAAGATAAGCGTACGGCGTTATTGATTACCAATGATGTGGATGAGGGAATTTATATGGCAGATCGTATTATTCCATTGCGTCCAGGGCCAAACGCGACCTTGGGCCCTGAGTTTAAAATTGACCTCGACAGACCGAGGGACAAAACCGAAATGAACGATAACCCGAATTTTAAGAAAACGAGAAATGCCATTATCGAATATTTAATGGATATTGGAGATGAGCGGAAATCACAAGCTAAAGAAGAATTTGTGCTTCCGGAGTTGACTCCGAAAGATTTTGTTAACCGATTTAAATAAGTGTCAAAATGAGTACTATAATTGAAAACAAAACGAAAATTATTACAGATATGCGTTTTCCTTCGAATGAAGTGATGCTGGATTTAAAAGATTTAAAGAAGATATATCCAACACCAAAAGGCGATTACGTGGTTTTGGAGGACCTGAATCTTCAAATTAGAAAAGAGGAATTCGTCACCATTATTGGGCATTCGGGCTGTGGTAAAACAACGATGTTATCTATGATAGCAGGATTGAATCCGATTTCTGGCGGGAATATTTCAGTATTGGGAAAACATATTAAAGGGCCTGGGCCAGATAGAGGCGTTATTTTTCAATCACCTAGTTTAATGCCCTGGATGACGGCGTTGCAGAACGTGATGTTGGGGGTAAATCAAGTATTTCCGCATGCCACAAAAGGACAACGCAACGACATTGCGAAGTACTATTTGCAAAAAGTCGGTTTGGAAGAGGCGTTTAATAAGCGTGCTTCGGAATTATCCCAAGGAATGCAACAACGTGTTGGTATTGCTCGTGCTTTTGCCATAAAACCGAAAGTATTATTGTTGGACGAACCTTTTGGTATGTTAGATTCTTTAACACGAGGGGAGCTTCAAGATATTTTGATTGAAATATGGAATAAGGAAAAAATTACTGCGGTTATGATTACACATGATGTAGATGAGGCTATCTTTTTAGCAGACCGCGTTGTGATGATGACCAGTGGTCCAAAAGCCAAAATAGGCGATGTTTTAGAGATTGATTTTGAAAGGCCTCGAACAAGAAAAGCAGTATTGGAACACGACGATTATTATACATACAGAAAACATTTGATCGACTTCCTGGAGCATTAAATTAAAAAAACACAAAATATAATTCATCTTTAAGGTCATGAAACATGAGAAATATCATAATCTTAGGATAGTTACAACTATATATTTGCATTAAAAAAATCATAAAACAAGAATTATAAACAATAAAATAACTAATAGTAAATCAAACTTAAAAACAAGTAAAATGAGAAAACAATATGTATTGATAGGCCTGATGGCATTGATGATTCAATTTGCACAAGCGCAATTTACACTAGACGGAGAATTTAGGCCACGGGCAGAATACCGTAACGGATTTGGAAGTATTATTCCAGATGCTGCAGAACCTGGTTTTTCTACCGCCACTAGAGTGCGATTAAATACAGGTTATAACACAGAGGCTTATAAATTTTATTTAAGTATTCAGGATGTTTTTACTTGGGGCGAGAACAGACAGATAAGAGTTGTAGATGATAACAACTCTTTCGCAATTTTTGAGGCTTGGGCAGACATTAATTTAGGGTCTGGCTGGTCAACAAAACTGGGGCGTCAATCTATATCTTATGATGATCAGCGTATTATGGGCGGATTGGATTGGGCGCAACAAGGTCGAAACCATGATGCCGCACTTATAAAATACAAGAAAGACAAATTTGTGTTAGACTTTGGTTTCGCTTTTAATCAAGATTTTGATAATATGCCTGCCAATGTAAGCGGGTTTACGAATGTTGGAAATGAATATACCGAAAACCCAGGGTTCTTTTCGTATAAAGCGATGCAGTATGTATATGCGAAACAAAATTGGGGAAGCTTTTCGGGAAGTTTATTGGCATTGAACAATGTGTTTCAAAACTTTGATGTAGTTGCTGGAGAAAGAGTTTATGCAGGAAGTGGTGTAAGTAGTTTGCAAACCTTGGGAACGCATCTTGACTATAAGTCGGGTGCATTTGGTGCAGCTGCCAATGCTTTTATTCAAACTGGAGAGCGTGTAAATATGGTTTCTGTAAAAGGCGCCTATTTGGTGGGGTTAGACCTAACTTACAAAGCATCTCCGAAAGTTGGTTTAGGTGCAGGTATTGAAATTATTAGTGGAAACGATGGTGGAGCAGGAGAAACTGGAGCCTTCTTTCCGTTATACGGTACTAACCACAAGTTTAATGGATTTATGGATTATTTCTACGTAGGGAATCACGCAAATTCTATTGGTTTAGTTGATATTCATGTAAGTGCCAACTTTAAATTAAGCGAAACCTCTAGTTTAATGGTAAAAGCTTTAAACTTTAGTGGCGAACAAGATTTGCCAAGCGGAGAGAATGCTTTAGGAACAGAAGTGGACATTGTATTTAAGAAGGCATTTAAGGGTTATGCTTTAGTTGCTGGGTATTCGCAAATGTTTGCTAGCGATGGGATGTATGAGTTAAAGAATGTTTCTAAAAGTGCTGCGGCCGATGTGCAGAATTGGGGTTGGGTCATGTTGGTAATCAAACCTAAATTTATTAACTAAATACTTTTATTGAAACGTTTTATAATGTAATTAATGAATCCTGCCTTGGCGGGATTCTTTTTTGCAATAAATTTTAACTCGTTGAAACGTACTGTTTACTCATCCAGAAGTATCGTTTAATAAAACTAGATTTTTTGTTTTACTTGTTATTTCTAGTTTCGAGAGAACAAAAAAACAAATATCATGGAACAAAAATTCAATCTTACAATTAGTAAACCGTGTTCAGAAAAATTCAGTCAGTTTAAAGAAACATCAACGGGAGGATTCTGTAGCTCATGTCAAAAAAATGTTATTGACTTTAGAAAAATGAGTGATGAACAATTAATCAAACATTTTAAAAACAATGACCAAAATACTTGTGGGTATTTTAATTTTTCCCAGTTAAAAGATTATTCATTTTTCAACGAACCACAAAAAACTTCAAACTTTAAATATTTAAGAATTTTTAGTTTAACGTTTTTTTCAATGCTATCGCTTCATACTATTCAAGCTCAGGATAACACACCTAAAACGGAAATTGTTCAAGAGTTGAATACTAATAAAAGTGATACTAATAAGAAAGTTGTTGCACAAGACGGATTGCTAACTGGAATTATTTCAGATGAATCAGGACCGCTTCCTGGGGCTAATATCCTTTTAAAAGGAACAAGTACAGGGACATCTGCTAATTTTGATGGCGAGTTTACGTTTCCAAAGGCATTAAAAAAAGGCGATGTTTTACTGGTGAGTTATTTGGGTTTTGAGACTAGAAAAATTGTTATTAAAGAAAATCAAACTATTTTAAATGTTATTATGCCAAGTAGTTCCTGTGTTTTAATGGGAGAAGTAGAAGTGAGTACTATTTATAAATCTAAACGCTCATTTTGGCAAAAACTAAAAGGTATATTCTAATGAAACTATTTCTTTATATATTCTTTTTATTTCTGAGTTCCACAATTGAAGCTCAAAAATCTGATTTCAAATATATCAATTTTGAAAAGGCAGATAGTATAGCCAATTTATATAAAGGTGAAAGACTCTGTAATCTACCGTTATTAGCTTACAAGCTTTCTAATAATTTGAATACCCAAGTCGAAAAATTTAGAGCCATCCATACTTGGGTGTGTTCAAATATTGAGAGCGACCATGGGTTTAGTGAAAAAACCATTAGAAAACGTAAAAAATTTAAGAATGATAGTATTGCATTTTCTAATTGGAATACTCAAGTAGAAGCTTGGGTTTTTGACAGACTCTTAAAAGATAAAAAAACAATATGTTCTGGATATGCTTATTTATTGAAGGAGTTGGCGTCTTTAGCCGATATAGAATGTGTGATTGTGAATGGTTACAGCAGAACTGTAAATACAAATGTTGAAGCCATCGATATTCCCAATCACTCGTGGAATGCGGTTAAATTAAATAATAAATGGTATTTGGTAGATGCTACCTTAGCTAGTGGTTACTTTTATATAAATGAAAATATATTTGTTAAAAATTATAATGATGGTTATTTTCTAGCATCACCGGAATTATTCTCTAAAAACCATTATCCTCTCGATAAAAAATGGCTATTACTAAATGATACATTAACGATAAATGAGTTTGTAAAAGCACCTTTAATTTATGGGACCACTTATAAGTTTGGTGTTATGCCTATATTACCAGAAAAACTTGTCACTCAAATTTCGGTTCATGAAGAAGTTTTATTCAGTTTGAAAACATCTTATAACATGGAAACTGATAAGATATGCTTGTTTATTAACAAAGGTTTTAAAAATGAAAAGATTAAAGTTTTAAATCCTGAAGACAAGAATAATCACAAATTTAAATACCGTTTTTCTAAAAAGGGAAATTATGATGTTCATATTAAGATAAATAATGATGTTGTCGTATCTTACACTATAATTGTTGCAAAGCCTAAAAAAAGCATATTATAGAATTCTTAATTTATTATTCAATCCCAAATACATTTCTTACATTTAAGCAGAAATAAAAAAATATGCTTAAAAAAGTTTTTGCTAGTGCCGTTTTTGGTGTAGAGGCTTCAACTGTTGTTGTTGAGGTAAATGTAGATAAGGGTGTAGGTTACCATCTTGTAGGTTTGCCTGATAACGCCATTAAGGAAAGTAATTTTAGAATTGCGGCAGCACTTCAGAATAATGGCTACAGAATCCCAGGAAAGAAGATTATCATTAACATGTCTCCCGCAGATTTACGAAAGGAGGGTTCCGCATACGATTTAACGTTGGCCATCGGAATTCTAGCGTCAACAGGTCAAATTAAAGCCGAAGATTTAGATAAATACTTGATTATGGGAGAATTGTCGCTTGATGGCGGTTTGCAGCCCATAAAAGGCGCGTTACCTATTGCCGTTAAAGCTAGGGAAGAAGGTTTTAAAGGTTTTATTCTACCTGCGCAAAATGCTAAAGAAGCTGCTATTGTAGATGATTTAGAAGTTTATGGTGTTGAAACTATTGAACAAGTCATTAATTATTTTGATAAAGGTGAACCTTTAGGGCAAACCATAATCAATACCAGAGAAGAATTTGAAAAGAATCTGGATTTTCCAGAGTTTGATTTTTCAGATGTGAAAGGGCAAGAAGGTATTAAGCGTTGTATGGAAATAGCAGCTGCTGGCGGACATAATATTATTTTAATAGGCCCTCCGGGAGCAGGAAAAACAATGTTGGCCAAGAGATTACCAAGTATTTTACCGCCGATGACACTACATGAAGCTTTGGAAACCACAAAGATACATTCAGTAGTTGGTCGCGTAAAAGATTCAGGATTGATGGCGCAGCGTCCGTTTAGAAGTCCGCATCACACAATAAGCAACGTCGCACTTGTTGGCGGCGGCAGTTATCCGCAACCCGGGGAAATTTCTATGTCGCACAATGGCGTTTTGTTTTTAGATGAATTACCCGAATTTAAACGTGAAGTTCTTGAGGTTATGCGTCAACCTTTGGAAGATCGGGAAGTCACGATTTCCAGAGCAAAGTTCACGGTAACCTATCCATCGTCGTTTATGTTAGTGGCGAGTATGAACCCGAGTCCGAGTGGTTATTTTAATGATCCAGATTCCCCTATAACATCAAGTCCTGCGGAAATGCAACGCTATTTAAGTAAGGTTTCTGGGCCGTTGTTGGATCGTATCGATATTCATATTGAAGTGACACCTGTTCCTTTTGATAAACTATCTGATGATAGAAAAGGGGAAACCTCTGTTGAAATTAGAAAACGTGTTACTAAAGCCCGGGAAATTCAAACCCAACGTTTTGAAGACTCTGATAAAGTGCATTATAATGCCCAAATGAATGTGAAACAAATTAGAAAACATTGTGTTTTAGATGATGCTTCCAAAGAGCTTTTAAAAACGGCTATGGAACGCTTGAATTTATCGGCTCGGGCCTATGATAGAATTTTAAAAGTTTCAAGAACGATTGCAGATTTGGAAGGTGTTACCGATGTGAATGGGTCTCATATTAGTGAGGCTATTCAGTATCGTAGTTTGGATAGAGAAGGGTGGTTGGGTTAGAACAAAAGAATATGGCTCAAAGTCGGGAGACTTTGCGGAGCGAGGCACTAGCGCATACAAAACTGGCAGAACTACTTCATCGAAAAAGGCTGCCCTGTACTCTGTAACACCCCAAACCACAACCCACTTTCCATATCAATCTTTTTTCGCTTTTTGGTAACATCCGTGATGGGTAGGTACACGAATCTTTTGTGAACGCTTCCCACTACAAAATTTGTTTTTCCTGCCATGGCCCCGTGAACAGCGTGATAAGCCAAACGGTTGCAATAAAGACTATCGTTAGCATTTGCGGGAGCACTTCGGATGATATAACTAGGGTCAATATATTTTATGGTTGTCTTCATCTTAATACCATCAAAGTATTCCTTGATTTTCTGCTTGAGCAATAACCCAATATCCTTGTGCTGAATGTTACCCGAAGCGTCGGTAATCTCGTTATTTTTAGTTTTAAATAAATGCTGGCCTGCGCCCTCAGCGACAACAATGACAGCATGCTTTTTCAATTGCAGTCTTTTTTTTAGATTTGCAAGGAATCCGTTCTCTCCCTCCAATTCAAAATCCATTTCTGGTACAAGCACAAAATTTACGACTGGCATTGAAAGTGCCGTTGAAGCCGCAATAAATCCACTATCCCTTCCCATTAATTTTACAATGGCCATTCCGTTGTAAGCGCCATCTGCTTCGTTATGAGCATCTCTAACAATTGGGCAAGCCACGTCAAAGGACGTTTCAAAACCAAAGGATTTGTCAATGATATCAATGTCATTATCAATGGTTTTTGGGATTCCAGCGACTGCAATTTTTAAGCCTCTATTAATAATCTCAGTGCCAATGGCGTTAGCGCCTTTCAAAGTCCCATCGCCACCAATGGTAAATAATATATCGATTTTATTATCCACAAGGGTATCAACCATGAGAGATACATCCTGATTCCCCCTTGAAGACCCCAAGATCGTCCCGCCAAACTCGTGGATATTCTTGACTTTATCTGGTGTAAGTTCAATGAATTCGTGACCACTTTCAGGATTCAATCCCTCAAAACCGTAGGGAATACCGATAACTCTTTTTATGCCATAAAAATAATGCAGCGCCATAACCAAACTGCGAATGACGTTATTGATACCAGGGCAAAGTCCGCCACAAGTCACAATAGCAGCGGTAGTATTCTCGCCTTCAAAAAAGACCTTTTCCCGAGGTCCAGAACGTTCATACGAGTCTGGAAGCATGCCGTCTTTCAAGGTAGCATTGAGATTTTTCAATTGGACATCTGCCAGAATTCGTTCACTATCTTCAATGAAATTAAAAATGTTGTCGCCTTTGATTTTGCTTAAATGTATTGGGGACGTTTTTGTGGGTTCGCCCAAATTGGATATTCTAAAATTGTTGTTCTTTTCCATATCAGAAGGATTTAAATATATAGAACTCATCTTAATTTTTTGTTTTTAATCGAATCCCGATATATCGGGGTATTCAGATTAGTTAATTTTTGAAAGGCATAGACCCGTCGTTTCTGGGCTACGGATAATAAAAGTAGCGAAATATGAGCGAATTTAAGCCATTTTTTAGGGAATAGAAAAAGTTAAGATGAGTTCATAATAAAAGAAATACCAAAATAACATAAAATCAAGAAACTTGAAAGCACCTGACTTACAATTAAACATTTCTTAATACATCCCGCTCCGCAAAGTCTCCCGACTTTGATGGAAATTAAAATTCAAAAACAAAATAAGAAGCAATTATAATACAGTAAAAATTCCCAGCTATTTCTGGTTTGCTCTAGCGCTTCGTCTCTGACGAGTGCCCTATCGAGTGCATCGTCCTAAAATTTGTATATTATACATTTGTACCGTTAAGTACCTATCGGTTTTACGACTCACTTTCAAAGCCCAGTCATGATAAGGAAAATTATTTTGATATCTGTATTTGCTTCATTTCTATTCAATTGTGAAAAAGAACTTCAAAATGCAGATAGCATCGTTCAAAAATCCATATTGGTTTCTGGCGCCGAAATGTTACAAAATTCCAAAATAGCATTTGAATTCCGCGATAAGCAATATTCAGCAACGAGACACAACGGACAATTTGCGCTCTCAAGGTTAATTATAAAAACATCCGATTCAATTTTTGACGTATTGGACAACAACGGTTTTAATCGTTATATAAATGGTGAAAGGATTAAGTTGGCAGATTCTACGGCTTTAAAATATAGCGCTTCCGTTAATTCTGTGCATTATTTTTCTGTATTACCTTATGGTTTAGATAGTAAAGCTGTCAATAAATCTTTTTTAGGAACAACCAAGATAAAAGGAATGGAGTACTATAAAATTAAAATCACTTTTAATGAAGATGGTGGTGGCGAAGATTTTGAAGATGTGTTTATCTATTGGATCCATACCAAAACCTTTAAAGCTGATTATTTAGCCTATTCTTATTCCGAAAACCATGGTGTGGGCTTACGCTTTCGTGAAGCCTATAACGAACGTTTTATAGAAGGTATCAGGTTTGTGGATTATAATAATTACAAACCTAAGGCTGATGATGCAGTTTTAGAGCATTTAGATTCTAAATTTGAAAATAACGAACTAGAATTACTTTCAAAGATTGAGTTGGAAAATGTATTGGTATTGTTATAAGCAATGCTAATCTAAAGGATAGGGATTGAAGCGGCATCCTTTTTTAAGACCAATATGCACTAAATTTAGCACAGAAAATAAATTAAACAGATTGCCACAGTCGTTCCTCCTTCGCAAAGACGCTTAAAAAAGACCAGGTCGGTAGGCAGGTATAGTGGAAAGCCCGACCGCTCCCGGTAGTTATCAGGATCGGGTTATCGCCCAAAAATTTTCAAATAGAAGAGAGCAGACCCTTAACGTAAAGTTCTGAAAAACATTCAAGTACTCTAAAAATCTGTAAACATAAACTCGCATATTTGAAATAAATTCTATAAATTTGGAATACAGCCAAAAAAAATAAGCATTATGCAAGACAAACAGATAGAAGTTATTCTGAATCCAACTTCCGATTTTTTTGATGAAAATGATTCACGATGGGCACAACAAAAAAATTTACTTGTAAGCGATCTACAAGGGAGAGCTACAAAAGTAGAAAAAAGGATAGAGCCAGTAGAGGGCATGAAAGGCGGACTGGAAACCTTAATTATCACACTTGGGCCCGCAGTAATAACAGGAATAGTAGATGTAGTTAAAGCATGGTTATCAAGAGATAAATCTACCAAAATAGAATTGTCAGCAAACATCAACGGAAAGATGGTGTCATTTACCGCAGATGCAAACGGTTTAGACAAAAACATGCTAAAAGAGTTTCTGCAACAAGCCATAGAAAAAGCGTCATGATATGAGTGTTACCTATAAAGCCATACTTGTAGGGAACAGTGAGTTTCCTGAAGACCCCCATGGTTTGCCCAAACTTAATGGTCCGGTAAATGATGTCAGGATATTAAAACAGGCACTTTGTAATCCTGAAAAAGGATTGTTTGAGGAAAAGAATGTTACTACGCTCTTAAACGCTACCTCAGCAGAAATTCTAACTGCATTAGAGCAGTTCTTCAAAAACTTAACACATAATGACCAATCGTTATTTTATTATAGCGGGCATGGGTTACAAGATAGAATGAGTACATTATATCTGTGCGCTAAAAACTCAAAGAAAGATTCCCCAATCTCTACAACAATTCCTGCTAGCGTAATCAACAGGCTAATAGAAAATTATGCGCCAAGAAAGCATGTTTTAATTCTCGATTGTTGCCACAGCGGAGGGTTTAAAGGCGGGGAATTATCACGAAAGTTACAGGCTACAGGTCGGTTTGTAATGACTAGTTCAAGTTCTATGGAATTAACGGTCGATTCAGATAACCCAAATAGCCCAAGTCCATTTACAAAATACCTTCACGAAGCGCTATTATCTGATAAAATCAATAGAAATGAAGAGGGTTATGTGAGTAGTGATGACGTATATGATTATATTTCACCACTAATCTATGATGAAACCAAGCAAAGACCTCAAAAACAAGCTGGAGGTGTTGGGAGTCTTCCACTTTGTAAAAGAAAACTTATACCCAAAAAGAAATTAGAGGAGATAAATGAAGAATATAAAACAATTAACATGGGCGTCGGGAAGCCAAGGCTGAACGTATCTCAGGAAAAAATTTACCATATTGGTGTTGGATTCGATGAAACTCTGCACGATGAAACTATCGATGTGTTTAATGAAGGGAGCGGTAAATTAGATTGGACAGCAACCTGTAAAAGTGATTGGATAGAGATTAAAAAGCATGATACCTATATTCAACTAAAATTTACTCCAAAAGCGGGTATGAACCGTGGCAGTATTCACGTTAAGGATAAAAATGGATGTGGATCAAAAACAATACCTGTAACCATTGAAAAGTTAAAAAAACCATCTCCAAAACTGCCAGAACCTGAAATAGCAAATAATACCCATAAAGAAAAGCAAGAAGCACATCTTTTAAAAGATGATTTTCCAACCTCACCAGCTAAACTCTTGGCTACTTTTAAGGATGTGAAAATGAGGCATATCAATCAAGCAAAAGCCATTGTAGATAACTCTGAACAATCTGGTACAATCAAGGTGCTTTCAAACAGCATAGAATTTGTTGGAGACATTAAAATTACCATAAAAGATATTGATGTATTGGACTATTATCCGCAAGATATAAATCCAGGATACACATATAACTACATGGGGATTTCAGGTCATTACGATGGCGTTAAAAAAATGATGTATTTTTATTGCTTTAGTTGGTTTGGCGCAGGACAAACTTGGAAAATGGCGGAACAGATACATAACTTGATCAAGAATAAAAGATTGTCAGTCGATAAAAATTTCAAAACACATATTAACACTAATCAAACAAACCAAAGTAGTGCCCCAAACATTCAGCCACCAAAAAAGCCCACACCTCCGCCTCAGCAAAATAACATCTACATGCCGGGGTCTTGGAACATTTACATTTATCAATTTGGGCAACAAATATCTTATTTAAATCTATATTTTAATGTTGGAGGTGCTTTAAGCGGCACCCAGCAAAGTGCAGATGGGTTTTCGCAAATAAAAGGTACATGGGGCTATAATCCTCACAACAAATTGTTAACGTATAATGTCATGGTTTATCTTATGAACGGCGCGATACCAGACCGTGGAAGTGTGAGCCTACAGGTAGAGCCGAACGGTAATATATCTGGTACAGATCTTCTTGGCAGACGCTGGACATTACAAAAAACTGGAAATTAATTGATGCGTTTTTATGTTTTCTGGTTAGGAGAATGGTACGGTTTTCAAAAACTAGTTGTGGCAAAATAGCTAGATTGAAAAGTTAAGTTAGCGCCAAGTTACAAACTTCGCAGAACGGGTCGTAATAAATGTTTTAGAAGCTTTAAAAGGAGGTTTACAAGGTTATTGGTCAAGACACATAACATCAGAACATTGATTGGTTTATAAATACGAAAATGATGAACTATTGATAGCAGCTTGTCGCTATCATTACGGAAAATAAAATGCACTCTTCGAAGTATAACATATATATAAATAAAAAAGGATAGTACACCCTGGGGTGTACTATCCTTTTTTTCTCTAAATATCAAAAAAATTGGTTTAAAACTTCACCGTTTCAGGCTTTATCTTAGAACTCAAAGGGACCAAATAAAAGGAATAACTATAACTTCCCGGAGCAATTAAAAATGCCTCATGTGGTTCAGCATTTTTACTCCAAGTATCATCACCACCAACGCCCATTTGTTTTAAATCTATATTTACACTTAATGTATTGCGTTCTGTCAATTCATTTAAATGTTTTGCTTTTTCTAAATTCATGGTGCTATACGCTTGCACACTAAAGCTTAAATTATCTTCGCCTTTTACTAAAACACCTTTTGAAGCATTATTTTGTAATTTAAACCAACGTGTATCGGTATGGTTTCCGTATTCTTCAGGAACAGGATACATATAACTCATGGTTTTCGCATTCCCAGAATATAAGCCCACATGCGCACCAGACATTCTATCTTGGTAATTTGGTTCTGGACCTCTACCGAAATAAGTTAGGTTTTTGTACGTATCTGAAATATCAAATTGCATCCCGATTCTTGGAACATTAGGTGCGTTTTCGTCGATATTAGCCGTATAGTTTACTTTAACCGAACCGTTTCCGAGAATGGTGTATTTTAATTGTAATTCTGTTTTAGGGTTTTCAATACTACCATTTACAGCAACAACTACTTTACCTTTTTCATTTGAAGCGACTTCAACTTTACTAGGTACAAAATTAGCCCCCGCTGTCATCCAATCGCGTTCAGATTCTTGCTTTTTAGCACGTCTATAAGCAATATCGTTTTCAGTTTCTGCGCGCCAAAAATTAAGTTTTAATGGCGAATTAAATAAGGTATTCCCATTCGATTCAAAAGATGAAATGTATCCAGACCCTTTATCAATTTTAAGAGCGATGGATGCATTAGAAATACTAATTTCCTCTGTAGTATCAACTACGTTTAAAGTAGCATTACTCGTCATTGGTTTTGCTTCTTTAACAGTATAATCGAGTTTAAACTGTTCGGTAAATACCAAATACCCTTTACTTGCCCAAAGTGTATTTTCTTTTAAATGCCCGTTTATAGAAATATGATATTCGCTACCTGCTTTTAACTTTGGTTTTTTTAAGTCTATTTTAAGTGTGCTGGTTTCAAATGGTTTTGTGTCTAAACTATTTAAATTACCCTTTTGGATTGTTTTTCCATTTTCGGTCAATTCCCATTTCAAATCATAACCCGATAAATCAATAGCATGATGACGGTTTAATATTTGAAAATCTCCGCTTTTAGCATCATCAGTAGAAATAGCAACAGGTTGGTTTACTTTTTTACATTCGTAAGTTGCAGGTTTTGGCGTTCTATCTGATGCAATAATTCCGTTTAAGCAGAAACTATTATCATTGGGTTTATCGCCAAAGTCGCCTCCGTAGGCAATAAATTCTTTTCCATTTTCATCTTTTGTAAGTATGCCTTGGTCAATCCAATCCCAAATATAACCCCCTAAAGCGCGGTCGTTTTTATAAATCATATCCCAGTAGGTTTTCATGTTTCCTGTGGAATTTCCCATAGCGTGGGCGTATTCACATAAAATCACAGGGCGTTTATCAAAATCATCTGTACTGTCAATTAAACCTTGAGTACCAGAAGCCGTAAAATACATGCGACTCAACATATCTACCCATTTAGGGTCGGTTGGGTTTCCAGAGTTTTTTGAAAAGTAATTTGGTTTGTAACGCTTATCGGTAGCATCGCCTTGCGCACCTTCATAATGAATAAACCGCGTAGGATCGAATTCTTTGATCCAACCCGACATCGCTGCATGGTTTGGCCCCATTCCAGACTCGTTACCCAAACTCCAAAACACAATGCTCGGGTGGTTCTTGTCGCGCTCTACCATTCTAATGGCGCGTTCTAAATAGGCAGCTCCCCAATCTGGCACGTTGGATAATTGTCCGCGGGTACCATGGGTTTCCAAGTTCGCTTCATCCATCACATAAATGCCATAGACATCACATAAATCATAAAAATACGGGTCGTTAGGGTAGTGTGAGGTTCTTACGGCATTAAAGTTGAATTGCTTTAAAAGCTTCACATCATCCTCAATATTTTTTCGGGTTAATGCCTTACCATTGATTTGGTCGTGATCGTGACGGTTTACACCAATCATTTTCACAGGATTTCCGTTCACTAAAAAGCGTCCTCTATCATCAATTTCAAGACTTCTAAATCCAACTTTTGTGCTGGTATGTTGTATGGAATTACCCTTATCATCTTTAAGTTCAAAAAGGAGAGTGTATAAATACGGATCGTCTGAAGACCACTTTCTAGGATTGGGAACTTCAGTTTTTATTAAACCAAATTCTACATTATCTCTTTGAGGATAAAATTCGCCTAGAATTTTTCTTAGTTTTATGGTGTTTTCATCTCCAATGGTTTGTCCATCGGCATCAACTAATTGCGTTGTTAACACCCAGTCATCAACAACGGTTTTCAATGGGTTGCCTCCAAAATGCCCTATTTTTTCAATGTACTTATTTGGAATATTAACCGTGATTTCTGGTCTTATCTGTAATGAAGCATCCTTATAATTTTCATCCAAAACCGTTCTAACCGTAAAATCTGAAAGTCTCACTTTTGGTAATGCTTGTAAATACACCTCGCGTTCAATACCGCTCATTCTCCAATGGTCTTGCGCTTCTAGGTAACTGCCATCTGCCCAACGATATACTTTTACCGCCACTTTATTATCGCCATCAACCAAATGTTTTGTGATATCAAATTCAGAAGGCAATCTGGTGTCTTCGCTATAACCAACAAATTTTCCGTTTACCCAAACGTAGTAGGCAGAGGAAACGCCACCAAAGTGAAGAATCACATCTTTATCTTTCCAAGACGCTTCAAATTTGAAGCTTTTAATATAATGTCCCACAGGATTGTCGTGATGGTTGATTTTTGGAAAATCACTAAAAAAAGGATAAGTTGAATTGGTGTAAATAGGAATACCGTAACCTCGCATTTCCCAGTTTGACGGTACATCTATAGTTTTCCAATCTGTACTATCAAAATCATTTTCCTGAAAATTATCCGAAGCATCGGCAGGTTTTGCTACCCATTTAAATTTCCAATCGCCGTTTAAAGATGTATAGTTTTTCGAATTCTCACGAACATCGGTCTTTGCTAAATCTGTAGTTTCATAAGAATAAAACGTAGCTCTTGCGGGCAATTTATTAATCTGGTTTACATGGGGATTTTCCCAATCATTCTGTTGGGAAAAAAGAGATAGCGTAGTGGTAATGAACAATATTAAAGTGGTCGTAAGTGGTCTCATCTATTCGTATTGTGAGTTAAATAATTATTTTTCTAATAATGGCTTTTACAAATATATTACTATATGTTGTTTTAATCTTGGTAATGCAATTTTATAACATAACAGTTGTCTATATTTATACAACAAATGCTCTAATTGGGGGAATATAAAATGTTAAGGGAGTAAATATTTGGCAATTCTTTTGAGGTAAGGTAAATTTAGCATGTCGTTATTTTTAAAACATTTTTATGAAACAGAGCGCTTTTATTATCATAACCTTAATAGTATTTGCATGTAATTCTTCAAAAAAGGAAGAAGTAAACATTCAAAGTTCTGAAGTTTCGTCTCATATGAATTCAGAAATTAGTATTGATGTGCCTAAATTAGATTTAGAGCAAGCGAATAAACTGGCCGCTTTACCATTGCATTGCGTAAATACGGAATACCCAAACCGTTTATCCCAAACTTTGGGTGGTCCTGAAGATTTAAAATCGCCAACAACATTACATCCCGCATTTTACGGGTGTTTCGATTGGCATTCGGCAGTTCACGGCCATTGGAGTTTGGTAAGTTTGTTGAAGTCGTTTCCTAATATTGACAATGCGGATGCTATTAAACAAAAACTGCTCAATAACATTTCAAAAGAAAATATAGAAGCCGAAGTTGCCTATTTTCATGGGAAACATAACAAATCTTATGAACGCACCTATGGCTGGGCATGGTTGCTAAAACTGGCAGAAGAACTCCATACTTGGGATGATGAAACTGCAAAAAAACTGGAGGCAAACCTTCAGCCTTTAACAGATTTAATTATGGAAAACTATATAGAATTCTTACCAAGATTAAATTACTCACTTCGTGTCGGTACACATACAAATACGGCATTCGGGCTCTCATTTGCTTATGATTATGCTGAAACTTTAAACAATGAAGCTCTTAAATCTGCTATTTCCGATCGCGCTAAGTTTTTCTTTATGAACGATAAAAACTGCCCTATGTCTTGGGAGCCTAGTGGTACAGATTTTTTATCGCCATGTTTAGAAGAAGCGGCTTTGATGAAACGGCTATTGCCAATTGAAACATATAAATCATGGTTGGATGAATTTCTGCCACAATTAAAAGATAAAAATTTCACGTTGGAAGTTGGTATTGTTTCCGATAGGAGTGATGGGCATTTAGTGCATTTAGATGGCCTGAATTTTTCCAGAGCGTGGAGTTTATTGAAAATAGCAGAGGACTTGCCCGAATACCATCATCTTAATGATATTGCATACCAACACATCAATTATTCCTTGCCAAGTATTTTTGGAGATAGTTATGAGGGCGGACATTGGTTGGGGAGTTTTGCCATATATGCCTTGAATTCAGTTTCAGAATAATAGTAAAAACTTTGTTAAAGCTAAAAGATACATCCTATAATTACTTAATAAGTTATATTTTTAGGGCTATAATTACAATAATCCATAAAAAATGAAACTGTATTCAAAGTTTTTAGCAAGTTTATGCTTGTTATTGACAACCTTTGCCTTTGCTCAAAACCCTTTAATCAACTTTCCTGCAATTAGTCCAAACGGACAATCTATAGCCTTTAATTATCAAGGGGATATTTGGACAGCGACCATCAATGGACAAAACCCAAAACGATTAACCGTTCATGAGGCATATGACACAAGACCAATCTGGAGTGCCGATGGTAAATCCATTGCATTTATTAGTGAACGCTTCGGTAATAATGATGTTTACCTGATGCCAGCATCTGGTGGAGCGCCAAAACGATTAACGTATCATTCTGCTTCGGATGTCATCACAGATTTTACGGCTACTGGCACTATACTTTTTTCAACACGAAGAAATTTTGTTCAGGTTGAGCGTGAGTACGAAACTCATATTATAGATGAAAAAGGAGGGACACCTAAACGTTTTTTGGATGCTACCGGTTTTGATGCTAATGTATCTCCTAATGGTAAATATGTAGTCTTTGTAAAAGGAAGTTGTAGATTAGAAAGAGAAGCCTATCAAGGGCCCGCCAATAGGGATTTATGGTTGTACGACATTAAAAATGATAGTTACACGAAGTTAACCGATTTTGACGGGAACGATTTTTATCCGCAATGGGGCGATGATAACACCATTTATTTTCAATCTTCAAGAAGCGGAAAATATAATGTACACAAATTGACTATTAATGGTTCAGGCGAAAAACAAGGCACTATATCACAAGTCACTAGTTTTAAAGATATGGGGATTTTTTCATTTCAAATTAGTAGAAATGGAAACGATATTGTGGCAACCAAGGGTAATCAAGTATTCGTTATTAATGCAGCAACAAAAGCACAAAAGGAAGTGAATATTAATTTGGCTTCAGATTATAGATTCTCCCCTGTGGTTCATAAAACTTATACCGATAAAGTAAGTGATATCGCAGTTTCGCCTAATGGAAAATATGCAGTAATCAACATGCGAGGCGAGTTGTTTATTAGGGAAACTTCAAAAGATAAAAAACGAACTGTAAATATTTCAAAATCTTCCTTTAGGGAAAGTGATGCTACATGGTTGAATGATAGCACACTTGTTTTTATTTCTGATAGGGATGGACAAAAGGATATTTATCTCGTAAAATCAAATAATGAAAAGGAATCTGATGTATTTAAAACCTTAAAGCATAAAATTGAACGATTAACCAATACTGAAGACGACGAAAGCAATCTAAAATTAGCACCAAGTGGAACATCTTTGGCATATAATGTTGGGAAAGGTAAGTTAGTTGTAGCAACTATTGATGCTAAGGGGAAGTTATCTAATCAAAAAACTTTACTGGACGGTTGGGCAACTCCGGGTGGTGTGGCATGGTCTCCAGACTCGAAATGGTTGGCTTATAGTTTAAGTAATTTAGATTTTAATACTGAAATTTATATTCATAAGGCAGATAATAGTACAAAACCCGTTAATATATCTATGCACCCAAAACAGGACAGAAGTGCGGTTTGGAGTCCCGATGGCAAAAAATTAATGTTTTCTTCCAACAGAAATAATAGTGACTATGATGTTTGGTTTACGTGGTTAACTAAAGCCGATTGGGAAAAAACCAAAGAAGATTGGGATGAAGAAACTGAAGACGATTCAAAGTCTAAAGAGAAGAAAGATAAAAATGATAAATGCAATAAGGAAAAAGAAAACAAAGATAAAAAAGAAAAAGTAAAAAATGTGGTTATAGATTTTGAGGATATCCATGAGCGCCAAGTACAAGTTACCGCTTTTGTTGGTGGGGAATTTGGTCAGTTATTTTCAAAAGATAGTAAAACCATATATTATACTACTGGAAATCGGAGTAGAGGAAATCCTAAAGTAGAATCTGATCTATTCAAAATAAAATGGGATGGAAAAGATGTAAAGGGATTAACCTCTAAAAACAGTAAACCTTCCAATATTACTGCCGATAAACAATTTACAACTATATTTTTAACGAAAGATAAAGGCAGTCTGTCACGTATCGATGTATCAAATGATAAAATAGAAGCATTACCGTTTTCCGCAAAACTAAATATTGATTACAATACCGAATCCCAACAAATTTTTAATGAAGCTTGGAAAGCTATTAATGATGGTTTTTACGACCCTAATTTTCATGGACAAGATTGGAATAACCTCAGAAAGAAATATGAACCTTTAGCATTAGAAGCTTCTTCCACACGAACAGATTTTCAGATGGTGTTTAATTGGATGTTGGGGCAAATAAATGCGAGCCACATGGGGCTTTACAAAGTAGAGACCAGAGAAGATATTCAAAAAGAAACCACAGGTTTATTGGGCATTGAATTAGAACCAACTTCAAATGGAAATTTAAAAGTGATGTCTGTAGTCCCTACCATGCCAGGAGATAGAAGCACAAGTAAGTTTTATGTAGGTGATATTATTACGGCTGTTAATGGTATAAAACTTAATAAGGATATAAACGTTTATCGTTTATTGGAAGGTACTTCAAATGAGAAAATTTATGTTGAGGTAAATAGAGGTGGTAATTCAAAAGAAATTGTTATCCGACCAAAAAGCAGTAACAGCGCAGAAAATTATAAAGCATGGGTTAAAGAGCGACAGCGACTTACCGATAAGTATTCAAATGGCAGGCTAGGTTATATTCATATTCAAGGTATGAATTGGACAAGTTTTGAGCGTTTTGAGCGCGAATTAACAGCCGCGGGATTAGGAAAGGAAGGCATCGTAATTGATGTGAGGTTTAATGGAGGAGGCTGGACAACCGATTATTTGATGGCGGTTCTTAATGTGAAGCAACATGCCTATACCGTTCCAAGAGGAGCTGCTGAGAATTTAGAAAAAGAGCATACTAAATTCATGGATCATTATCCCTTTAGCGAGCGCTTACCTTTAGCATCATGGACAAAACCATCCATAGCTTTGTGCAACCAAAATAGCTATTCTAATGCTGAAATTTTTTCGCATGCCTATAAAGCTTTAGGTCTTGGAACTTTAGTTGGAGTGCCAACATTTGGTGCTGTTATTTCAACGGGAAGTACCAATTTGATAGATGGCTCTTACGTCAGAATGCCCTATAGAGGTTGGTATGTTAAAGAAACACAATCTAATATGGAATTGGGACCAGCTGTTCCAGATATTATAGTTTATAATAACCCAGACGATAAAGCAAAAGAAAAGGATACGCAGTTAAAAAGAGCGGTAGAGGAGTTGCTGAATCAGTTAAAATAGTACGATTAATCACTTCTGTTTGAAAAAAATGATTAAAAATATAGGACCAGGTCCCTTAGTGGCAGCAGCATTTATTGGCCCTGGAACTGTAACTATTTGTACGCTTTCTGGAGTGCAATTTGGATTTGCGTTATTATGGGCGTTGGTGTTATCTATCATCGCCACCATTGTACTCCAAGAAATGGCCGCAAGGTTGGGGCTCGTTACTCAAAAGGGCTTATCAGAAATTATTCGGTCGGAAATTAAAATACCTGTTTTTAAGTTTTTATCAATTGCATTGGTATTATCTGCAATTGTTATTGGAAATGCTGCATATGAAGCTGGAAATATTAGTGGAGGTGTTCTTGGACTGGAAACCATAGTTGGCAATCATCACATAAATATTGGAAGCTTTTCTTTAAATATTTTAAGTCTCGTTATTGGCAGTATTGCCTTTGTATTGTTATATCTCGGTAATTATAAAATCATTGAAAAGGCATTGGTGTTTTTAGTCATTTTAATGAGTTTTGCATTTTTGACTACAGCGATTTTTACCAAACCCAATATTTTAGAATTATTAAAAGGTGCTTTTATCCCAAAGTTACCAGATGGAAGTACATTATTAATTATAGCTTTAATAGGCACAACTGTGGTACCCTATAATTTGTTTTTACATGCCTCTTTAGTAAAAGAAAAATGGCAAGATGTTAGTGATTTGGGCCATGCCAGAAAAGATACGTTTATCGCCATTCTGCTAGGTGGTTTGGTGTCTATGAGTATTGTTGTTTCCGCAACGGCAATACAAAGTACTGAAGTTAACAATGCAGCAGATTTAGCACTTGGTTTAGAACCATTATTCGGGAGTTTTTCAAAATACTTTTTGGCAATCGGATTATTTGCTGCTGGAATTACAAGTGCAATTACGGCACCTTTGGCAGCGGCATATGTTGCAAGTGGCTGTTTAGGTTGGGATTCTAATTTAAAATCTGTAAAATTTAGAAGTGTTTGGGCATTTATTTTAATTTTAGGTGTAATTCTTTCATCATCAGGGATAAAACCTATAGAAATTATTAAATTTGCACAAGTGGCCAATGGACTGCTACTACCTGTTATTGCTGGATTTTTATTGTGGGTCATGAATAGGAAAACGCTTTTAGGAAATTATAAAAACACAATAGCCAACAATACTTTTGGTGGGTTCATACTTTTAATAAGTATCTTGTTGGCTATTACCGCCTTAAATAAGGTTTTTAATTTAAATATATTTTAATGCCCAAACTTTCAATAGATATAAATGCCGATTTAGGTGAAGGTATTGGTAACGAATCCCAACTCATGCCTTTTATCTCATCTTGTAATATTGCCTGCGGTGGTCATGCAGGAGATGAAGATATCATGCAGCATGTTGTTAAGCTTGCCAAAAAATATAAAGTAAAAATAGGAGCCCATCCATCGTTTCCAGATCCTGAAAATTTTGGTAGAGTTGCCATGGATATGCCCTGCGTAGCTTTATTCAAATCAATTGAAGATCAAATTAATCTATTGATAGCCATTCTTGAAGAAGAGAATATGAATTTACACCATGTAAAAACTCATGGTGCACTATACAATATGGCGGCAAAGGATGAAAAAATTGCTACCGTAATTGCTGAGGTAATGAAAAGTATGGAATTGCCTGTAGCTCTTTATGTGCCTTATAATTCCGTTATGGCAGAAATTGCTGTTGAAAATAAAATTCCAATTGTATATGAAGCATTTGCTGATAGAAACTATAATGATGATTTAACATTGGTTTCAAGGCAGAAAGAAAACGCAATTATTGAAAACCCAGAAGATGTTTTTCAACATGTATATCGCATGATTTCAGAAGAAAAGGTTAAAACCATTTCTGGTAAAAAAATAAAAATTAAAGCTCAGACGTTTTGTATTCATGGCGATAATCCGAAAGCTATCGGTTTGCTTAATAGGCTTAATAATCAATTAGAAGAAAAAGGGATCTGCGTCCGATAGTTGTAAGTGAAATTTCAATTAAAATATCAGCCATTTGGAGAGCGTTCAATTCTTATTGTGTGGCCTGCTAAAATTGATACAACCATCTTAAATGATGTTTTGAATTTCAAACATAAAATTGAAATTGAACTCACTTCAAAATTTATTTCTATAAATAACGCATATAATTCAATATTAATAACTTACAGTATTGAACCTTTAGTTTTAGATGAAGAAATTGAACGATTAAAGTCACTATATAATTCACTTGGTAAAATTGAGAAAAGAACCTCCCGATTATGGAAATTACCCGTTTGTTATGATGCTAGTTTTGGTATGGATTTAAAAGGTATGTCCCAAGAAAAAAACCTTTCTGTTGAAACTATTATTAAACGTCATTCTCAACCAAAATATACTATTTATTTTATAGGTTTCTTACCCGGGTTTTTATATTTAGGAGGTCTGGATAAAACCCTTTTTACGCCCAGAAAAGCAACACCAAGATTGAAGATTGAAAAAGGAGCAGTAGGCATAGGAGGAGAGCAAACAGGTGTTTACCCATCCGCAAGTCCTGGAGGGTGGAACATTATTGGTAATTCTCCAATTGACTTTTTTAATGTTTTACAAAACCCACCATGTTTTGCAAAAGCTGGAGATGTTATCCAGTTTTATCCTATTTCTTTAGAAGAGCATGAAAATATAAAGACATTGGTTGAAGCTGGTGTGTATCAAATAGAAAGCGAGGTAGTGAATGATTAGAGTTTTAAAACCGGGTTTTTATACAACGGTTCGAGATTTAGGAAGAATGGGGTGGCAACAATTTGGAGTTCCTGTTTCTGGTGCTATGGATATGCGGGCGTTAAAAGTTGCAAATAGTTTATTGGGAAATAAAACTGAAGCTGCGGTTTTAGAGATGACCATGAGTGGTCCAAAACTGGAAATTTTGGAGAGTACTGCAATTTGTATCTCTGGGGGACATATGAGTCCTAAATTAAACGATAGTACGATTAAAAATGATAGTTTAATAGAGGTATCAAAAGGGGATATTCTAAGTTTTGGGAAACTGGTTTCAGGTTTTAGAAGTTATTTAGCGGTGTCTGGCGGTTTTATAACAGAATCTGTAATGGGAAGCAGAAGTATGTATCCTAGAATTACTGAGCAAATCCAGATAAAAAAAGGAGATGAACTCAAAATTTCTAAAAATAATATTTCAAATAAAAAGAAATTTTCTAGTGTTAAAATTGATACTGATTATTTAAAATCGAATGTAATCGAAGTTTTTAAAGGGCCAGAGTTTCATCAACTTTCAAAAGCACAAAAAGAAAGGTTGTTTTCTAAAGATTTCAGCATTTCAAAAGAAAATAACAGAATGGCGTATCAATTAAAGGAAACTTTAGACAATGCTTTACCATCTATAATTACATCGTTAGTAATGCCCGGAACAGTACAGTTAACGCCATCGGGAAAATTGATAATTTTAATGCGGGATTGCCAAACTACGGGAGGTTATCCAAGGGTTTTACAATTATCAGAACAAGCAATTGATGTTTTGGCACAAAAGTTTATTGGGAATTCAGTATGTTTTAAACTAAAGTAAATATTAAACCTTGGTTTCCTTTAAATTCAGGTTAGTAATAGAAACTTCGCTTTTTTGGGAAGTTTCAATATAACGTCTGTAAATCTTAGAATTTCTTTTTTGAAGGGTGTCGCTTTCAGGTTTTAACATTTTTGAAGTTCCTATTCTATCTGCACCACATTCTAGATATTTTACCGCCGTTTCAAAATCTTGAATACCGCCAGAAGCTTTTATTTTGGCTTTATCTTTTATGATCTTCTTCATAATTTTAACCGCAGTAAATGTTGCGCCACCACTTGCAAAACCTGTCGAGGTTTTTACATAATCAGCATTGGCATCAACGCAAATTTCACAAGCTTTAACTATTTCATTTTTATTAAGTTCCGAAATCTCTAAAATAACTTTCAAAGGTGTATCTCCAACGGCACGTTTTACATCGCTAATATCCCTTAAAACCGAAACGTGATTTCTGCTTTTAAGATAACCTAAATTAATAACCATATCTATCTCATTAGCACCATCTTCAATAGCATTTAAAGCTTCTGAAATTTTACTTTTTGTGGATGCCGCACCTAATGGAAACCCAACAACGGTACATACTTTTACATCTGTATCTTTTAAAAGTTCTTTCGCCAATTGCACGTAACAGCCGTTAACACATACTGAAAAATAATTATTTGCCTTGGCTATTTTACACACATTTATAATATCACGTTCTGTAGCTGTAGGTTTTAAAAATGTGTAATCAATATAGTTAGATAAATTCATAAATAAAAAGTAGGTTTTCTTTAAAAATTAGTAATATTCTCAGTCATTATTGAGGCGATAATAACAAATGTGAAATTAAAAATTTAGGACTAACCAGAGGGAGAGATTTTATTTTTTTATCAACAGATTAATAAACATTTAAATTTAAGCATTATTGTAGAGCATTTCTGCTTTTTATTCAATTATTCGATGAATTGAACCCTTATATCGATACTTGCCAAAATAATTTTAAACCCTTTTCATGGTTTTATTTTTAAGATTTATCAGTCTGTTTTCAAAATTATCCGCAGTAACAGGATGATTCACGTTTTTGAATCATTCCATAAAATCTTCAGAATGTTTTTCTCGCGTTTGTTTTAAAAGATTGAAATGTACGTCACCACACCAAATAATGGCTTTCAAATGGCTTTCTTTTCTTTATCGTACTAACTTCGATTATTTAGATGATTAAATGGATTGCGGAATGTTGAAATCTAATTTTGGTAGTGGTTTCTAATACTTTTGGAAGTTTTTTATAATTTTAGTTTTATTAAATATTCCAATTGGTATATTTAATCGCATATAAAAAAAGCAACGTTTATCTTATAAAAGACGCACGTTGCTTTTCATCCCGATAGTTATTGGGATACCAACCAGACTAAACTAAATTTTTATATGTTTTCTACCAAATCACTTTGATTTCTAAAAACTAACTTATCTCCAAAAGCATCGAGTAGAATGATACTATCTGTTGTTATTTTTCCTGCCAAAATCTCTTTGCTCAAAGCATTTAAAACTTCTTTTTGAATGACACGTTTTACAGGTCTTGCACCATATTCTGGATTATAACCTTTGTTTGCTAAATAATCTATAGCTTGTTGTGTGGCGTCAAAAGTGATGCCTTGTTGTGCAATCATTTTTGTGACACCCTTTAATTGTAATTTTACAATCTCAACAATGTTTTCTTTTGATAAAGGTGTAAACATTACAGTATCGTCTATCCTGTTTAAGAACTCTGGTCTAACAGATTGTTTCAACAATGCCAACACATCAATTTTTGCAGCTATGATAGCAGAATCTATATCTTTTGTAGCTTCAAAACGCTCATGTATAATGGTACTTCCCATATTGGAAGTCATGATGATTATCGTGTTTTTAAAGTCGGCTACACGTCCTTTATTATCTGTTAAATGTCCTTCATCAAGAACTTGTAATAAGATGTTGAAGGTATCAGGATGTGCTTTTTCAATTTCATCTAGCAATACCACAGAATAAGGTTTTCTTCTTACGGCCTCTGTTAATTGTCCGCCTTCATCATAACCAATGTATCCGGGAGGAGCACCAACCAATCTGCTCACCGCATGGCGTTCTTGATATTCGCTCATATCAATTCTGGTCATGGCGTTTTCGTCATCAAATAGGTATTCGGCCAAGGCTTTTGCCAACTCCGTTTTTCCAACACCAGTTGTTCCCAAGAAAAGAAAGGTCCCGATAGGTTTTTTCGGGTTTTGTAAACCAGCTCTCGATCGTCGCACGGCGTCACTTACTGCTTCAATGGCTTCTTCTTGACCAACAATGCGTTTGTGTAATTCGTCTTCAAGTTTTAACAATTTTTCGCGTTCGCTTTGCAGCATTTTAGTCACAGGAATTCCTGTCCATTTTGCAACAATTTCTGCAATATCATCATAAGTTACCTCCTCTTTAATCAAAGAATTCTCAGAGTGCTCTTGCAATTGCTTTTGAAGCTTTTCAAGTTCTTCCTGCGCTTCTTTAATCTTTCCGTATCGTAATTCCGCTACTTTTCCATAATCGCCTTCACGTTCCGCTTTTTCAGCTTCTAGTTTATAGTTTTCAATATCAGATTTTGTATTTTGGATATTATCAACCACTTCTTTTTCACTCTTCCATTTTGCAAAAATAGCGTTACGTTCCTCTTTTAAATTAGCTAAATCTGAACGCAGGGATTTTAATTTCGTTTCATCTTTTTCACGTTTAATGGCTTCAATTTCAATTTCCAACTGCATTATTTTACGATCCAAAACATCCAATTCCTCAGGTTTTGAATTGATTTCCATACGCATTTTAGACGCGGCTTCGTCCATTAAATCGATAGCCTTATCCGGTAAAAACCTGTTTGTGATATAACGTTGCGATAATTTTACAGCACCAATAATAGCATCATCTTTAATACGCACTTTATGGTGTGTTTCATACTTTTCCTTGATACCTCTAAGGATAGAAATCGCGCTTTCCGTATCAGGTTCGTTCACTATTACTTTTTGAAAACGACGCTCCAATGCTTTGTCTTTTTCAAAATATTTTTGATATTCATCTAAAGTGGTCGCACCAATAGCGCGGAGTTCGCCACGAGCCAATGCAGGTTTTAAAATGTTTGCGGCATCCATAGCGCCTTGTCCGCCACCAGCGCCAACCAGCGTGTGAATTTCATCTATAAACAAAACGATATCTCCATCGCTAGTCGTAACTTCTTTGATCACGGCTTTTAATCGCTCTTCAAATTCGCCTTTATATTTAGCACCCGCAATAAGCGCACCCATGTCGAGCGCAAAAATCTGTTTATCTTTTAGGTTTTCAGGAATATCGCCATCAATAATCCTATGCGCCAAACCTTCTGCAATAGCGGTTTTACCAGTTCCGGGTTCACCCACTAAAATTGGGTTGTTTTTAGTGCGTCGAGATAAAATTTGAAGTATGCGTCGGATTTCTTCACCACGACCAATAACGGGATCTAGTTTTCCGTCTTTAGCTAACTGATTTAGGTTTTTTGCATATTTACTCAAAGAATTATAAGTTTCCTCTTGACTTTGTGAGGTAACGTTTTCGCCTTTTCGTAGTTCCTCAATCGCAGCTTTTAGGGCTTTTTCGGTCACACCTTGATCTTTCAGCATTTGTGCAATTTTGCTTTTGGATTTAAAAACCGCCAAAATCAGATGCTCCACAGAAACATAATCATCCTTCATGTTTTTGGCAATGATAGAAGCCTCGTTTAAGGTTTTTCCTGCCTCACGGGAAAGCATAATTTCGCCGCCAGAAACTTTCGAGAAACTTTCCAGTTGTTTGTCAAGTGCCTGTTTTAATATGGAAACATTAACGTTCAGCTTTTTTAAAATGAACGGTATCACGTTTTCATCAACTTCAAAAATGCCTTTGAATAGATGTTCATTTTCAATTTGCTGATGTCCGAATCCTTGTGCAATCTGTTGTGCCTGTTGTATGGCTTCTTGGGATTTTATGGTATAATTATTAAAATTCATATGTATATAATTTATGTTCTTTTTGCTTAACTTTACGCCCAGTACAGGTCAATTACCTTACCATTTCTAAAAGTTGATTATTTTGAGACAAAATGTCTTGATTCTTCCGTAAAGAGATGACTATTAGTCAGTTCGTAAGTTTTTTGAATGAATTCGACTGATACTAAACAATGAATAAATAGAATAAGCGTTTCAATTATAACACAGAATTATTAATAGCAATTATGGGATTATTAAATAAAATATTTGGAGGTGATAAGGTAGCAAAAGAAGAAAAAATTCTACCATGGGTTTCATTTAACGATTTACAGCAAATAGATTACATCAAACAAAAATCGAGTATAAAACCTCAAGTAATTTTTAAACATTCCACACGATGTGGTATTAGTAGTATGGTGCAACGTCAGTTTATAAAAGACTATAACTTTAGCGAAAAAGAATTGGACTTGTATTATTTAGATTTACTGAATTATAGAAAAATTTCGGATGAAGTTGGTTTCGCTTTTCAACTGATACATGAATCTCCACAACTTTTAGTGGTTAAAAACGGAGCGTTGGTGGCGCATGCGTCTCATGGACAGATTAATGAAGTTGATTTAAACCGATTTATTTAATCACGTTTCTTCCGTTTGAATTCTGACTATCTATTCGTTTACGGCACATTACTAAAGGATTCAGACACTGAGATGTCTCAATTTTTATCTCGTAATTCTGAAGTTACAGGTAAAGGCTTTTTTTATGGTAAACTTTATGAGATTTCTTGGTTTCCGGGTGCTGTTTTAAGTGATGATATTTCTTGGAAAGTCTATGGAAAGGTTTATAAATTGAAGAATTCCAAAGATGTTTTTAAAGTTTTAGATGCTTACGAAGGGATTGATGGAAATAATCCAGAATCTAGTTTATTTAAAAGAGAATTAGTAACTGTTTTTCAAGAAGACGGCTCTCAAATTAAAGTTTGGGTGTATTTGTATGATCGTTCAATAGAAAATAAAAAACACATCATTTCCGGAGATTTTTTGAAAGATGATAAAAAAGCGTTTCGTAACACCTTATTTCGTCCATTACATATAAAAACGGAAATAGAATTACCAAAACAATTTACTTTTCCTTTTTATTACCAACCGCACGAGCTGAGTATTCTTGCTGCAAAAGATTTACAAACTTATTTAGAATCTCAAACCGATTTTGAACATAATTTCGGATTAGATCCAAGTATGGAAGGTTTGCAAATAGGGAAGATGTTTGGGGTAATGGTCGTGGAAAACTCACAAGGAGACTTAGGCTATTTGGCAGCGTTTTCGGGAAAACTTGCCGAAAGTAATTTTATAAACGGATTTGTACCTACGGTGTATGATAACTTAAATGAAAAGGGATTTTATAAAATTGGAGAAGCAGAATTGAACAGGCTCAACAGACAGATTGAAACCTTAGAAAATGGGTCTGAATTAAAACAAGCACAATCCAATTTAGAGCAACGTATTTTAGATTACGAATTTGAATTAAAAGACTTTAAACAAGCTATTAAATCGAAAAAGAAAGCACGCCAAGTAGAACGTGAAGAAGGTTTGAAAAATTTATCAACCGAAGCTTATAATGACCTGCTTGAAGATTTAAAAAACCAAAGTATCTATTATCATTTTAGGTTGAAAGATTTAAAACAAGATTGGGAACAAAAAATTGAAAAAGCTCGAACGCATCTAGATAGTTTTTTAAATCCATTAAACGATTTAAAGGAAAAGCGTGCGAAACAATCGGCGTCTTTACAGAAACGTTTGCACGGGCAATATCGATTTTTAAATGCCGAAGGAAAAACAAAAGATTTAAACGCTATTTTTAAAAATACAGTAACGCCAACCCCACCAGCAGGTTCGGGAGAATGTGCAGCACCAAAGTTATTTCAATATGCTTATCAAAATAATTTGAAACCAATTGCCATGGCGGAATTTTGGTGGGGCGCATCGCCAAAATCCGAGGTGCGTCAACACAAACAGTTTTACCCATCCTGCCGCAGTAAATGCGAACCTATTTTAGGACACATGATGCAAGGATTGGATGTTGAAGATAACCCAATAGAGCAGATGCCTGTTTACGAAGCACCTCTCGAAATTGTTTACGAAGATGATTATTTACTCCTCGTAAACAAACCCCATGAGTTTTTATCCGTGCCAGGGAAACGCATTCAAGAATCAGTATTAACAAGAATGAGGCGGTATTTACCAAAAGCCAAAGGGCCTTTA
Organism: Algibacter sp. 2305UL17-15; assembly: GCF_040720935.1. Classification (NCBI taxonomy): domain Bacteria; kingdom Pseudomonadati; phylum Bacteroidota; class Flavobacteriia; order Flavobacteriales; family Flavobacteriaceae; genus Algibacter; species Algibacter sp. 2305UL17-15. The sequence goes on from NZ_JBFDAE010000002.1 coordinate 408,575, forward strand.
TTGTTGCATCGTTTAGATATGTCCACTTCTGGATTATTGCTAGTCGCCAAAAACGAAAAAACACATAAAAACCTTCAAAAGCAGTTTATCGGTCGCAGTATAAAAAAACGTTATGTGGCGTTGTTGGATGGCGAACTACTAACCAAAGAGGGCATTATCGATTTACCGTTGCGAGTAGATTTAGACAATCGCCCACATCAATTGGTATGTTACGAACACGGAAAGCCTGCCCAAACCAAATACAAAGTCGTCTCTATTGAAAACGGTAAAACACGCATTCACTTTTTTCCTATTTCTGGACGCACGCATCAATTACGGGTGCATGCAGCTCATACTGATGGATTAAACACTCCTATTGTTGGCGATGATTTATACGGTACAAAAGGGGAGCGGTTGTATTTGCATGCAGAACAACTTTGTTTTGTGCATCCTGTAACGCAGGAGATTCTGGATGTGGTTTGTGAGGCACCTTTTTAAATGTATCGTCATTGCGAGAGCAACGAAACAATCTAGGGTGTTTAAATTATCGTCTTTTTTTTAAAAGATTACTTCAATCGTACCTTTTTCGTAATGACGCCCGCTGCTGCTAGTTTGTAACTAGTATCATACACTTATTATAATGTGGTGTTAACTTACGAAAAATAAATTATATTTATGGGATAACAAAGATATCTAACTCATCTTATCCTGGCTTATTTGCGGGATTTTGAAACATAAAAGTAATTATATAACATGCTGTAAGTAATGCTGAAAAACCACCAAGCGAGTGAATAAAACGATATTTGAAATTACAAAAATGGATTGTCCTTCCGAGGAAAATCTAATCCGAATGAAATTGGACGGGATTTCGAGCATTGCGAATTTGGATTTTGATATTCTGAATAGAAAATTGATTGTTTTTCACAGCGGAGAAATTGACCAAATCGAAAAGTCAGTTCTCGAACTGAATTTAGGCGGAAAGAAAATCTCGACTGAACAAACCGACCAAACGGAATTTAAAGAAAACAAAATCCAAAAAAAGCTACTTTGGTCTGTACTTGCAATAAATTTTGCTTTTTTCATTGTTGAAATGACGACAGGAATTATCTCAAAATCTATGGGACTTGTTGGCGACAGTTTGGATATGCTTGCGGACAGTTTTGTTTACGGAATTAGTTTGTTTGCGGTTGGAGGAACTTTAACAAAGAAAAAGCGGATTGCCAAACTTGCTGGATATTTTCAAATAACACTTGCGATTATTGGATTTGTAGAAGTGTTAAGAAGATTTTTCAGAGATGAGAAACTTCCCGACTTTTCGACAATGATTATCGTTTCGATTTTTGCACTTGTCGCAAACGGTATTTGTCTTTACATTTTGCAAAAGTCAAAAAGCAAAGAAGAGGCACATATGAAAGCAAGTATGATTTTTACATCGAATGACGTGATTATCAATTTAGGAGTAATAATTGCAGGAATTTTAGTAAATTATTGGAGTTCAAATAAACCTGATTTGATTATCGGAACAATTGTTTTTGTGCTGGTAATTCAAGGAGCATTTCGGATTCTGAAATTGGGCAATTGAGCGGAAAGCACCAATTGTAGCATGCATATATAACATATAAAATGTGTACTATTTCTAAAAGAAAATAAGAAGTATATGAACCAAATCAAAATACTAAAAATAGGCTTCATTTTAATCCTACTCACATCCTGCAAAGAAAATAAAACCCAAACACCACAAACAGACTTCTGCTCGCAAATCCATAGAAACGATACCATAACACTTTCTAATACACTAAAAGACGTTTCCGAAAAGATGGAAACGAAAACAGGGGTTTACGTTTTAGAAGATGGCAGTAACGCCATGATTACCAGAGCATGGTTAACCGAATATGCCGAAAAAACCATCGATATTCAATATTTTATTTTTTCAACGGATAATGTCGGATTAATTGCTTGCGATTATTTAATACGAGCAGCAGACAGAGGTGTTAAAGTTAGAATTATTGTAGATGATATTATGGTGGATGCCACTATTGAAGATATTTTAACTTTTAATTCCCATGAAAATATTGAAGTCAAAATTTACAATCCAGGCGTAAATCTAGGAAAGAATATTGTTCAGAAAATTGGAAAGTTCGCCACCGATTTTAGAGATGCCAACCAACGCATGCACAATAAAACCTTTATTGTAGATGATAAAATTGTGATTACTGGCGGTAGAAATATTGCAGATGAATACTTTGATTACGACCACGACTATAATTTCAGGGACAGGGATATTTTGTTATTAGGCAAAGTGTCTCAAACGGTAAAAAGGTCTTTTAACGAATTCTGGAATAGTGATTTAAGTAAACCTGTAACCACTATTATTGGTAATGATTCTGAGCGCGCATATCCAGAAAACAGGTTTGACAATTTACATCAATATGCTTGTAATCCAGATAACTTCTGGCCACAAATACGACAACGAATCGCAGATTTGCCAAATACATTCAACACCATTAAAAATTCTGGAGATCTTGTTTGGTTGGATGACGTTGATTTTATTTCAGATGAACCAGGAAAAAATAGTGGCGATAACTTTTTATCGGGTGGAGGCATTTCAACAACTGCTTTGATTAATTTGGTAAAAAATGCAAAATCTTCTATCGACATTCAAACCCCGTATTTAGTGACCACAAAACTCAGTAGAAATTTATTCAAAGATGCCGTAAATCGAGGGGTAAAGATTAGAATTCTAACCAATAGTTTGGCATCAACAGATAATGTAGAGGCTTTTAGTGGCTATCAAAAAAATAGAGAAGATGTTCTAAATACAGGAGTACGCATATTTGAGTTTCGTCCTGATGCCGAAGAACGTACAAAAATAATGACCGGCGAATTACAGGAAACATTGGAGCATCAACCCATATTCGGACTGCATGCAAAAACCATGGTCATCGATGGAAAAACAACCGTTATAGGCACATTTAATTTAGATCCCAGAAGTGCAAATTTAAATACAGAATGTTTTGTTGTGGTAAATTCACGAAAAATATCAAATGGTGTTTTAAACGGCATGGAAATAGAATTTAAACCTGGGAATTCTTGGGAAACCACATTGGATTACAATCCAGATTCCGAAGTAAGTAATTACAAGCGTTTGAAAACTTGGACTAGAAAAATTATTCCTAAGAATATTTTGTAAAATTTTATATTTAGAAGATAACTTGAAGTTTAGTTGAATTAAGCAATTTTAATAACACCACTCATTAACATTAAAAATACTTATATTGTCTAAAAAATTTATCAAAATTTAAATAAACAATAACGAACAAATCCCTCTCCTTTGGAGAGGTTAGGAGCGGAATGAAAAAACTAGCATTACATTGGAAAATTATTATAGGAATGGTTCTCGGAATCATTTTTGGTTTTATTATGAACACCGTTGATGGCGGCAAAGGTTTTGTAACCGATTGGATTGCACCTTTCGGCACCATCTTTATCAACCTTTTAAAACTGATTGCAGTTCCGTTAATACTGGCATCTTTAATAAAAGGGATTTCAGATTTAAAGGATATTTCAAAAATAAAATCCATGGGTTTACGCACCATTGGTATTTATATTGGGACAACCTTAGTGGCGATTGTCATCGGTTTAAGTATCGTAAACACATTACAACCTGGTAAAGGCATGCCACAGGATACCATCGAAAAAATTAAGCTCAAATATGAAAACGATGCCGGAGTTACCGATAAATTAATGAAGGCATCGGCACAAAAAGAGGCGGGTCCGTTACAGGCATTGGTGGATATTTTTCCAAGTAATATTTTTCAATCTTTTGTAGAAGCATCAATGCTGCAAGTAATATTCTTCGCCCTTTTTGTCGGTATCTGTTTGTTGCTTATTGGGGAAGAGAAAGCAAAACCACTCGTAAACTTCTTCGATTCCTTGAATGAAGTGGTCATGAAAATGGTAGATTTAATTATGCTTTTTGCACCGTATGCTGTTTTTGCTTTGTTGGCAAATGTGATTATTGCTTTTGATGATACCGAAATTTTAGTCAAACTATTGTATTATGCATTGTGCGTTGTTGGCGGATTGATATTAATGATTGGGTTTTATATGCTCTTATTGAAGATTTATACCAAAAAGTCGCCAATTTGGTTTTTAAAGGAAATAAGTCCAGCACAATTACTCGCATTTTCAACAAGTAGTAGTGCCGCGACTTTGCCAGTAACTATGGAGCGAGTAGAAGAACATTTAGGCGTAGATAAAGAAGTGTCTGGATTTGTATTGCCTGTTGGTGCTACCGTAAATATGGACGGTACAAGCCTTTATCAAGGTATTGCGGCCGTATTTATCATGCAGGTTATTTGGCCCGAGGGCTTAACGTTTACGAATCAATTGGTCATTGTGCTTACAGCCTTATTGGCTTCAATTGGGAGTGCGGCGGTGCCAAGTGCTGGTATGGTAATGCTTGTTATTGTTTTGGAATCCATCGGGTTTCCTGCGGAATTATTGCCAATTGGTTTAGCCCTAATTTTCGCGGTTGACAGGCCTTTAGATATGTGCAGAACGGTTGTAAACGTAACTGGAGATGCCACGGTCTCTATGATAGTCGCTAAATCTTTGGATAAGCTGCACGAGCCTAAACCCAAGGAATGGTATGATAATTATGAACAAGTCAAATAGATTGGTATGTCTAAAGTTAGTTTAACACAACCTTTGGTTTCAGCAGAATGGCTTCATAAGAACTTGAATGCTGAAAACCTCGTTATTTTAGATGGGACAATTGCAAAGACTCTTGATGCCTTGCAACAGCAAATACCAAATGCACGATTTTTTGATATCAAACAAAAGTTTAGTGATACCTCAAATCCTTTTCCAAGTGCATTTCCTTCAGAAGCACAATTTCAAAAGGAAGCTAGAAAATTAGGGATCCATCAAAATAGTGCCATTGTGGTTTATGACGATAAAGGGATTTACTCAAGTGCGAGGGTTTGGTATTTATTTAGAGCTTTCGGTTTTAACACTATAGCTGTTTTGGATGGCGGATTTCCAGAATGGTTAAAGGCAGGATATCCCACAGAATATATGAAACCTTATGAAGGCAATGAAGGCGATTTTATAGCTAATTTGCGACCAAATTTTATGAAATTTTTCGATGATATTGAAACCGCTACTTCAACTAAAACCCATAAAATAATTGATGCAAGATCTTCGGCACGTTTTAATTGTGAAGTGGATGAACCAAGAGAAGGGTTACGCAGAGGAACAATTCCCAATTCGGTTAACTTGCCTTTTACCGATTTATTGGAAGATGGTGTTTTTAAGTCGAAAAAAGATGTGGAGAGGGCATTTTATATGGTTGCTGAAAAAGATGAAGACATCATTTTTTCATGTGGTTCTGGTATTACAGCCTGTGTTTTGGCATTAGGTGCGGAACTGTCAGGTTATAAGAATATTTCGGTTTATGATGGCTCATGGACAGAATATGGTACTTTGACTTCAGGAGATATGACCCAACCAAGTACATGGACAAAAGACGAATTATTAGCCTATATTTTAATTTATGTGTCGCATTTAGATTTAAACGCATCCCCAAAAGAAAAAGAATATATTTTAAGTCGTGTTGATAAAGAGGTGTACCAACGTGTTTACGAGCAATTTCAAAAGGATAGTGATTTTGAATGTATCCAAAAGATTGTAAAAGGTGTAAAAACACATGATTATTACCGCAACGATTTGGCAGATTTATTTGCCGATATTAAACTTATGGCTTTTGCGGACGGCGATTATGCACAAATGGAACAGGTTGCTTATACGGAATTGAAAAAGATTTTAAAGGAAGAATAACTTCGCTATTTCCCAAATGATTTTAAGGATTTAAGTTTATATTAGTAAAGTTTGAGTATGCCGAAGCCATTTAATTACTTATTAGAAAGGCTATGCAGTTCGTTCAAAGCACTACGGATGCTCTTGTTAAAATAAAAGCATTAAAAAAAAGCGGGGTTTATTTTACGGAGTTCGAAGTAGGTTGGATGATTTTTTATAGTTTGTTCAACGTCTTGGTGTATTATTTGTTGTTGTGGCTTGGCTATAAGTTAGCAAATAAAACTCAAATTTTGGTTTAGTAATTGCTTTTCCAAAGTAGCACATAAACGGTAATTGACTACACTCTTTTGTTATGCGCAGTTGATATTTCGGTTTTTAAATTTTAATAATCTTAAACGCATTTTCTTTTATGTGATTTTCACTAATTTTTAATATGTAAATACCTGAATTTAAATGTTCTAAATTTAATTTATTTTGTGAATTTTCTAAAATTCCTCTTTTAATAAGAACTCCATTAATGTTATAAAGGTAGAAATTATAGGTCCCAATTTTACTTTCTCTGATATCTATATTAAATGCTGTATTTACTACTGTAGGATAAACATTAATATGATTTGATAGATCATTTTCATTAATATTTAAAATAGTTGTAGCCTGAACCAATTGTTCAGCACCTCCCAATAGATATAAGGCATTATTACCATTATTACCTAACTTTTTGTACTCATAAATGCGTATAGCATAGTTCGTAGTTTCAGATAGATTTGCAAGGCTTACAGAATTACCTGTGCCATTATAAATAACAAAAGTTCCATCACCTAAATCATCTCCAGAAGTAAAATCATTATTTGCAACATAATCCATTCCGTCAATAGGATAAGCTTCAAAATCAAATGAATTTGTTGAAGATGAAATATCTTTAGCTACTACAATTCTACTTGTACCATTGCCATTTTGCCATGATAAATCCATACTATTTCCGGTAATATTAGTTGCTTGCAAATTGGTCGCATTCAATGTAGGTGCATCCAATAAATCGTGCGTTGGAAAAGTAGTTGTACCTCCAATACAATTCCATCCCATTGCGTCAAGTTGCGACCAAAACGCATTCGCATTAGAATCAGTTAAACGCTTATTTAAAACAATAGCCCAAGTAGCTCCTCCAGAAGTTCTTACTAAATAACTTGCTGTACCGCTTAAAGCACCAGAATGCCACCAATTGTTAGCGCTATTAACTTGCCAACCTTTTGCGTAAAAATTATTAGCTGATGAGGGTGTAGACATTGTATTAATAGCTGTGGATGATAATATATCAGGTTTAGTGCTAAAACCATCAGCTGCTAGTAAAAACCTTACTAAGTCACGGGATGTGGAAATCCATCCTCCATGACCATCCATTATTTCAACACTAAAACCACCATACTCCCAAGGCACAACAGTACCATCATTATATTGAGATAAGGTAGTAAAACCCTCTCCAATATACTCACCTTCTCGTTCTCTTTTGTTTGCTAATAAGTTTTTTCCAATATGCATATCATAAATCCCTAATGGATTAAATATTTCTTGTTGCATCCAAGCTTCATAAGTCATTCCTGAAATTTCTTCAATAACTTCACTCAATACCAAAAACCCCATATTAGAATAGGAGTAAACTGTACCAGGCTCATGATTTAAATTCTGTTTTAATAAAAATGAAATAAGATGCTCTTCCTTTGCTGGATTAGACTCACCTAAAACTTGTGTAGCTTGTAAAGGGGCTACAATTGGGTCGCACCCACTAAAAAACCAAGGATAAGGGGATGTTGGGTTTGGAAAACAATTAATATTTCTATCCCAACCACTTGTATGTTCAAGTAGCATTTGTACAGTAATGTCGTCATATCGGGCATCTGTAATTGTAATGTTTGAGAAATACCAATGGTTTTCTAAAATACCTCCTGTACCAAATACTTTATCGTTTAAATTCAGAAAACCATCATCTATCATTTTCATAATTCCAATAGACGTAATGGGTTTTGAAAGACTGGCAACTCTAAACAGATGATAAGGTCGTGTTACTTCAGTAGATGTCATATTGGCATTGCCAAAAGCACGTGAATACACCATACGTCCATTAACTGATATAGCAAATGTAGCCCCTGGAATACCAAATGAATTCAGGAAGTTTATCATCTGAGTGTCACAATGTGTCATTTCAGGAACATTTATACCTGTTTGTCCAAATAGAAAACAAGGTATAATTAGTAGAAGTAATGTTTTTTTCATTGTTAAAAATTTTAGTTTAAAACTAAAGATAAATTATGTTTAAACCAATACCCAGTTCAGGGTATGTTGAACGGTAATTGTACACCGCCTTTGGAATATGAAAACATTTTAACATTTTATATACTACGTTAAACAAAGTTCCAAATTTTTCTGACAAAGTCAAGTTTCAAACAATTTTAAATTATTATAAGTACTACAAATTAACCTTCCTATACCTCGGATATTTCAAAGTATAAGAGAATTTATAAGTGTTGGATTGATTTGGAGAAATAGTCATTTTCCATTTTAGAATGCCTTTTTTAGCATCATAATCTGAAGTTCCAGTTTCTATATCATCCACTTTTATCTCCCTGTTTTGACTTACAGGAATTCTATCCACAATTACAATCGCTATGGCAGTTGGTTTGTTGTTTTTGAGTTCAATTTCATAGACTTTATCTAAAACTTTATTATTTCCTATAAACGTCGTTTTCTTAAAGTTATTTATGGGTTTTCTTTTAATAACCACATTTGGGTCAACGCCTAATGAAACGGTTAAACTATCGGTTGTAGCATATGGATTAATAGTTGTAATTCCAGAATAGCTATCTTCAAAATACACATTCACTTCACCTGGCAGTAAATTGTACTGTTGCCAGTCGCCAATTTTTGCGGTTAAAAACACGTTTTCATTAATTACAGGTGCCGTAAAATAGGAGAAGGTAGCAGGCACGGTGTATTTGTCAATTTCAATGACTGTGATATTGCCATCAGATTCTACCGTAGATAGTTTCTGAATTTCAAAATTCGTGTTTGTAATGCCCTCTGTAATAATATCGCCTGAAGATGTGTAGCTTCCTTTTTTTGTAGTAACAATAATTACTCCGTTAGCACCTCTGTTTCCATAAATACTCGTTGCTGAAGCATCTTTAAGAACTTCAATGTTGGCAATCATATTTTCATCTATATCTTTGAATTTATTGGAACTCATAATTACTCCATCCACAACATATAAAGGTTTTGCATTAGAATTGAAAGAAGAAACTCCTCTAATATTAACACCAGCGGCACGTCCTTGAAGTGCATTGCCAAAACTTTCGGATTTCACAGAAGCAACAGCACCTGTTATATCTCTTCTTTTTGATGTTCCATAGCCACTTACCACAACTTCATCCAAAGCACTAACATCTTCATCTAAACTTAAATTGATAACACTCGAATGTATGGGGATAATTTCACTTCTATATCCCAAATAAGATATTTCTAATTCTTTTCCGCCATTGGCTTTTAAACTAAAGTTGCCATCAAAATCTGTTACAGCACCATTAGTAGTTCCTTTAACAATCACATTTGCTCCAGGAAGTGGAACACCTGACGCGTCCGTAATAATACCGCTAATTTGTTTTATAAAGGGGTTGTATTTAAAGTTGTAACTTTTGGTTGAGTTTTCACTTTTATAATTGCTATTGCGACTAATAAAGTTCAAGTATTTCGGGTTGACATCTGGTTTTATGTTATTGATGTTTGGGTCATTTGTAGAGAGTGTCAGTTTTACGCTATCCCAACTAATCCCAGTATTTTGATAGACATGGGCTTTATAATGTAAATCGAGAGGTTTACTGATGTCTTTTGCTTTTAAATCGTAGATAGGAAACCAACCTGCATTGTTTACATTGTATTTTATAATGAGATTCAATTGTTTACTTGTGTTCGTATTTAGTTTTATTTTTATTTCTCCTGTTTGAATTTTGTCATCCACATTTAATTCTGCCAATTGCTGTTTAATGTCTCCAATTTGCTCATTGTATTCCTTTTTCTTTTTTAAAGATTTATGAATCAATTTATTGACTTCCGTAATGCGTTCACGATAATAAGCTGCAAATTGCTTCAATTTTTCAAGACTTACCACTTGATTTTCATTCCCCAATTTTCTGTTTTCTTTTATGATGTTTAGTTCTTCTTCATAGCCAGACATCATATCTTCTTCAAGAAGAATAGCATCATTAAGTCTTTCAATATCGTTTTGAAGCTTTTCAATATGTTCAGATTTATCCAATTTTGATAAATGGTTTATGGCATAATTGATGGACAAAATAGAAGCATTATCCAATCCCGAAATTTGAATGCTGTTTTCTTGAATGTAGGGGGATAGTTTTGTAAATGAAAACTCTGTAGTTCCAATAGGTAAAGTGATGGTTGCAAAACGTGTAACCTGCGCACCATCAATAAATACCGTTACGGACTTTACTAAAGATGTTGTCGGGTTGGTATTGTTAGCAAAAGCTATTGATGAGGCACATAATAGGAATAAAATACAAAGCTGTTTCATGATTGGTTATTTTAAGTTTGGAATAAAACTATAACCAATCAAAACATTATAAAAGATGTAATGAGTAATCTGTAGGTATAAGTGAGTTAACTACTAATTTGAATGAGTTACTCTTTGTAAATTACTATTAATTTAGGTTAGGAACGATAGAGGTATTTAAATAAAAAATGATTAATCAACTAAATCATCATTCATAAAAACCAAGTTTTCTCCTTTAAATTCCACAGAAAAATTATAATTGCCGATACATTTAAAAAGGCTTTTTGAACATCCCTTTTTCATATCATCGTGTAATTCGATAATGATGCATTTGGTAACAGGCATCCAGTCTTCATAATTACTTTCAAATAGTTCTTTCTCTGCACCTTCAATATCAATTTTAAGAATGTCAATGTGTTTTAAATCATGTAATTCCATTAGTTTTTTTACTGATATGGTTTCTACTGAGGATGTAGTGCTTTGGTTCTTTTCTATAACCTTGGTCATAAATGCCCAATTACCAGCGCCTGTATCTTCAATCTCAATAAATTGACCATCTAAATTAGAAATTGCTTTTTGTAATGGAATGATGTTTTTATAGTTTCCTGTGTTTTTTTTAAGCACTTCAAAATTTGATCTTTCCGGTTCTATTGAAATAATTTTCGCGTTAGGATGTTTGTTAGCCAAATAAATAGCTCCTAATCCAATGTTGGCTCCTAAATCGATGATTACTTTTGGATCAAACTTTAATGGGATTTTATATTCTAGTTTGGTGAATATTTGAAAGAAAGTTGGAATATCAGTCGTAGATTTTCGAAGATATATTGGGTGAGAAATCCCAGGAACTGATATGTTTTTTGTGAGACCTAATTTTAGTTTAGAAAAGATTACGAGACCATTTAGCCCATAGTACTTTACGCAATGACGGAATTTTTTCATAAATTTTAGTAATACTCTTTAATGTTATAAATTAATATCGTTATACTTTATTAAACTCTTAATAAGCATTAAAATCTGTGCTAAGATACTATTCTTACAATTTAAAATACCAAAAGTATAGAAATTAAAAAAACAATAATCGACTAAAGGATTTAAATAAAACAAAAAAACCACTTTGCGAAAGCAGAGTGGTTTTAAACTTAACTAATTTTCCTTTTTTCAATTATGTGTCAATTGAACCTAAAACACGGCTCATAAAACTATTTAAAGCTTCTTTTTTCGGTGTTCCCGATTTGGTCATTTTATGCACTTCAATAGCACCATACATGTTTGAGATCAATTCGCCTATAACATCCAGTTCTTCATCTTTTAGAGACGAAACTTCGGTTAAGGCTTCCAAGGTTTCAATGGTTTCAACCACAAAATCTTCGTCGTTTTCTTCAATAAATTGTGTAAGATGTTTAATTACTGGTAACTTCATTAGGTATTTTATTTTGTCATTTCCACAAAAGCGAAAACTCTAAACAACTTCTTCAACAAGCGCTTTTAGAACCTCAAATTTGTTAGTTTGTACTTGATTTACAAACACTCCATTTTTAAAGGTTGCAAAGGTTGGCAAATTATCAACCGTGGCTAGTTTTCTAGATTCTGGAAATTTTTCAGCATCGGCAATTACAAAAGTGATGTTTTCTAACTCTGAAGCTAACTTTTTAACCTTTGGTTTCATAATACGACAATTGCCGCACCATGTTGCTGAATATTGGACTACGACAGTTTCGTTTTCAGCAACAAGAGTCTGTAAATTATCTTCGCTTAATTCTTTAATCATAATTTTTTAAATTTTCAAAAACAAAATTCCAAATTCCAAAATATTACAACGTTGCTTTTTGGAATTTGGATTTTCTCATTTGGAATTTCAAATTAGTTAGCATGAACTGCCAAATACTCAGCCGTAGCCTTTGCATTTGCGCTCATTGCCTGTTTTCCTTCTTCCCAGTTTGCAGGACAAACTTCACCTTTTTCTTGTACGTGAGTTAATGCATCTACCAAACGAAGGTACTCACCAATATTTCTACCTAAAGGCATGTTGTTAATGCTTTCGTGCTGTACAATACCATCTTCATCTATGATATATGTTGCTCTGTAGGTCACGTTGTCTCCTTCGACCTGAATAGAATCTGTTGCTTCATTATAGGTTTCATTAGTGATATCCAAAATACCTAAAACGCTAGATAGGTTTCTGTTGCTATCTGCCAAAAGGGGATAAGTTACACCTTCAATGCCTCCATTATCTTTTGAAGCACTTAACCATGCAAAATGCACTTCTGGTGTATCACAAGATGCACCTATAACAATTGTATTTCTTTTTTCGAATTCACCTAAAGCAGCTTGAAACGCATGCAATTCTGTTGGACATACAAAAGTAAAATCCTTTGGATACCAAAACAATACTACTTTTTTCTTGTTGTTAACCGCTTCTTCAAGAACGTTCACCTTAAAGGTATCGCCCATATCGTTCATTGCGTCAACGTTTAAATCTGGAAATTTTTTTCCTACTAATGCCATTTTTATTTAAATTTTATAATTAATTATTCGTTTTCAGTATGCAAAAATAACCTACAACCAAAGAAAATGAAACGGCATAAAATTTTAAATACTTATTGATTAATAGTATTTATTTATGCGTGCTGAAAATGAGAGGGTTACTTGTTATTTTGAAGATTTTAATTGTTTGATTTTAATTGAAAAAGCTGCGAACAGTAATGTTGTAAACGGACTCAACCAGTTGAAAATAGCATATATAAAGTACTCGCCAACGCCAACCCCTAAAACTCCTGCTTGATAAGCTCCACAGGTATTCCAGGGAATTAAAACCGATGTAACGGTTCCAGAATCTTCCAAGGTCCTGCTTAAATTCTCTGGAGCTAAGCCTTTATCTTCAAAGGCCTGTTTAAACATTTTCCCAGGAATAACGATGGCTAAATATTGGTCGGACGCAATGGTATTTAATCCCAAACAACTGATAACTGTACTTGCAAATAATCCGAAAACAGATGAAGCAACAGAAAGTAAGGCTCGCGTAATTCTAGCCAATGCACCAATGCCGTCCATTATACCTCCAAAAACCATAGCGCATAGAATTAAATAGATGGTCCATAGCATACCTTTCATACCGCCGGCTGAAAAGAGGTCGTTAAGCTTCTCATTTTCAGTTGTAATTCGTGTATCAGAAAATATTGAGGAAATTACAGATGATAACTTTGATTCTCCTAAACTATTCAGAATTTCTGGTTGAAATATGAATGCGAAAAGCGCAGCGAGCAGCACTCCAGCACCTAATGCAATTAGAGGTTTCGTCTTAAAAAGAATGAGAACAATAACCGCCAATGGCACTAAAAATAGCCAAGGAGATATATTAAATGTTGTGTTTATAGTTTTTAAAAGATTGCTAACATCGGCACTTCCAGAGGTTTCAATAGTTGCACTCAAAATACCAAAAACAATCAGTGTTATTATAATTGTAGGTACTGTTGTAATCGTCATATATCGAATATGAGTAAACAAATCTGTTCCTGCCATAGCTGGTGCAAGATTTGTGGTATCACTAAGAGGCGACATTTTATCTCCAAAATAAGCACCAGAAATTACAGCACCGGCAATCATGCCAGGGTTAATGCCCAAAGCTGTTCCAATACCAACTAGTGCAATGCCGACCGTAGCAGAGGTTGTCCAGGAACTACCTGTAGCAATAGAGATTACAGCAGAAATTATTACTGACGCCGGTAGAAATATTTCGGGACTTAATACTTGTAAACCATAATAAACCATAGCTGGAATAACACCGCTAATGAGCCATGTTCCTGCTAATGCCCCTACTAAAAACAGAATCATTATTGGTACAAAAACACTTTTTAGGTTTTCCCATATTTCCGATAACATTCTATGTAGTGTTACTTTGTTAAAAAAGCCAACAATAGCAGCTATCGCGCCACCAATAAGCAAGATAAATTGATTGGAATATTCTCCAAATAGCTCACCAGCAGCAAAAAAAATATTGTATGCCAAAAGACTCATTAATAGCACAACAGGAATAAGGGCTTCATAAAAATTAAGCTCTTTATTTTCAATAATGTTTTGGTCGTTAGCTTTGAATTCGGAAATATTATCGTCTTCTTTCATCTATTTTTTTTGGATACGTAATGTTACGATTTTAACAATAGGTACGCAAATGGAAATACTTCTGTACTTTTGCCATTCATTTTTATATGGAATGGATTCATTAACTCAAATTATTTTAGGTGCTGCATGTGGAGAAGCGGTACTGGGAAAAAAAATAGGAAATAAAGCCTTGTTGTTTGGAGCTCTCGGCGGGACCATTCCAGATTTAGATGTATTGGTAGGGGGGTGGCTTTACGGCAATGAAATTGATGCAATGTTATTCCACAGAGGGTTTATGCATTCTATTTTGTTTTCTGTTTTGGCAGCTTTTATTTTGGGTTGGGTAGTCTATAAACTCTACAATTCTGGAAGACGTTTAAACAGCACAACACTCAAGGATTGGACCTCACTATTCTTCTGGTCACTTTTTACGCATCCAATCCTAGATTGTTTTACACCTTACGGCACACAGTTATTTGCGCCTTTTAGCGATTATCGGGTTGCGCTAAATAATATAGCCGTAGCAGATCCTGCATATACATTGCCTTTTTTGGTTTGTGTCATCGTTTTAATGTTTTTTAGAAGAACTTCAGAAAAAAGAAGACTTTGGCTAAAGTTGGGTATTGGTATTAGTTCAGCTTACATGTTATTTACGTTGGGAAATAAATTATATATTGATTCAGTTTTTAGAAAATCTTTGAAAGATAATGACATTAGTGCCATAAGATTTAGCACGCAACCGGCCATTTTAAATAACATTTTGTGGTATGCGATAGCGGAAACAGAGACATCGTATTTTGTAGCAGATTATTCTTTGTTTGACAAAAAAAACAGATTTCAGAATTTCAGGGAAGTGCCAAAGCAACGGGATTTAAAACCGTCTGATTATAATGACATCAAAGGTTTGGCATGGTTTAGTAATCAGTATTATAGCATTTATAAATTAGATGAAAATAAATACGAATACAACGATTTGCGCTATCCGCTTTTAGATGAAGCTAATCCAAATACTTCAGTATTTAGTTTGCTCCTGTATAAAGATGGTAAGCGACTAAATATGAAACCTTTTGAACCCAAGTTTGAAAGTCTAGGAGCGTTGTTTAAATCGTTATGGGAACGTATTAAAGGGGTTTGATTTTAGTAAGCAGTATTCAGTCTCAGTTGCAGTCTCAGTATTCAGTTAGTATCATCCATATTTTAATATTCAGCCATTAATTGTGCACCAAAGCCTGCCCCACCCGTCATCGGTCATCCATCTTCAGTCAAATTTCAGTCGCAGTCACAGTTATCATTTCCATTTTAAAGCAATAACTCTTTGCGTCTTAGCGCCTTTGCGAGAGATTTTTAGTTTTCAGTCGCAGTCTCAGTCGCAGTCGCAGTCGCAGTATTCAGTTAGTATCATCTGTATTTTAATATTCAGCCATTAATTGTGCACCAAAGCGCTAACCCACACGTCATCCGTCTTCAGTCAAATTTCAGTCGCAATCACAGTTATCATTTCCATTTTAAAGCAATAACTCTTTGCGCCTTAGCGCCTTTGCGAGAGATTTTTTAGTTTTCAGTCGCAGTCGCAGTCGCAGTTGCAGTCGCAGTCGCAGTCTCAGTATTCAGTTAGTATCATCTGTATTTTAATATTCAGCCATTAATTGTACACCAAAGCCCTAATCCACACGTCATCCGTCTTCAGTCAAATTTCAGTCGCTGTCACAGTTATCATTTCCATTTTAAAGCAATAACTCTTTGCGCCTTAGCGCCTTTGCGAGAGATTTTTTAGTTTTCAGTCGCAGTCGCAGTCGCAGTCGCAGTTGCAGTATCAGTCGCAGTCGCAGTATTCAGTTAGTATCATCTGTATTTTAATATTCAGCCATTAATTGTGCACCAAAGCCTGACCCACCCGTCATCGGTCATCCGTCTTCCGTCAATTTTCACATTCTGTTAAACCTTACTTAAACCCCTAGCATTCCCATATCCCTTTTCGTAACTTTAATAAAAAAAGGTAAATGCGCGTTTTAATTACAGGAGCTACAGGAATGATAGGACAGGAAATTGTGAAGCTCTGCCATTCCAAAAACATGCAAATCAACTATTTAACAACGAGTATCTCTAAAATAGTTCAAGAAGAAGATTATCAAGGATTTTACTGGAATCCAAATACCAAAGCAATTGATACCAATTGTTTTAAAGATGTGGAGGCTATTATCCATTTAGCAGGAGTGTCCATTTCAAAACGGTGGACAGAAAGTTACAAGCAACAAATCATACAAAGTAGAGTAGATAGTACACAGTTGCTTATAAATAGTCTAAAAGGAGAATCGCACACGGTTAAGCATGTTATTTCAGCTAGTGCTATCGGTATTTACCCAGATTCGTTGACCAATTATTACGATCAAACCCATAAAGAAAAAAGCAATACTTTTTTAGGTGAAGTTGTTCAAGCATGGGAAAACGTAGTTGATAAATTTTCAGAAGTAAATGTAGCGGTTTCCAAAGTTAGAATTGGGTTGGTATTAAGCAACAACGGTGGTGCTTTAAAAGAAATAGTAAAACCTGTAAAATATGGTGCTGGTGCTGCTTTTGGAAGTGGAAAACAATGGCAATCTTGGATTCATATTGAAGATTTAGCAAGAATATTTATTTATGTTTTAGAACATAGATTAGTTGGCGTTTACAATGGTGTTGCACCAAACCCCGTAACCAATAATGAGCTGACTAAAACCGCTGCAAGTGTTTTGAATAAACCTCTTTTTTTACCGAATATCCCAAAGTTTACAATGAAATTGGTTTTAGGAGAAATGCATATTTTGTTGTTTGAAAGTCAACGTGTAAGCTCTAAAGAAATTGAAAATAAAGGGTTTCAGTTTGAATATCATCGTTTGAAACCTGCTTTGGAGGATTTGTTGGGGTAGATATAAAGGGTTCGTTTAATGGCTCTCGTATATGCGTCGTTTAATGACTTATATCCAAGATCAAACAAGATAGCCGAAAATTACTATAAATTCAAGTTTCAATTATTAAAACAAAAAACCACCCCAAAAGGTGGTTTTCAAAATAATATTTAAGTCAGAAAATTTAAAAACTAAGCCTTCTTAGCCGTAACATCAATCTTTAATTCAATATCATCATTAATAAATTTATCGCCTAAATTATCAAAGAACGATTTAGAACCATATTTCACGTTCCATTTAGAACGATCTATAGTAAATGTTTCACTCGTTAAACTTACTGCATTACCAGTTTCTGTAACAGATACAGGGAATGTAATATTGTTTTTAACACCCTTAATCGTTAAATTTCCAGAAAGCATTGTTTTGCCTTCTGCTTCACTAACACCGGTTACTTCAAAAGCTGAACTTGGGTGGTTTTCCACATCAAAGAAATCAGGACTTTTTAAATGTCCAGTTAATTTTGCGTTGTCTTTTTCTTCCGCAGGGATATCTAAAACAGTAATAGATTTCATGTCAATTAAAAAAGAGCCGCTTTCTATAGTATTTCCGTTAAGCGCAAAAACTCCAGAGTCTAATTTAATGGTGCCGTTGTGAGTACCTGTAGGTTTAAAACCTTTCCATTCAATTGCAGACGCATCAGTATCTACCGTATATTTAACAGATTCAACTTTTGCTTCGGCAGCAGCTTTAGCAGCGCTTGTTTCTGCTTCTTTAGCCTTGTCCTTACAACCAACTAAAGCTAGTGCTAAAACACCAACATATAGCATATTTTTAAAATTCGTTTTCATTTGTATTCAATTTTTAAGTTAAGCTGCAAAATTAAACAAATTGTTTTATAGAAATGTAAAAAAATAGTTAAACAAAATTCAGGTCAAATTTTTTAATGACAATGTGGCATTTTAACAATATTGGCAGTACTTTTGCCAACCGAAATGTAGTAGTATTAAAAAATACACCATGAGTAAAAAAAACAAAGCAAAAGACATCCAGGAAGAGCAACTTAACCGTGCTGAAAATGAAGCTGTTGCAGTTGAAGAACAACAAGAAGAAATGGCTGAGGAATTAACTGTTGAAGAACAACTACAAGAGGAGCTTCAAAAAGAAAAAGATAAGTTTTTACGCTTATTTGCAGAGTTTGAAAACTACAAAAGACGCACATCTAAAGAGCGCATAGAATTATTTTCTACGGCAAGCGAGGATGTGATGAAAACCTTATTGCCAGTTCTTGATGATTTTGAACGTGCATTAAGCCATATAGAAGATGATAAAGAAGCTGAGGAGTTGCGTAAAGGGGTATTGTTGATTTATCAGAAATTGGTAAACACTTTAGAGCAAAAGGGCTTAAAGGCAATGACCGTTAAAAAAGGTGATGTTTTTAATGCCGATAATCATGAAGCAATTACACAAATACCAGCACCTTCAGACGATTTAAAAGGGAAAATTATTGACGTTATCGAAAAAGGATATGTTTTAGGCGAGAAAGTTATTCGTTTTCCAAAAGTAGTTATAGGGCAATAAAATATTAATTAAAAATAAGTTCTTCCTTTTGGAAGGGTTGAATAGGGAATGGCTAAAAGAGATTATTACGAAATATTAGGAATTAGTAAAGGCGCTAGCGCAGCGGAAATTAAAAAAGCTTACAGAAAAAAAGCCATAGAATTTCATCCTGATAAAAATCCAGATGATAAGAATGCCGAAGCTAAATTTAAAGAAGCAGCAGAAGCTTACGAAGTTTTAAGCGACGACAATAAAAAAGCACGCTACGACCAGTATGGTCATCAAGCCTTTGAAGGCGGTGGCTTTGGCGGTGGCGGAGGCGGCATGAATATGGATGACATATTCAGCCAGTTTGGCGATATTTTTGGCGGTGGCGGCTTCGGCGGCGGTGGTTTCTCTGGCTTTGGTGGCGGTGGTGGACAACGTCGTGTAAAAGGAAGCAACCTGCGTATTCGTGTAAAATTAACACTCGAAGAAATCGCAAACGGCGTTGAGAAAAAGATAAAAGTAAAACGTAAAATACAAGCTCCAGGAACAACTTATAAAACCTGTTCCACCTGTAATGGTTCAGGACAAGTGACGCGTATTACCAATACTATTTTAGGTAGAATGCAAACATCGGCACCATGTAATGCTTGTGGTGGCGCCGGACAGACCATAGATAAAAAGCCTGCCGATGCAGATGCACAAGGTTTAAAAGTTTCGGAAGAAACAGTATCCATAAAAATACCAGCAGGTGTTGTGGATGGTATGCAGCTTAAAGTTTCAGGAAAGGGGAACGAAGCGCCTGGAAATGGAATTTCTGGAGATTTATTAGTAGCTATTGAAGAAATAGATCATGAAAATTTACAGCGTGAAGGTGATAATTTACATTACGATTTATATGTAAGTTTCCCTGAAGCTGTTTTAGGCACCTCAAAAGAAATTGATACGGTAACTGGTAAAGTCCGTATAAAAGTAGAAGCTGGTGTACAATCTGGTAAAATTTTACGCTTACGCGGAAAGGGAATCCCAAGTATTAACGGCTACGGAAAAGGAGACCTTTTGGTGCATGTAAACGTTTGGACACCAAAAACGTTGAATAAGCAGCAGAAAGAATTTTTTGAAACCATGGTGGAAGATGAGCATTTTTCCCCAAAACCAGAAAGCTCGGATAAATCATTTTTTGAAAAAGTGAAGGACATGTTTTCTTAGTGAAACTCAACATTGTGAAGTCCGAAGGACGCACGCAATGTTGTTAGTTGAACTAATCCCGCAGAAGGGCGGGATCTCGAAACTCAACATTGTGAAGTCCGAAGGACGCACGCAATGTTGTTAGTTGAACTAATCCCGCAGAAGAGCGGGATCTCGAAACTCAACATTGGAAGTCCGAAGGACGCGCACAATGTTGTTAGTTGAACTAATCCCGCAGAAGGGCGGGATCTCGAAACTCAACATTGTGAAGTCCGAAGGACGCTGGCAATATTGTCTCAAAATTTACATTTTATACCACACATTTTGTAGTAATCATTCATAAAACAAATAACGGATCAAGAACAATTGTTGTGTTTACGCAAATACTGTGGTTAACCTATAAAGGAAAAAATCTACGTTTCTCACACCTCTGAACTGTGCCCTAAAAGCTTTAATTTTTGCGTTGAAAGATTCTGCCGAGGCATTTGTGCTCTTATTATCAAAGTAGTTGAGTATATT